>VGYT01000440.1 GCA_016872895.1 Planctomycetota bacterium
CCTGGGAGTGCGTGCCCGGCGGCCGCGGCGATCCCCTCGACGGCGGCGAGCCGCTGAAGTACTGGCTGAGCTGCTGCATCGGCAAGGCCCGCATGGACCATTACGGCAAGCCGGTGGTGGTGCAGGAGTTCGGGTGGTATGGCGGCGGGACCTCGAGGTTCCTCTGCGACCTGCCCTACCGCAGCGAGGAGGAACACGCCGATTACACGCGCACCCTGACCGACGCGCTGATCCCGCACGTCAACGGCTTCGTCAACTGGCCGACCTTTGACATGCCGGCATCCAATGACATCAGCAACCACGGCGGCATCTTCGCGGCGGACGGCAGGCCCAAGGCGCTGGCCACGGTCTACGCCGGGCTGGTCAAACGCGTGAACGGCAAGCGGCAGGTCCGCGCCCGGGCCACGACCACGCTGACCTGTTCGCTACTCGGCCTCTACACCTGCCGCGCCTATCAGGACCGGATGTGGGACGACGTCCATCGGGTGATCACCGGCGGCGGGCTGCCGGATTTTCGATTCATCTGATGTTCCCGTCAACGGGGCACCACCCCTGAGTGGTCGTGAACGCGACACAGAGAGCGCGCTTGGGCAACGGGAGGACAAGGTGCGTGCTCCGTCCTTGCTGCGCGGGCGTACTCGGCGGGAGCGGCCATGTCCGCGTCGGGCTTCTGGACGGCAAGAACCAGCCAGCGCCCCAAAGAGGCTCGTCCGGGCGATGCGATAGTAGTTGCGCAGGTAGAGGGGCAGCTTCCCGACCGCGGCATCATCCGCCGCCGCCTCCGCCGAAGCCCCCGAAGCCGCCCTCGACAGAATGGGCTCCTTGGGTTTGGCGGTGGCGGAAGTAGGCCGGCACCGCCCGTCACTCGCGGGTGAAATGCCGTGGTGCGGCGCCGTCAGCTGACGCCCATGGCGTCGAGCATCTTGGCCACGGCCCTCTGGATCACGCCCGCTGAGAGGCGCGGGCCGTCGATACCGGATCCCTCGTGGACGTCGAGGGCGGAGGTCGCCCCCTCGGCGTGCTCGTCCCTGAACAAGGTTCGAATGCCCTTCGCGAACCGCTTCATCCAAGGGGCCGGCAGGTCGTGCAGCCCATCGTATTCCCGGCCGAGCGCCGCGAGGTTGTCCCGGAACACGACCGACACCTCGTACATGTAGTAGCAGTCCTTCGCCCGGGACTCGATCTTCCTCCGCTGGTCGCGGATCAGGACCTTCTGCACCACGTATGCCGCGGGATTGGGGACTCGAACCATGACGCCATGGTGGCGATAGAGGGCGTTGGCGCACCCGCCGATGCAGATGATATCGCCGAGGTACGGCCGCATCACCTCGACCGCGGCCGCGAACACCCTGTCGAACGCCGGGTCGCGCAACATCACTTCCTCCCCTCGAAGTGGGGCCGCAGGACGCGGTCCATGATGGCCTCGGACTGCTCCAGGCCCCTGGCGTGGGAGAGCCTGACGTCGAGGTAGCATTGCAGGGCGTCGCCAGCCGGCAGCCCGTCCGCCCAGACGAAGCCCCCGAACACAGATTCCGGCGAGGACGGGACCACCAGCGACAGCCGCCCCTCGCCCCGCTCCGCCGGCGCGAGATCCAGCGCCGCCATGGCCTCCTCCGGCTTGGCCGCCGAGTACAGCCACGGCAGCCGGACGTTGGAGCGGCCCACCCCCAGGAGATGGCAGGCTAGGTGCGATCCGACCACTACCGGCGGACGCGACGGTCCGCCCTCGGGCGGCCGGCAGAAGGAGCGCAACTTTCCGATCCACTTCTCCTCCGGCTCGTCCGGGTAGACGAACCGCAACGGGTGCTCCTCCCTCCGGCCGTGCTTGATCGCATGGACCCAGTCGTCCAGCAGCTCACGATGTCGCTCGACCACGAAGCCAGAAGGGACGCGCCTGACGAAGCCCGCCGCCTCCGCCCGGCTGAGGAACGAGGAAGCAGACGGCTGGGACACGCCCGACACCCCGGCAAGCTCGTTGACGCTCCTCGGCCTCTGCCTGGGGCCGCCCCAGTAACGGGAGTCCATGCCGGGCATCAGGAGCAGCTTCCAGAGCCATTGGCGCTTCGGCGAGAAGAGCCCCGCGCGGCCCGATCCCGCCGGGGCGCCCTCGCGGCGCCGGAGCGGCTCGGCTCCTTCGATGTCCTCGTCCCGCCCGTCCAGGCGCATCCGCCCCCGCCCGTCCTCCGACAGGACGAGCCATTGGAGGTCGGGCATGAAGCGCTCGGCGTAGTCCCGCAGGTCCCGCTCGGCGTTGCGGCTCATCCGGGCGAGGAGGAAGGCGAGCATGAGGCGCCTGCCGGGCGCGGGAGGGGCCGGTTTCTGAAAACGGAGGATGGCATCGCCGACCAGGCCTCGGAACTCCTCGGCGCGGTAGAGGTGGGGCAGCTTGCTCTCGACGACGAGGCTGCCCCCATCGGGATGGCGGTATGCGGCGTCGACCCGTTGCAGGGGTTCCTCGGCTGGCTCGATCCCGCCGCCGTATCCCCGCTTGCGCAGTTCGGCGTCCAGCAGACCGATCAGATATTCCTCGCGCCTTTCCATAGTCAGCCTCCCTAGCCCACATTCCATTTGTGAGCACCAATATATCCGTGCGCACGGATATGTCAAGTGTTCGACCGCTTCGACGCCGCCGACTGCGACCGCCGCTTCGGCATCATGGCCGGGCTTGGGCTGAACTGTGTCCGGCAGGCCATTGGCGTGAACCATGTCTTTCCGTATCCGGCGTGGGAGTGCGTGTCGGGTGGACGGGGCGACCCTCTTGATGGCGGCGAGCCGCTGAAGTACTGGCTGAGCTGCTGCATCGGCAACGCCCGCATGGACCATTACGGCAAGCCGGTGGTGGTGCAGGAGTTCGGGTGGTACGGGGGCGGGACCTCGAGGTTCCTCTGCGACCTGCCCTACCGCAGCGAGGAGGAACACGCCGATTACACGCGCACCCTGACCGACGCGCTGATCCCGCACGTCAACGGCTTCGCCAAC
>VGYT01000441.1 GCA_016872895.1 Planctomycetota bacterium
AAGCCGGTGCGAGAAAAAAGATTTTGGGGGGGCGGGGGCCGGCCGGCCGGTCATGGATTCCAGATCGGCGGGACGGCCCGCCGTCACCTGGACCCGCGTGCGACAAAAAACTCATTCGTCAGGGCTGGGCGCGCGGGCGCCTTTGGCGGAAACATTCCGGCAGGCGCGCCGTTTAATAGTGCATCAGGATTCTCGGAGGATGGTTGGATGAAGCCCTGGCTGCCGGCCGCGCTTGCGGCCGCGCTGTTGATATGGGGCGGAGGTGCTGTTGCGCCGGCGCGGTCGGCCGCGGCACCCGCTGCGCCGGCCATCGAGTGGCAGGAATCTGCCGAGGCCACCTGGGAGGTCAACGCCGCGCGGTTCCTGAGCGACCTTGCGCCGCTGGTGGACCAGCCCGCGCGGCACGACCGCGAGTTGTTCGCACGCTGGACGGCGCTGGCGCGCGCCATCTTCGAGAAGCACCCGGAGGGCGAAGGGCGCACCGCGCTGGACCGCAAGATGGTCGCCGACTTCGCCGCGATGGGGGGCGAAGCGGGCGGCCGCATGCACCTGCGGCAACTGGTCGAGGCGTTCCCCGGGCGGGTGGGGCTGGCGCTGGAGGCGCTCGATGCGCTCCTGCGGCGCGCGGGCGGCACGGAGTTCGAGGGGGCTCGCGGATCGCCCGATGCTGCTGAGTGGATGGAGTACGCCTCCGGGCGCCTCATCGCCCTCGCCCAGGCCGGGGCCGTGCCCGAAGCGCACCCGGCGGTCGAGCGGGCGTGGAAGGCCCGCCTGGCGGTGCGGATGGCCGAGCGTCGGTTCTGGGACGCCGCCGGCGTCATCGCCGCCATCCGAGCCATCTTCGGCGATTCCCCGTCGCTGCGCCTCCAGGAAGCGGAACTTCACCTGGCGGCCGGGCGGTACGACGACGTGCTGCGCATCTACCAGGAGTTCGGCCACAAGCCGCCATCCGAGTCGGTTTACAGCCGCATGAAGAGCCTCTCGAAACTGTCCGAGACGCCGCCCGATTTCCCGCGCGACCTGGGCCTTGAGATGAAGTGGCTCGCCCTCGTTGGCCGCGCCGGCGGCACGGACACGGCCGCCGTCCAGGCCTTCCTGGACGACAGCGCGGCCGGCAGCGGCGTCATGCGGCACGAGGATGGCCGCGCTGCCTCCGCCTGGGAGTTGGCCGACGCCCTGCTGGCGTCGCAGGGTGCGGCGGCGATTGCGCCGCTGCGGGCGTCGCAGGCCCGCGAGTGCGAAGAGGCGCTTGCGCGGGCCCGCCCAGGCGCCGACCCGCAGACGCTCTTCGCCCTGTACCGGCGGTTCCCGTGGTCGGCGCCCGTGCACGAGGCGCTTGTTGATGCGGCCGAGACGTGGCTGCGGCGGGGCTGGTCGGGCCTGGCGCTTCGCACTTTCCAGGACGTGCTGCTGCATGCCGAGGGCACCGAGACGCGGGCCAGGGCGCAGGTGGGCCTGTGGGTGGCCACGGCCTGCCAGCCGGCAGGCGGGGCCGGCGCCGCGCCGGTCGCGGCGGCGCTGCGGGCCGCGTTCGCGGGCGTCCCGGCCGATGAGCAACTTCCGTGGATGGGCGGGCGGCAGACGGCCTCGGCCATCCAGAAACGGCTGCTGGAGAGCGCAGCGGACGACGGCGCGCCCGCCGCCGCGACGGCGGTCAAACTTGGGGTGGAACTCGTGCGTCTGCCGCCCGTGCCGCCGTGGGACTTCAGCCTCTTTTTCCGCACGCCGGAGGAGTTGCTGCGGACGTTCCCGTCGCCGCTGGGGTCGATCCAGGCGTGCGGAGGGATGGTGGTCGTGGGCGGCCCGAACCTGCTGGCGTGCTACGGGCAGGACCTGGCCCGGCCGCTCTGGATGCGCTCGCCGCTGCCGCTGGACCGCCCCCGCCGCACGAGGGCGGAGGAAGAGCGCGGCGGCCGATGGTCCAGGTACGCCCCGGCGCCTGCTCCGGGGCCGTTCGTCCCCGCCGTGGCGGGCGGCCGCGTGTTCAGCCGCTGGGGCATGGACGCCTCCGGCCAGTACCTGCGGGGCCTCGTGGCCATCGACGGCGGGAGCGGCCGCATCCTGTGGTCCACCGACGACGACCGGGCGTGGGCCGAGACGTGGCCGGTGAGCGACCCTGCCGCGGCCGACGGCCGCCTGTACGTGCTGACGATGCAGGAGAAGTTCGGCCCGATGATGCCCATCGCCCTGGCGTGCCTGGACGCCGAGGACGGGCGCCTGCTGTGGCAGCATCCGCTGGGGACGCACAGCCTGGCCGCCACGCGCGTCGAAGACCGGCGCGAACGACCCGTGGAGCCGGTCCACTACGGCAACGCCGTCACGGTGTCCGGCGGCGCGGTCTATGCCGTGACGAACCTGGGCTTCGTCGCGCGGTGCGACGCCCGCGACGGGATGATTGAATGGCTGAGTCCTTACGCGCGTGCATACGTCTCGGGCAGCCACGCGGCGGCGATGCGGCGGCAGGGCGCTTCGCCCGCGGTGGCGGGCGGCCGCGTCGTGTGCATGCCGCGCGATTACGCGGGCGTCTTCGCCCTCGACGCGGCGACGGGCCGGCCGGCGTGGCAGGTGCCGCTCGCGCCCGCCGAGGAGGCCGTCGGCATGGCCGCCGGCGCGCTGGTCATCAAGGGCGAGGGCCGCCTGGTGGCGCTTGACCCCGCATCCGGCAGCGTTCTCTGGGACCGCGCGGCGCCCGAGGGCCTGAGCGCGCGGCCGGTGGCGGCGGGGAACTTCGTCGTGGCATCCACCACGAGGCGGCTGCTGCGGCTGGACGCGGTTTCGGGCGAAATCGTCGAGGAGAAGCCGCACGGCGCCGCCGGGCCGCTCATGGCCCTGGCGGCGCGAGACGGCGGAATCGTGGGCCTCTGCGGCTCGTCGGCCGCCGCGCCCGCGCCTGCCCCGGCGCCCGCGCCTGCCTCCGGGACCGCCCCGGCGCCCGGCGCGGCCGCGGCCGCGCCCGCGCCCGCGGCCGGCTCGTCC
>VGYT01000442.1 GCA_016872895.1 Planctomycetota bacterium
AAGCGCCTGGGGCCTGGTGGGGGACTTCCAGCCGGACGATGAGATCACCACGCTCATGATGCAGATCGACAGCAGTTTCGTGAACGCCATCAACTACCAGGAAAACGCGCTGGACTGGTTGGACTGGCTGGGTGGAAGCGAGGACCAGTCGCCCCTCTACCCTATTTGCCGGCGCATGCTGCGGTTCACGCCGCGCACCACCCTGGAGCAGTTCCGCAACCTTGGCAGACGCTTCCGGGACCTGGGCCTGCGTCCCGGCTCACAGGCTTCCGTGAGCGACCCCACTGACCGCGAAGAGATGCACAAACTTCTCGGGCTGGTGCACTGGTTCGAGGAAGAGACGGGCTGGCGCGGGCGCCTGCAACCGTTGATGGCGGCTGATCTGGCGCATTACGCCATGGCGAGGCACAGCGCCAAGCCCAGGAAAAGCGAGTTCATGGCTGTGATCGGCAAGCAGCCCTTCTCCTATGCCATCATCAGCGGCGGCGAAGGCGGTCTGAACTACAACTGGTTCGAGGGCCATGCGCCCAGGCCCTGACGGCCGGGCCGAGTTCGAGGTCGTCCTGCCGCCGGCGGCGGGCAAGTAGCCGCTACGGAGTCCGTCGGAAGTTCGGTTCGGGCGCACGAGGGCGCGGAGAATGCAGAGAAGAACAAAAAATATTGTCTTCTTAACATAAGAAGAATATTCTCTGCGTCCTCTGCGGTCAAACGGAACGGCAGGAAGGCCCCTACGCCCCGGCCTGGCGCTCGGGGGCGATAAGGTCCTCGTACGTCCCCCTGCGGCGGATGAGGCGGGCCTCGGCGCCCTCGACCAGCACCTCGGCCGGACGCGGGAAGGAGTTGTACTCCGACGCCATCGCCATGCCGTAGGCCCCGGCGCTGAAGACGGCCAGCAGGTCGCCCCGCCGCACCGGCGGCAGGCGACGGTCGCAGCCAAGAAAGTCCGCCGATTCGCACACCGGGCCAACCACGTCAACAAGCACCGTCCCCGGAAAGACTTCGCCGCGCAAGCGCCCGTGCGGCTCGTACTGCGGCCCCGGACGCACGGGCCAGATGTGGTGGTACGACCCGTACAGGGCCGGGCGCACCAGGTGGTGCATGCCGGTATCGACGATGACGAACTGCCGGTCGCCGCCCGCCTTCAGGTACTGGACCTGCGTCACAAGGACGCCCGAGTTGCCGGCGATGAAGCGGCCCGGCTCCATGATGATCTCCAGGCCGGCGTCCGCAAGGAGCGGCACGAGGGCCGCCGCGAACGCATCGGCGTCGAGGGCGTCGCCGGTCTCGTAATCGGCGGCGAACCCGCCGCCGATGTCCAGGGCCGTCACGGCAAGGCCGGCCGCGCGAAGCGCCCGGACCAGGCCAAGAACCTTCGTCACAGCCTGGACGTACGGCTCCACGGCGGTTATCTGCGATCCGATGTGGATGTGGACGGCCTGGAGGCCCACGCTGCGGGCGCCGTCGGAGGCGGCGAACGAGCGGAAGACCCGCT
Organism: Planctomycetota bacterium; assembly: GCA_016872895.1. GTDB lineage: Bacteria > Planctomycetota > Phycisphaerae > FEN-1346 > FEN-1346 > VGYT01. The sequence goes on from VGYT01000442.1 coordinate 1,493, forward strand.
CGGCCCGCTCCAGGTCCACGCCGAACTTCGTCTCCTTCTTGCCGGTGGTGATATAACGATGCGTTTTAGGGTCGACGTCGGGGTTCACTCGCAGGGCCGCGCAGGCGCGCCGGCCGGCCGCATCGGGCAGCCCGGCCTCGGCCGCCAGGCGGGCCAGGTTCTCCAGTTCCTGCTCGCTCTCCACGTTAAACATGCGGATGCACTTATTGAGGGCGAAACGGATTTCGTCGTCGGTCTTGCCGACGCCCGCGTAGCAGCACCTGCCGGGGTCGCCCCCGGCCGCAAGGACGCGGTACAGTTCCCCGCCGCTTACGATGTCGAAGCCGCTCCCCTCCTCGGCCAGCAGGCGCAGGATGTGTATGTTCGAGCAGACCTTGACGGAGTAGCAGATGAGGGGCCGGAGCGCCGCGAACGCCGCCGCCAGCCGCCCGTAGTGCCGCCGCAGCGTCCCGGCGCTATAGACGTAAAGGGGCGTGCCGAAGCGTGCCGCAAGGTCGGCAACCGCCGCGTCCTCGCAATAGAGTTGCCCGCCGCGGTACTTGAAGAGGTCCATGGCGCCTCCTTGACGGCCACAGGCGTGCGGACGAAGCGGGTAGTCTAGGCGGGCACGGGGGGGGTGTCAAGCGCGCGGCTGAGTATCTGACATAATCGCGTTGGCGGGACAGCGCGCGGCTGAGTATCCCGCCGCTTCCGCGGCGGGCGCGGCGGGCCCGGACGCTACTGGCCCTTCAGCCGCACGCGGTTCTGCTTCAGGTTGCGGCCCAGGTGGAACGTGCCTTCCGACAGCCACTTCTGTTTCTGGCCGGCGGCCAGCGTGAGCGTGTACTCGGGCGTGCGGAAGTCGTACAGTTTCGCGGCCGCGCCCTCCATGCCGAACTCTACGTCGCCCGCCAGGACGTGCCGCACCTCCATCTTGATGGGCTTCGCCCGGTAGTTGCGGATCTCCTCCTGCCATTTGCGCGTCTCGTCCCATCCCACAACAGGCGGCGTCGGCTGCACCTTCTCGTCATAGACGAAGTTCTGCCTCGCAAGGTCCAGCACCACACGCTCGTACACGATCTGGTCGTCCTTGCCCACGTTCAGTTCTATCTTCTCCTTGATGGGGATGTACTTGGTAGACTGTGCCACGTAGAACGTCAGCCCGTCGCGCCCGTTGTCGCGGAACACCCGGATGATGCCGTCAGGCAGGGGCGACTCGCCCAGTTTGTGCTCCTCGTCGTTTGCCAAAATGAAGAACCGCACGGGCTTCGGCCCGTACTGGTGCGGCCGGTAGCGGTAAAGGACTTCAAACGGCACGTCGCGCGAGCGGAACGATATCATCCGCTGAGACCAGCCGTTCTTGACCGTCTGCCGGCCTTCAACCGTGAAGATGAAATACTCGGAGAGGCCCTCCTTGACGATCTTGGGGGGGGCGGCCTTGCCCTCGGCGCGGCCGAAGAACATGACGCCGCCGATTCCGCCGGCCTCTGCCTCGGAA
>VGYT01000443.1 GCA_016872895.1 Planctomycetota bacterium
TTACGTACGTCGAGAACGTGGTCGAGGCTAACCTTCTGGCGGCGCGGGCGGCCGAGGCTCGCGGCGAGGTCGTCAACATCGGCTGCGGCGAAGCCATCGACCTGAACGAGATGGTCCGCCAGTTCAACCGCATCCTGGGCACGAGCCTGGAGCCGGTGTACGCCCCGCCGCGCGCGGGCGACGTCAAGCACTCGCTGGCCGACATCTCGGCCGCGCGAAGGCTGCTGGGGTACGAGCCTCGCGTGCGGTTCGCCGAGGGCCTGGCGCGCACCATAGAGTGGTACCGCCGGGCCATCGAGACCGGCTGCGGCGGGTGGGGCAAGCAGGCGTAGGCGGGGTTGTCGGGATGCCGTCGCGGAAGTCGCGCGGCGTGGCACGGCCGGCTTGTCCGGCCGTGGGACGTGTCGGCGGCGAGAGGCATGTCGTATGATGCGAAGCATCTACAACCTTGTGCGGCTCGCCCGGCCGGGGCACTGGATAAAGAACCTCTTCGTCCTGGCGGCGCTGGTGTTCTCGCGCGGCGGGCGGGACGCCCGTCTCGGTCCTGAGGTCTGCGACCTGGCGGCGGCGGTGGGGGCCGCGCTTGTTGCGTTCGCCGCGTTCTGCCTGGCATCGAGCGCCGTGTACGCCCTGAACGACGTGCTGGACCGGCGGGAGGACGCGCGGCACCCGACGAAGCGGCGGCGGCCGGTGGCCTCCGGCGAGACGAGCCCTGCGGCGGCCGCGGTCCTTGCGGCCGTCCTTGCGGCGGGAGGGCTGGCGGCGGCGTGGGCCGTGGGTGCGCGCGTCCTGGAAGTCCTGGCCCTCTACCTGGCGGTGATGCTCGGGTACGTTGCGGGCCTGAAGCGCGTGGCGGTGCTGGACGTGATCCTGCTGGCCGTGGGCTTCGTGCTGCGGGCGTACGCTGGCGGCGTGGCCATCGGCGTATGGATAAGCCCGTGGCTCATCCTGTGCACGCTTACGCTGGCGCTGTTTCTGGGCTTCGCGAAGCGCGAGAGCGAGCGCGTGGCGCTGGGCGCCGCGGCCGGCGAGACGCGGCCCGTGGAGTGGGAACTCTACGACGAGAAGAGCCTGGAGCACATGATGACCGTCTCGGCGGCGCTGGCGATAGTTACATACATGCTTTATACAGTCAGTTCGGAGACCATCCATCGCGTGGGCCACTCGTGGATGTGCCTGACGGTTCTGCCGGTGGTGTACGGCGTGTTCCGGTTCTACCGCGCGGCAATCGCGGGGCGGGCGGGCGACCCGGTGGACCTTGTGCGGCGGGACCCGGCGTTCGTGGCGGCGGTGGCGGCGTGGGCGGGCATGGCGGCGGCCCTGCTGTTCGTCTGACCGGGAGGGCGGGGCGCGGGGCCCGTGCGGGCGGGGGGGCGGGCGCCGCGAACCTTTTGGGCGACATATCTGTATGGACACGCGGGGAACTCCGGCGGCGGTCGGGACGCGCGGCGGCCTGGGGCGGCTGTGGCTCGCGGGCTTCCTGGCCGCGCTCCTGCTGTACGCCGCCGCGCTGGCGCCCGACCTGGCGTGGCAGGATTCCGGCGATTATCAGTACGAGGCTGCGCGGCTTGGCCTCTCGCGCCCCGGCGACGCGGTGCGGGTGCATCCGTGGTTCATCGCTGCGGCGCACGCGCTGGGGCTGGTTCCGATCTGGAACTACGCGCGGGCCGCCAACTTCGCGTCGGCGCTCGGGACGGCGCTGGCGGCGGCGAACGTGCTCTTGCTGGTGCGTCTTCTGACCGGCGGCGTGCGGCCGGCGGTTGTGGGCGCGGCGTCGTTCGCACTTGGCCACGCGGTGTGGGGCCACGCAGTCATTGCGGAGACGTACGGCTGGGCTGCGGCGTTTCTTTCGGGCGAGATGCTGTGCGCCTGGGCGTACCTGGCGGACCGGCGGCCGCGATGGCTGGTGATATTATTCCTCGTAAATGGCGTAGCCATCAGCAACCATGTGATGGCGGTGTGGAGCCTGGGCGTGTTCGCCGCGTGGGCGCTGGTTGAGTGCCTGCGCGGGCGCGTCGCCGCGCGGGCGCTTGCGGCCGCGGCCGCGTGCTGGCTCGCCGGCGGGACGCTTTACTGGATAGTGCTGGGCATGGAGTACGCGCGCACGGGCAGCCTGGCGGAAACGCTGCATTCGGGCCTGGTTGGCCGGTGGGCAAGCAATATCTTCAACGTGTCGGACCTGCCGGCGCTGCTGGGGCGGTCGGCGCTGTACGTGGCGCTTAACTATCCGACGCCGCTGATTCTGGCGATTCCGCTGGGCGCGGCGGCGATTGGGCGGCGGGGCGGGTTCGAGCCGCAGGAGATAGCGCAGCGGCAGCAGGCGTTCGCGCGGCCGGTGCTTGCGCTGGCGGCCGTTTATTTCCTGTGGGCGGCGCGGTACAAGGTCGTTGACCAGTATGCTTTCTTTGTTCCGTTTTACGTGGTGGCGAGCGTGCTGATAGGGGTGGGCGCGGCGGCGGTGCTGGACCGGCGGCCGCGCGCGGCGTGGGCGCTCGCGGCGGCGGCCCTGCTGCCCGCGGCCGTGTACGCAGCGCTGCCCGCGGCGGCGGAGCGGGCGGGGTACCCGCGGTTTCCGCGGGAACTTCCGTATCGCAACTCGTACACATATTTCCTTCAGCCGTGGAAGACGTGCGACTCCAGCGCGCGGCGGTACGCGGCGGAGGTGCTGGATTCGCTGCCGCCGGGGGCGGCGCTCGTGCCGGACTCGACGGCGCGTCCGCCGCTCGCGTGCGTGCACGACCTGGAGGGCCGCCGGCCTGACGTGACCATCCGCGGCTGGGAGCGGCCGGGCGTCGGGGGGCGGCTGTTCGTCACGTCGGACGTGCCGGGATATTTCCCGCCGTGGGCGGCGGAGCAGGGGCGCCTGGTGCCGTTCGGCCTTGTGTGGGAGGTCGTGCCCGCCCCGGCGAAGGAGGAGGGCCGATGAGCGGCGCCGGGCG
>VGYT01000444.1 GCA_016872895.1 Planctomycetota bacterium
ATTCGTCGTTCTCGCGGCGGCTGTCGCTCAGGAACTCCACCAGGAGGACCGTGTCGGCCTCCTTCGGCAGATACTCCTTCGGAACCGAGCCGTCGCCGCGCACGATGTCCAGGAAGTGCCGCTCCATTATCTCGCACGCGCTGGGCGCAAGGGCCAGCACGGGCTCGATCGCCGCGCCCGCGCTTTCCAGGCTGGAGAACCACAGCAGCACGCTCGCCCGCTCGCGCGGCCGGGGCACCGCGCGCAAGCCCGCCTCCACGATGACGGCCAGCGTCCCTTCCGACCCCACGACCAGGCGCGTCGGGTCGTACGTCCCGCCGCGAAGGACCTCGAAGAGGTTGTAGCCGGCGGAGTTCTTGCTGGTGTGCGGCTCGTAGCGGCTGATGAGTTCAGCGTTCTCGGCCGCGAGCCGCCGCGTGCCTGCTGCAATGCGGCCCGCCAGGTCGCCGCGAGCCTCAAGCGCCGCCAGCCGCGCGTCGCCCGCCGCCATCGGTTCCAGCCGCACGCCCGATCCGTCGGCCAGCACCACGTCGAGCCACGCCACGTAGTCCTTCATCGACCCGTAACGGATGCCGCGGCTGCCGGAGGCGTTGTTGCCCAGGTTCCCGCCGATGGTCGAGAACGCCTCGCTCGACGGGTCCGGCCCCAGCATGAGGCCGTGCGGCGCCAGGGCCTCGTTCACGCGGCCGGTGACGGCGCCCGGCTGGACGCGCACCAGCCCCCCCGACGCATCTATCTCCATCACCTCCGTCATGTACTTGGTGAAGTCGAGGACCACGCCGCGCCCCAGCGCCTGGCCGCACAGGCCCGACCCCGCCCCGCGCGGAATCACCGGCACGTCCAGTTCCCCGGCCGCGCGCACCGCCGCCTCAACGTCGCCGGCGTCCTTCGGCACGACGACGGCCAGCGGCATGATCTTGTAGATGCACGCCGCCGTGGCGTACGCCGTCAGGCTGAACCGGTCCGTAAGAAGGTCGCCCGCGATGCGGCCGCGCAGCGCCGCCTCAATCGCAGCCGTGGCCGCGTCCTGCGCCGACTGTGCGCTCATGGCCTCCTCGCCGCTTAAAAACTCTTTCGCGTGCCGTCGCGTGCCACGGCTTGATTCTCGCTCTTGAGCAGAATACTATACGTGGCCGCCGCCGAAATACAAGCAGGGCCGACGCGGGGAGATCCGTTTAGCCGCGGCCGGTACGGCCGCGGGCGCTGCCGTGCCGAGCCTGCCCGCCTCGGGCGGGCGCCGCCTGATTGTTTCGCACCAGCGACCCACCGCTGCCGGCGGTTCACCAGGCCCGTCACGAGCGGGCACGTAAGAGGCGCTCGCTATGGTCACGGCCATCGGATGCATGTCGGGCGGACTCGACTCCACGCTCGCGGTGCGCCTCATGCAGCGCCTGGACGTAGAAGTCATCGGCCTGCATATCCTGCATCTCTGGGCGCCCCCGCCCGCTGAATCCGGCGCCAAGCCGCGCGCCGTCCGCGCAGCCGAGGCGCTCGGCGTGCCGCTGCGCACCATCGACGCCGCCGAGGCCGACCTCGCGCTCGTCCTCGCCCCCGCGCACGGCCTCGGCAAACGCATGAACCCGTGCATCGACTGCCGCATCTGGTCGCTGCGCCGGGCGCGCGAACTCATGGACGCCGAGCGGGCCGACTTCGTCTTCACCGGCGAAGTCCTGGGCCAGCGCCCCATGTCGCAGCGGCGGCCCGTGATGCAACTGATTGAGCGCGAGGCCGGCCTCGTCGGCCGCCTCCTGCGCCCGCTCTCCGCCAAGTGCCTGCCGCCCACGCAGGCCGAGCAACAGGGCCTCGTTGACCGCGAGAAACTCCTCGGCATCCGCGGCCGCGCGCGCGCCGTGCAGATGGCCCTGGCCGCCGAGTGGGGCATCACCGACTACCCCTCCCCCGCCGGCGGCTGCCTGCTGACCGACCCCGGCTTCGCGCTGCGCCTGAGAGATTTGCTTGCGCGCGGGCCGCCCACCGTCGCCGACGTGGAACTGCTGAAGGTCGGCCGCCACTTTCGCCTGCCCGACGGCACCCTCCTTGTCATGGGCCGAAGCGAGCAGGACTGCCTCCTCCTCGACCGCTTCTTCCGCCCCGGCGACGTGCGCATCGAGGCCGAGGGCATCCCCGGCCCGACGACGCTCCTTCGCGGCGCGCCTGGCGACGACAACCTGCGCACGGCCGCCGCACTGACGTTACGATATATCACAAAGGCCGGGCCGGGCCCGCGCCGGGTGCTCGTTCAGCCCGTCGGCGGCCCGAAGCGCACCATCACGGCCGCACCCGCCGCCGACGCCGACGCCCGCCGACTCATCATCGCACCCGCGGAGGGCAAGTAGTGGCCCGAAAACCTCCCCGCAAACGGCGCCTTCCTCGCAAGTCCCGCGGCACGGCCGCCCTCGCCGCAAAGCGCGCGCGGCTGGAGGCGATCCTGAAGGAACTCCGGTCCGTCGTCGTGGCCTTCTCGGGCGGCGTGGACTCAACCCTCCTTGCCGCCGAGGCCCGCCGCGCCCTCGGCCGCGACAACACCCTCGCCGTCACCGCCTCCAGCGAAACGTACCCGGCGGGCGAACTGGCCGAGGCCAAGGCGCTGGCCAGACAGTTGGACCTGCGGCACGTGGTGATTGAGACGCGAGAACTGGACGTCCCCGGCTTCCGCGGCAACCCGCCCGACCGCTGCTACTTCTGCAAGAAGGAACTCCTGGAGCGGCTGCTGGCGATGGCGCGCGAGCGCGGCATGGCCGCCGTCTGCGACGGCGCAAACGCCGACGACCCAAGCGCCTGGCGCCCGGGCCTCCGGGCCGCCGCAGAACTCGGCGTCCGCAGCCCCCTTAAGGAAGCCGGCCTCGCAAAGGCCGACGTCCGCGCGCTCTCCAGGAAACTCCGCCTGCCCACCTGGGAC
>VGYT01000445.1 GCA_016872895.1 Planctomycetota bacterium
GATTTCGGCCCAGAGGTCATCGGGTAACAGTTCCTTGGCCATGGCTTGGCTCCCGTATGCCAGGTTGAACTGTTACCTTCATCGGCAATCTCCGGGGTTGTGAAACAGCTTCTAAACGCGGCGCCGGCGCGCGAGCGCGGCGGCTGAACGCGGCGCCGGCGCGCGAGCGCGGCGGCTGAACGCGGCGCAGGCACGCCGCGCGAGCGCGGCGGCCGAACAAGCCACTGACTTACGCCGCGCTCATCCGCTTCAGGAACGCCAGGCCCTTCGTCGCCAGGTCGTCGGCCGAATCGTAAATCGGCCGCCAGATGCACGCCGCGGCGCACAGGTCCAGGATGCCAGTCGCAAAACTCTCGATGGTAATCCAGCGGCCGTAGCCGACGTCCTTCAGGGCCGCGAACACCTCTTTCCACTTCACCTGGCCCGTGCCGGGCACGCCGCGGTCGCTTTCGGATGCGTGGAAGTGGCCGAGCACGGGAGCGGTCGCGCGGATGGCCGCCGCCGTGTCCTTCTCTTCAATGTTGCCGTGGAACGTGTCGAGTTGCACCTTGAGGTTCGGGCTGCCCACCTCCTTGGCCATGCGTGCGGCGTCGGCCGCGATGTTGAACACATACGTCTCGAAGCGGTTCAGCGGCTCGATGGCCAGGATGACCTTCGCCTTCTCGGCGTGGTCGGCGGCGGCACGCAGGCCCTCGGCGCACCACTTCCACTCCTCGTCGGTGCGAGCGCGGCCGGTCAGGCGCCCGACGGGGGAGTAGATGGGCCCGGCGACCACGTCGCCGCCCATCTCGGCCGTCAGGTCCACCATTTTCTTGACCTGCTCGATGCCGGCCTTGCGCTCGTCGGCCTTCTCGCTGCACAGGTTCATGCCGGGCAAGAGGACGCAGCAGGACGTCAGGCCCACCTTCGCCTTCTCCCTTGCGGCTGCGGTCGCCTTCGCGTCCAGAAGCGACAGGTCGTTGAACGGAATCTCCACGCCGTCGTACCCGAAGTCGGCGACCTTTTGGATAAGGTCCACCTTGTCCTTCGTGAACGCGGCGGTGTAAAGGAGCAAGTTGAGGCCGAAGCGTGGCTTGAAGGGCATGGCCGATTTCTCCTGCTGAGGGGCGCACGAAGGAAGGCCGAAGGCGGCGGCGCCTGCCGCGACCGCCCCGGCCCCCAGAAGGGTTCGCCTCGTCAGGCCGCATTCCGATTGTGGCATCGCTCGCACCTCCCGGAGGCTGAAAAAGCGCAGCCCAGTGTAAAGTCGGCGGCGCTGCCGGTCAAGCAGTTCTTCGCCCGGCCGCAATCTCCCGGTTTCCCGGGTGTTTCATTCCGCCGCGTACTCGACCCACAGCGTATCCGGATTCGCGCCGGCGTCGAAGGTCCACGAGCGGTCGGGCCGGGCCGGCGCGGGGTTGTACGTATGCTTGGCCGAGCGGACCTGGCCGCCGTCCTTCCAGGAGAACGTTACCGCCAGGGGCGAGGAGTTCCCGACCTTGTACTCAAGGTGGGCCTCGGCCCGCATGAACTTGCGCCCGCCCGTGTTCGAGAACCGCACGCGCACCGGCCCGGCGACGTCCGCCAGCGCGGCCTCGCCCATGATGAACGTCTGGCTCCACCAGTCGTTTGGCTCGGGCGGCCGCTGGGTGACCTGGCGGTCCTTGAGGGCGTGTGCCCACGTCTTGCCGCCGTCGGTGGAGTACTCGATGTTGTATGCGCACTTGGCGGGCGGGGACCCGCTGGAGGCCCTGGCGGCCGCGTAGAGGCGGACGGCCTTCGCCCCGCGCGGCGCGGCCAATTCGAGCGTGACGGCGGGCGAATCCATCGCGCCTTCCACCGCGTGCGTCCTGGCCTGCGCCAGGTTCGGCCCGGCCGAGACGACGGCCCGGGCCGACGCCTCGCAGGTTACCGTATTCCTGCCCGCCGCCAGGTGCGGGATGACCGTCGGGGCGCACTGGCACACGGTCGTTATCTCCAGACCCGATCCGGCCAGGGCCTTGGCGCCCGCCCCGAAGCGTATGCGGTATTGATGGCGGCCCTTGACGAGGTCCGTCAGGTCGAGGCCGTCGCGGGCGTCGCCTGCCTTCTGCCACGTGCGGCCGCGGTCGGTGGAGACCTCGACAGGGCAGGCCGCTCGCCCGCGGATGACCAGGCCCTGCGTGCATCCAGGTTTGTAGATTCCCCACTGTTCCTTGGCCGCATCGGCCGGAGGCGCGGCCGCGACGATGTACGGGCTGCTCCACTCAAACGTCACGTGGCCGTCGGATTCGTCTATGACGCCTTCCTTGTACCGGCCGGAGGCGAACTCGGGCCGGTACGTGTACACGGCGTTGGCGAACCGCGCGCGGCCGACCTTGTAGGGGGCCTCGGCGGCGGCGCGGTAGAGTTTCTCAGGCTGGTTGACCCAGGTGCGGTCGCGCGTCGGGCCGGGGACGCCGCCCGCACTGTAGTTGATGCCCCAGTAGGCGAACGTCTTGCCGTCGTCCAGGCCGGGGGCGAGGTACCGGCGGAGGGTTTCGCCGGCCCGCAGGTGGACCATGGGCGGCGGGCCGGCGTAGCCCGTCGTGTAGCCCGCCCACTTGACGCTGCGGTACACCTTGGGGTCGTCGGGGTGCAGGCCGGCCGGGATGAATCCGCGGCCGCGGTCGCTCGCCTTGACGGCCGCAAGGTCCTTGCTTATTTCGATGAGTCCCATGAGGCGCTTGCCGTCGGGCGTGAAAACGACGGTCGAGATGTCGTGGTCCAGCAGGGCCCACTGCCCGCCGCCGTACGGCCCGCCGGTCAGCCAGACCTCGAACGTGGTGTGGCCCTCGACGCCCAGTGCCCTTGAGCGGCAGGGGCCGAGGAGCCGCTCCATCTCGCCGTGCCACTGGTGATGGTCGGTGTAGCAGAGGCCG
>VGYT01000446.1 GCA_016872895.1 Planctomycetota bacterium
TCATCAGGCAGTAGGCCCAGATCTGAAGGGCATGCTTCTGCGAGTATTCCAGCAAGAGCAGCAGATAGCGCCGCCGGTCCTCGTCGCTGAAGAAGACATCCTCGCGGCGGTTGCCGCGCTGCGTCACATGGTGCGGCAGGTCGGGGATCACGATTCGCGCCATGCGAGGCATGGCGTCATCCTACCGCATCACGCGCCGCGTTCAAGCAATAACCTGGGTAGCGTCCCCGGGTTTGTCAGGCGGCGGCAACCGGGGCCAAGCCGGGCGGCATTCTGGCATCGTTTCCGGCCTTTTCGTCGGCGCGCCGAAAGGCGGCGGACCGATGGCCGGTGCCAATGCAGTTTTGCTGTACTGCGTCACTGACGGGGGTGGCACGGTCACCCGCTGTTGGGTGACCGTGTGCCGCTTGCGAGAACGCACGGCCACGCAACAGCGCGTGGCCGTGCCACCCTCAAGACTGACGCAGTACGTTTTGCTGCGTTTTTACCTTGCATTCTGTTGGGGGGTATGCTCTACGGGTCATCAGGCTCATTGGGAGCCTGAAAATCGTAAGATCGTGAACGGTTACAGGCGCAGAGGCAGCAGAGCAATCGCCGGCCGGCGGTGGAGCCGGAACCTGTCACTGACCCGGTTCGCTTTCTCAAGTGGGGCGCCGTCCCAACCGCCACGGGCCCCTGTTGACCATGACGCTAAGCCGGCAAGCCCATAGCGATGCGCTCAAGCGGGCCGTCGGCACGGCGGAAAGGGTCCGGGACTTGTCGGAAACCGTTCGCATGGATCGGCGCACGTTTCTGAAGAGTTCGCTGGCGGTGGCGGGGCTTTCGGCCGGCGCGGCGCAGGCGGCCGAGACGCGGACGGACCGTGCGCCCGGCGACCGGCGATTACTCAACGTACACGCATGCCAGGCCAACAACCGCAGCCCATACCTGCTGGTCCGTGCGAAGTTCCGGCCCGGCGAGGTGGCGGATGCCCGCGCCGTGAAGTTCTTTGCCCCCGATGGCACCGAAGTGGCGCACTCTGTCTGGGATTCGGTCACGTGGCGGGTGGCTCGCGACGGCAGGCCGGACTGGGGCGGCCGCTACGCCCTGCTCCAGCACGGCTCCGGTAACGCCCAGGAGGCGCGCGAAGCCAGGGGCAAGAAACTGGAGGCCGCAAAGCAGCAGTTGCCCAGGCTGGGCGCGGAACTGGCGGCGGAAGACGAGGCGGCTCAGCGGCACGGCGACTCGATCTGTAGCGCAATCTACCTGCTGCGGCACGCGCTGCTGCCTTACGGCAAGGAAAAGTTGCGTCTGGAAATCCTCCCGTCGGCGCCCGTGACGGAACGCGGCAAGCCCGAAGGCAAACCGTCCGAGACCCGCTCAGGCGAACTCCGACTGCTGAATCTGCCCGATGCGATAGCGGTCGTATGGAAAGGCAAGACCCTATTCCGCTACGCCGGATTCGAGGCCGGCGATGCGTCCGGCACTCACGCCCATGCCGACCCTGCCCGTCCGTTTACCGTCCGCGTGGAAGAGGGGCAGGTCACGAAGGTGGCAATAGCCGGCCAGACGCAAGGGCGTCAGCAGGGCGCCATGGACTGGCAATGCACGTACTGGCTCTTCCCCGACGGCTGCTACGTGGCCCTAGAAGGCTTCAGCATCGGCAACGCGGCCGGCTATCGAGGAGGCGAGCAGAAAGTGAGCATCTGGCAGGCCGACGGCGACGTCGAACCGGTCCACGAGCCGCAATGGACTGCCCCATGGTGGCTTCACAAGGTCGGCAGCGCGGGCTTTGTGGCCACGCACCTGTGGCACGATACGCCGCTTGTGGCCGGCTATGGAAACAATCCCTTCACGACCAACACAGACGCGGCCAAGCACGGACCGGATGTGCAGGTAGCCGGCAGGCAAGTGGCGCTGCGGTGGCACTTCTCGCTGGACGACCCGGCGGTGGTCCGACTCTTCGCCCCGGACGGAAATCCGCAGTGGACGCCCAAGACCGACTGGCTCTACCGTCAGTACGCCGTCGGCGTGGGCCAGACGGCGCCGGAGGCCGAGGCGGCGCTGCGGGCCGTCATAGGCGCGGCGGCGGGTTGGATCGACCGCCCATGCGAAGAAGAAGAGCAGGCCGCGCTGATGGTCCACATCCAGAGCCGCAAGGAGCCCCGCCCGGGTGTGACCTGGGAATTGCCGCTGTGGGTTGCCTCGGCGGTCCTCAACCCGGACGAGGCGAAGACGGCCGACCTCCTGCGCGGCCAGCGGCGGCAGCCCAACATGGGCATCCCGGAGCGGACCGAGAACTTCATCCAGCAACTGCGGGCAAACGTGGCCCGGGGCGGCAACCCGCTGCATGCCCGCAATCCGCAACTCGCTGCCCAAGGCATCCCGTGCGAGGGCTGGTTCGACAATCCTGCGTACCACGCCTGCAAGATGCCGGCCTACGTGCGGTTCCTTGAGCACTTCGACCTGCCGCACGACCAGCGGAAAGACCGGGAGGCCATCCTGCGGTATGCCGACTACAGCCTGGAACACATCGGCGGTGGCCCACCGGACATTGAGAAACTCCGGGCGGCCTGGCTCTCCTTCTGGCCGAATCGCACAGTGATGCTGCTGCCGCTGCTGCTGGAGGCGCAAACGATCACCGGCGACGCCAAGTACGGGCGTATCGCCGCCGCCCTGTTCGACGACCTCATGGCAATGGTCGATGCCAATCCCCACGGCTACCCGAGCGCATGGGAGTACCGCCCCCGGAAGCCGCAATTGTTTGACAGCGTCTATAATCCGGTCGGGTACCTGCGCGGCGTAACCAGTTTCTGGAGCAATGGTTACCTGGACCTCATCGGCCGGGAGAAGGCGGCCCGCTTCA
>VGYT01000447.1 GCA_016872895.1 Planctomycetota bacterium
TTCCAAGGCTCCCTTGACCGTTCCGGGGTTCGCCTCAAAGTCCGCCAGTTCCATCTCACCGGTCGCTTTGTTGTAGACGTATCGCAGGGCGTCGTGGAGCCAGGGATGGAGGCGCTGCCGGAGGGTCTCGTCCTCGACCTCGACGTAACGGTTGTCCCGCCACTCGAGGAGCAGCCCCGCATAACTTAGGAGGGTCCGGCCGTCGGGATGCATGTGGAACTGCCGGACAAACGCCTCGGCCGTCGGCAGCGTCCGCCGAGGGGAAAGGACCAGCCGCCCGGTGTCCGGATCGCGGGCACCGAGACGCGCGAGGCCCATGGCGTCGGCCTGGAGGGCCTCGCCCCGCACGCAACGATGTTCGGCTTGCCGGAGACGCTGGAGAATCTCCCCGTCGGACCATTCCCGTGGGAACGGCTGTTCACGAGCATAGGTTCGGATACAGGTCAGGGCCTCATTGTCCGCGAGGTCGTGTTCGACGCAACGACAGGCGGCCGCAAAGAGGCGGGCGGAGCCGTCTTTGTGATCCGTCATCCGCATCCGCCGCAAGGCCTTCCGGCACCGCTCGACGCGGTCGGCCGACGGCGCGGCTTGTGGGGGATGCGGCTGCATCGGGCAGGAGCGACGGTCTTTCCGCAGCTTCGGGGCAGCCTTCTCCCCCAGTTCCGTGAGTACCGTGTTCCCGATCTTCTCGACGATGACCCGGATCGCGTCGGGGTCTGCGGTCGCCGGCTCGGCCCCGTCGGTTTCCCACGCGATGGGTTCGCCACTTTCATGGGTGCTGGGTGGGATGACCGTCTGGCATCCGGTCGACCGGAGTTCAAGGATCATCCCGGCTGACTTGCTCTTTTTCTTGGTCGTCGCCACCGGGCCGGTCACACGATAAAGGCGGTGCGAGCGCATCTTGCCGGGCCTGCCGAAAACGGCGGGCGTCGGCGGCAGGAGTTCGTCCGCCAATTGGATGGCCCGCGGGTGGTCCAGGTCCACGTCGACGACCCAGCCGGACGGTTCGCCGGTCAGGAGGCCGATGTTCTGCGGACCTCCCGGAAAATGCTGTGGCAAGTCCGCCTCCGACAGACGCATCTGTTGCCAGCCCTTGATGCCGGGATTCTTGGACTGGTGAGAGATGGGAACGACCGACCAGCCGCGACGGGTATACCGCTGCGCCCAGTGCAGTATCCCCAGTGCGCCACCCTCGGCAGGGCATATGACAAGCGGTTCCAAAACCTTCTCCTATAAGAGTGCGCAAGAAACTTCGACGAAGGGGCTTGGCCCGCTACCGCGGTCCGCCGGCACGGTCAGTGTCCATGCGGCGAAGTTCGCCCGCGACGTAGGCGACGTCGGCCTCTGAAAACACCCGGAGATTGCCCGCTCGGGCGACGGGCCTCAGGTTCCGCGTTCGGATGACGTACTCGACGCGGTGGACCGGGACGCCCAGACGACGGGCAATCTCGCCGATGGTCGGTGCCACGAGAACCGGGTTGGTCATGAGGCCTTCCTTCTTATCTTCCACCCGCTACGGGGTGTCGCCTACGGTGCAGTGGTCTTCATAAGGCATCCCCACGAGAGGGGGGATTCTTGCCGGGCTAATCCACCGAAACTGGGGCCGCCCGGTGCCCTGCCCCACGGACAACCCTTCGCAGAACGAACCGGCCACTACTGTAATACTTACCCGCGTTCGAGCCGAAGTGACGGAAGATCGCGCCTTTCAAAGACCGCATACCGCGCTCCATCGCGCCGTCGTGCCGCTTTTCCTGCTGTTTGCCCTGATGGGCGAACCCATTTTCGCATCAACCATTGCACCATGCCGTTGCCGCCGGCCCAAAGGACTTCCCGAATTCACCGGCAAATTAGTACACCGGTGTACCTTTCCTCCGGCGGCCACCGTCCAACCAGCCGTTCCCTGAGGGGCAAGACTTCTGGCTGCGGCGACGTGGCCACACCCGGGCGTTCCCTCGGGCCCTTATGGCTCCCCTATTGGGTTATCTATGCCGTCCCGCCGCAGCCCGTCCGTTTTTCTGGGCTTCCCTTCACTATCTACCGCGGGCTGCAGCGAAGTGTCGGGCCGCGGGCCGGGAAAAAAACGTGAACGACCTTGCGCACGGGCCAGCACCGGGCTTCCTCGTCAAATGTGCCGACCCTGCTTCCACCATTGTCTTTTTGCGAAAGGCCCGTGATCTTTGCGTGCAAAATGCGCCGCCCCGAACGCTCCACAGCATGACGGAGCGAAGGGGCCAACTCCGGTTTCCGTACGCGCCCCTTCCCTCTACATCTGCGGAAGGGACCGTTTTGCCGCGTGAAACTCTGGTGCAAAACGCGATCCTCCCCTATCTGTTACTTACCCCGCGGCGGCCCAGGTTGTCGGAGGAAACACCCCCCGCCGCCGATTGCGGGGAGTTTTTCCTCGCCGAACGGAGCGAAGGTATCATCGTGTGGGTCGGCCCATTCGCGCCCCACCCGCCGGACCCACGCGGCGAAGCGGCGGCTGAAAACGCATCGCCTCTCGATGGTCGCGTTTGGCCCATCCTCACCCTGCTCCTGCACGATCATCGCATACAAGGAAAGGCCGTCGACTCATGGCATGGAGAAAGCGGTATGTGTTGGAATAAGGTGGAATAAAAGGGGACAAACGGGGATGCTTACGGGAACATCGCCCGCGTCATTCGCTCGCGGGTCTTCTCGTCCAGGCCGTCCAGGCGGACCGTCCATTTGTGCCTGCCCCGGCTTTCACGGCGCAGGCCGTGTGCCTCCAGGAGGGGTTTGACGCGGTCCGACCGCGCGTCCTGGTCGTCCATGTAGCGGCGGCACAATTCCGCCAGCGACATCGGCACACAGCGGGATT
>VGYT01000448.1 GCA_016872895.1 Planctomycetota bacterium
GGGCCTGGTGCTCCAGCATCCGGCGGGCGTGCTCGCGGTGGTGGCGGTGCTTGCGGTGATGATGGCGAGCACGTTCGGGGCGTTCGACATCCGCCTGCCTTCCGGCGCCATGGGCCGCCTCGGCGCACGCCGCGGCCCGGCGGGGGCCCTGGTGATGGGCATGGTGATGGGCCTGGTGGCGTCGCCCTGCGTGGGGCCGTTCCTGATTGCGCTGATTACATTTGTCGCCGCCAGGGGCGACGCCGTGCTGGGGGCCGCCTCGTTCTTCGTCACGGGCCTGGGGCTGGGGCTGCCGTACGTTTTCCTGGGGACGTTCACGGGGCTGGTCAACCGCTTTCCTCGCGGCGGGGGGTGGCTGATATGGACGAAGCGGCTGATGGGCCTGGCGCTGGGGGGGCTTATCCTGTACTTCGTGCGGCCGTTCATGGCGGAGGAGTTTTTCCGGCCGCTTGTGCTGGGCGTGTTCATCTTCGCGGCCGCGTACCTGGCGCTGCTGGAGGGATGGTCGCGGCGGCCGTTCACGCGGCGGTTCCGGGCGGTGCGGCTGGCGACGGGGGCGGCCGTCCTGGCGGCGGGCATCCTCGTGTACGCCGACGCCGTGCGCGAGCGGCCGGCGGTCCGGTGGACGGCGTGGCAGCCGGGGGCGCTGGAGGCGGCGCAGGCCGAAGCGCAGCCGGTGCTGCTCTACTTCGGCGCCGACTGGTGCATCGCGTGCAGGGAGTGGGAGGCGACCGTATTTGCGCACCCCGCCGTCGTGGCGGAAAGCGGGAAGTTGGCTCGCATTTATGTTGATGTAACGCGGCTGGAGGACGGGCCGAGGAAGGCGCTGGCCGGGCGGTACCGCGCCGCGGACCCGCCGGTTGTGATCGTCTTGGACCGCCGCGGCGCCGTCTTGAAGGCGTGGCGCAGCCCGCCCGACGCCGCAGCGTTCGCCGGGGCGCTGCGGCAGGCGGCGGGGGGGGCCGGGGGGAATACTGCGGGGCGGTGAGCGGGTTTTCGCGGCGGGTCTCCCGACCCGCCGCGCAGACTGGCGAGCCGCGTGCTACCACGCCGCCTCGTGCTCGTTCGCGTCTTTCGGGCGCTCTTTCTGCCACTGCTGCCATATGCGCCGGAAGCGGCTGGCGTAAATCATCTCGAAGAGGTCCGCGCTGCCGGGGTAGCGGCGCAGGCATTCCTGGCGGAAGTTCTCAATCTGGATGTCGATATCGACGCGCGGCAGGCTGGAGTAGAGGATGAGGTTGACGATGCGGTCGGCCTGGCGGGCGAGTTCATCCTGGCCCCGGCGGGCTCGTTCGGCATCGGTCATTTCGGCGCTTCCCTGGCGTCTGCCTTGGCGGCCGCGCGGCCGACGGCCTCGAAGTAGGCCGCGACGGACGGCCTCAGGCGTGCGCTTACCCGTCCGGCATCGCCGGCTGCCGCCTCGGTCCCGGCCTCGGGCGCCGCCTCGACGATGGGCCGCGCGTCGGCGCCCGCGCCGCCGGGAATGACCTCGCCCTTCTTGGGCGGTTCGCCCGGCTGCCGTGCGGGGGGCGCGGGCAGCGGGTCTTCCGGGGCCGCCGCCTCCAGTTTCCGCTGCCATGCGGCGACGAAGCGGCGGAACTCCGCGTTGCTCATGCCGATGCGGCCGAGGAACTCGTCGCCGGCCTCGCCTGCGCGGATGCGCTCGTCGGCCGCCTCAATTAATTGCCGCACCTGCCGCATGGCGTCAAGGATCTTTTCCGAAAAAGCGGCGTTCTGCGGCAGCGGCGGAAGCGGGGGGGCCGACGAGCCCGCCGTGGGCGCAGCGGGCGAGCGGGGGCCGCCTTCATGCGCGTCAGCCGCAGGCGGGCGGGCCGAGCCGCCGCCGTCACCTTGCCCTGCGTCCGATGAGGCGCGGCCGGCTTGTCCGGCCGTGGAGAACGCCGCCGCTGACCCGCCACGGCCGGACAAGCCGGCCGTGCCGCGTGTGCCAGTGACGCCCGCGCCGCTGGCGCCGGCCGCGCTGGCGGCGCCGGCGGGGTCGTGCGTCTTGTCGGTTGCCCCGCCGGGGTCCTGCCGTGCGGCCGGCTCACCGGCGCCGCCCGGCGCGGAAGGGAAGGCGGGCTGCGGCGCCGCCTGGTTCTGCGGGGCCGGCGCATCGGCCGGTGGATCTTGCGGGGCCAGCGCATCGGCCAGGCGCAGGAGTTTTTCGCGGTCGGCGAGCATGGCGGCGGCCAGTTCCCCGGCGGCTTCCGCCGTAAGAGCGTTCCCCGGCGCGGCGCCGGCGCCATGCGATGTGGGACGGCCGGCTTGCCTGGCGGATGCCATGCTTTCGCAACGGTGCGAAGGCGTGACGCCCACCCCACGGCCGGACAAGCCGGCTGTGCCACGTGTGCCAGGGTCGCCCGTGCGGTCGGACAGTGCGGCAGCCCCGGCGCGATCCCCCGGGC
Source organism: Planctomycetota bacterium (assembly GCA_016872895.1). Taxonomy (GTDB): domain Bacteria; phylum Planctomycetota; class Phycisphaerae; order FEN-1346; family FEN-1346; genus VGYT01. The sequence continues at coordinate 2,409 of VGYT01000448.1, forward strand.
TTGCCTGGGCCGCTGCCGTCCAGTGATGAAACAGGACGCCCTGCCCGAGCCACAAGGTTGCACCGAGGGCGCAGGCCGACGCTGCGGCCGCCAGGGCGGCCGGGCGGAGCGAGCCGGGGGGGACGAACTCGGCCGGGTCGGCCTCGCTCAGGATGCGAGCGGCCCGCCGCCCGACGGCTGCGCACGCCGACGGGTCGGGGTCCGCAGCGCACCGCAGTTCCACGTATGTCAGGAGGGCGTTCTTGAGTTCGGGGCGGCGGCCTTCGACCAGGCGGGCCAGGTACAAGGGCGACGGGCGGCGCATCCACGCCGTCCATGCCGCCCCGGAAATGATGGCTGCCGCCGCCAGCGCGGCGATGAAGTAAACGGCGGCCCGCGCGTCGGAGCCGAAGTCGATTGCGGCATCCGCCGCCAGGAGCACGGCCAGGGCC
>VGYT01000449.1 GCA_016872895.1 Planctomycetota bacterium
GATTTTGGGGGGGCGGGGGCCGGCCGGCCGGTCATGGATTCCAGATCGGCGGGACGGCCCGCCGTCACCTGGACCCGCGTGCGACAAAAAACTCATTCGTCAGGGCTGCCGCGCAAAGATGCAGGCCGGGGCAGCGCCCCCGCTTCTGCGGCCGGACGTGCCGCCCTCCTCAGTTCCTGGAGAATCGCGCGATGAAGCCGCCGCCGTCGCGCAGTTCAATGTTGAGCCAATCGCTGCGCTTCAGGGTCGCGTTCTCAATCGTCACCGCCGCGGCTTCGTCCTTCGCGTCGCGAACGAGCATCGCGCGGTAATCGCCCGCGCCCAGGAACGAGAGCGGCATCTTCACGGTCCTCGCCGCCGGCCCGTTCACGATGGCCAGGAACCAGGCGTCGCCGCGCCGGCGGGCAAACGCCGCCACCTCCCCGATCTCCGAGAACGGAAGAACCACCGTCTCATCCCACGCCGCCGGGATGCTCTTGATCATCGGCGCACAAGGATTGTCCAGGATGGTCTGCGGGTGCGCGCCGTACGTAAGCAGCGGAGCGGTGAACACGGCGGCCGTCGCCACCTGGTGCGCCCACGTCGTGTCGCCGCGGCGCGACCCGAAGTGCACGGGCGTGTAGTCGGCGTGACCCGCCAGGAATCGCGTAAAGGGCAGCGTCGCGTCGTGCCGCGCTCGCTCCTTCAGGCGGCTCGACTCCATGCCGCGCACCGCCTCGCGCACGAGTTCGTTCGGCCACGTTCGCGCCTCGCCCGTCGGCTTGTTGCTCCCGTGAAAGTTGACCATCACGCGGTGCCTGGCGGCGTCGCGGAGCATCGCCGCGTAGAGGTCCACGACGTCCCGGTGCTCGTGGTCAAAGAAGTCGATCTTGGCCCCCACCACGCCCAGGTCGTGCAGCCGCTTGAAGAACGCCTCGCGCGACTCCGGCGTCCGAAGGTCACGCGAGTGCTTCCAGAACCACAGGCCCACGCCCTGCCGGCGCGAGTAGTCCGCCAGGTCGCGTATCTCGGCGTCGCTCCACCTGGACCAGAAGCCCTCGATCACGTGGTACTCGAAGCCCAACTGGCCCGCCATGCGCGAAAATGCCTTCATATCATCCAGCGTGCTTCCGCCGCCGTCCAGGTAGCGCCACACCGCTCGCCCGGGCCTGATCCACTCGGTGTCCGTCCCCTTGGGGAAAAGCGCCGGGTCGGCGGGCGGGCACAGGTTGTGCACTATGTCGCTGTTGACCAGAGCATTGAGGTCGGCCCCCACTATGATTACCCGCCACGGCGACGTGATGGTCCCCGAAATCGCCGCCGGGCGCGACACGCGCTCGATCTCGTCCTTGTATCGCAACCTGTATGGATATGACACGGGGTGCTTGTGCCCCAGGACCAGGTTGAACCCGCGCCGGCCGTCGGCCTGGAGGGCCATACCGCTGTAGTTCGCCAGCGCCGCCTCCGTGATCGAGGCGTAGCCGGCGCCCTCGGGCAACTTCAGCGTCAGCGGCGGCGCTGCCCACTGGCCCGCCTCAACGTCGGCGACGCCCTTCCTGGCGTGCACGGCCTCGTAGTGCCCTCCCAGGTCGTGGTACCACACCGTGCTCCCCGCCGGAATCAGAAACGCCGTTCCTTCCTCGTCGGGCACCCTCGGCGCTGCGCCGCCGGGAACAACCCATCGCAGCGCAACGCCGTCGTCGAACGCCCGGATTTCCAGCGTGTAACCCGTCCCGCTTTTCACGTGCCGCAGCGGGATCCTGACGCCGTTGCAGCGATTGACGGCCTGGGCATGCACGCCGCGCCACGGGTACGTCTCGTTCACCTCGTACGCAGCGGCCTGCCCGGCCTCGACGCCGTCCGTCAGCGCGACGCCGTCCACCGTTATCACCAGCGGAGATGTCTCGATAACCGCCTTGTTCCTGAACGTCACCGAGCATGCCGGTTTGCCCTCCCGCAGGAGCGCCTGGCACCGCACGCGGCCGTCGGGGCTGACGACGGCCGCTTCCTCCGCTGCAAGACCCCTCCCGGACGCCCACGCCGCCGCCAGCGCGACCGCCGCGATGCAGATGCTGCCTCTGCCCGGCATGGTTCCGCCTCCTCCGGCGCCTGCGCGGCTACCACTTCTGATATACATCTTTCCGAACAAACAGCCGCGCGAAACTGCGCCACAGAATCTCAAGGTCCAGCGCAACGCTCTGCCGCTCGACGTACTCGACGTCGAGTTCCAGTTTCTCCCCGTGCGGAACCTCGCCGCGGCCCGCGACCTGCGCCAGGCCCGTCAGGCCCGGCCGCACCTCCAGGCGCCGCCGCTCCCGCTCCGTGAACTTCTCCGCGTGGCGCATGTAAAGCGGCCGCGGCCCCACAAGGCTCATGTCGCCTCGAAGTATGTTCCACAGTTGCGGCAACTCGTCCAGGCTGGTCTCGCGCAGCCGCCGACCCACGCGCGTCAGCCGAGGGTCGTCGGGCGACGTCGGGCTTGTTCCCAGCGCGCCCGCATCCGCACGCATCGTACGAAACTTATACATCGTAAACGGCTTCATGCCGCGGCCCGCACGCTCCTGCCGGAATATGGCCGGCCCGGCGCTCTCCAGGCGTATCGCCACCGCGATGGCCGCCAGCACGGGCCAGCCGGCGGCCAGCGCCGCGGCCGACACCGCCACGTCCGCCGCACGCTTCAGGGCCCGCCCGGCGCCGCTCATCGGCCCTCCTCCTTCGCCGGGGCGGGCACGACCTCCCACACAAGGCCGAACGGCACCAGGCGCCCCTGCTCCGCCGCCCACGGCGGGAAATATCCCGGCACGTCCGACGCGACGAACAGCCG
>VGYT01000450.1 GCA_016872895.1 Planctomycetota bacterium
GCCGCTTCCTTCCGCTTGTCCCGAACCTTGCCCTTGGCCATGCGCTCGCTCCTTACCGGTGCATGGCCCGATCATCGGGAATCTGCGCCAGGTCTACAAGATGGGTTTCACCGGACGCTTACGAAAGCGCTGGCCGCCAGGGTGCCGAACTTGACATGTTCGGGCCACTGGCTAGAATCCGGTTCGACGCCGATCCGAACCCATACCCATGATGCGGGGGATACCCATGCCGCCGAGCCGCTCTTGCTCACTGCTTCTCATCACAGCCTTCGCCGCCACTTTCGCCTCGGCCCAGGAGATCGCGTTCCCCGCCGATGCCCGCGCCGTCATCGACGTGAAACGCGATTGCGGCGCGAAAGGCGACGGCGTGGCCGACGACACACAAGCGCTCCAGTCGGCCATTGAGCGCGCCGGCGGGAACGACTACTCGCGGTCCATCTATCTGCCCAGCGGCACGTACAAGATCAGCCGCACGCTCATCCTGAAACCCCCGGGCGATGGCAAAGAGGGCGCGATGGTCGGGCCGTGGCTATGGGGCCAGAACCGCGCGAAGACGGTCATCCGCCTGGCCGACGGGGCGGAAGGTTTCGGTGATCCTCAGAAGCCGCGTGAAGCCATCCGCGGCGTCTCGCGGCCCGACGGCGCGAAGATGAACGCCGACTTCTTCGACCGGACGATCGCCAACCTGACGATCGACACAGGCAGGAACCCGGGCGCGGTCGCCATCAAGTTCTACAGCAACAATACGGGCCTCATGCAGAACGTGCTGGTGCGCGGGAGCGGAGCGTGCGGCATCGACCTGGGGTTCAACGACCAGAACGGGCCGTGCCTCCTCCAGGACGTCGAGGTCGAGGGGTTCGCCGTCGGCATCCGCACCGACCATATCATCAACAGTCAGACGCTCTCGCGCGTGACGATCCGCGGCGCCGGGCAGGTCGGCCTGCTGCACCGCGGGCAGGTGCTGGCTGTGGAAGGCCTACGGGTGCTGGACTCGCCGGTGGCGGTCGACAGCGGAGGCAACGGCGTGCTCGTGCTGGTCGATTCGCAACTCCAGGCCCCGGCCGGCGGGGCTGCCGCGGCGGGCCCGGCCATCAAGCTGGAGAAGGGCCGCCTGTACGCTGCGCGCGTGACGACCCAAGGCTTCGCCTCCACCATCGCGGCAGCGGCCGGAATCCCCGGCGGCAATGCCGCGGGGCCGAACGTGGCCGAGTATAGTTCGCACGGCGTCGAGGTCCTGGGCCCCGGGACGCCCAAGGCGGGCCTCGGCCTCAAGCCGCCGCGGGAACCCGACGTGCCGATGCCGACCAAGGCCGAGGACTGGGTGTGCGCCAACGACTTCGGCGCGAAGGCCGGCGACGAGGACGACGACGCGCCGGCCTTTCAAGAGGCCGTCGACGAGGCCGCCAGGAAAGGCGCGAGCACGGTCTACCTCCTGGGCGGCAAGCGCGGCGACCCGAACTGGTACTGGATGAAGAAAGACGTGCGGGTGCACGGGTCGGTCCGGCGCGTCATGGGCTTCGGGTTTGTCCGCATCCTCGGCGGGTCGAGCAAGGAGCCGACGTACCCGGAGATCCCCCGACTCGAGACCCATCCCATGATCGTCAACGGCATGATCCTGTTCGCTCGCCGCCATTTGCTGGTGGGCCTGCCGGAGGACCGCATCGGCCACGTCAGCGCCCAGGCCAACGGCGAATTCTCGACGAAGCCGTTCGCGATGCCGGCGGCGGACCTGTTGCTGAACGCCGCGCTGCCCTTGCCCGATCGCCCTTTTGCCGAGGATCACGCCTACGTGATGGGCGCCTTCCCCGACGAGAAAGGGGCGATCATTCCCGGCTTCGAGGGAGAAGAGCGGTCGGAAAGGAGTGATATCCATGAAACAGAACGACTTTTTTTCCCGCAGAGCGTTTCTGCGGACCACGGCATCGGCGGGGCTGGCGCTGGCGGGGTTTCCGTCGCGCGTCCTTGGTGCCAACGATGACGTTCGTGTGGCGGTGATCGGCCTCGGCAACAAGGGGGCGTCTCATGTCGCCCACTTCCAAGGGCTGCCCGGCGCGCGCGTGGTGGCGTTGTGCGACGTGGATCCCCAGCGATTGGAGGCGCAGAAGGCCAAGATCGCCAATGACGCAGCGGCGGTGTTCTGCGCCACCGATCCGCGCCGCGTTCTGTAGCGGAAGGACGTGGACGCCGTGGTGATCGCCACTCCCAACCATTGGCATGCGTTGCTGGCCGTCTGGGCGTGCGAGGCCGGCAAGGACGTGTATGTCGAGAAGCCCGTGTCGCATAACATCTGGGAGGGCCGCCAGATCGTGCGCGCGGCGGCGCGATACAACCGTATCGTGCAGGCCGGCACACAATACCGGTCCGATCCCGGCTTGCGCAAGGCGGCGGAATTCATCCGGCAAGGACGCCTCGGCAAAGTGCTCTGGGGGCACGTGGTCTGGTACGAGTTGCGGCCCGGCATCGGGCGGAAGGAACCGCATTGGCCCGACTGGCTGGATTATAATTTGTATTGCGGCCCCGCGCCACTGGAGCCGTTGACGCGCCCGCGGCTGCACTACGACTGGCACTGGGTCTGGTCCACCGGGGACGGCGATCTGGGCAACAGCGGCATTCACGCGCTCGACGTGTGCCGGTTCTTGGCCGGCATCGAGGGGTTGCCGCCGCGAGTGCTCAGCCTCGGTGGACGATTTGGTGTTGATGACGCCGCTGAGACTCCAAACACACAGCTCACCGTGCTCGATTACCAGCCCGCGCCGATTCTCATTGAGAATCGCAATCTGCCGATGAAAAAAGGCATGAACG
>VGYT01000451.1 GCA_016872895.1 Planctomycetota bacterium
CGGCCAACCGGCCGCCACGCCCCCCATGCGCCGCGACCGTCCTCAACCTCGTCACATCCCAGTCCCGCCGTGTCATAGTCGGGAGGTTCTTCACCGCTGCCGCGCGCCCACGGGGGTTGACAAGACAACTGGTGCACGCCAGAATGGGGTAGTGCCGAGAATCAGAGCCGCTCTCCGTAAGGGAGCGGCGCCGTCGGCCCGGGTACGCAACTACACCGCTTCCTAACGGTCGGGGCTCTGATTGGGCGGCGAAGAGTCTGGAACCATCTCGGATGTGGGCCAAGCATAGGCGCCTGATTATCCTGGCCGCCGCGGCGGCCGTCCTGGCCGCCGTCCTGGCCGGCGTTTACTGGCCGGCGTCCACCGGGTCGCTCGTCCGCGAAGCCCAGTCGGGCTCTGGCGCGGACCGCCTTGCGGCCATCCAGCAACTTGGCCGCGACAGGTCGGCCGAGGCCGTCGAGGCCCTGGCCTCGATGGCCCGCGATCCCGACGCCGCCGTTGCGGCGCAGGCCGTGGCGTCGCTTGGCCGCATGCGCCGGGCCGAGGCCCTGCCGCCCGTCAAGGCCGCCCTGCATGATACTCGCCCCGAAGTGCGCGAGGCAGGCGCAATCGCACTCGGCTACATGGGCAAGCGGACCGACCCGCAGACGCTCGCGGCGGCGCTGCGGTCGGACCCGTCGGCCGACGTCCGTGCTGCGGCGGCCCGCAGCCTCGGCCTCGTCCGTTACTGGGAGGCCATGCCGGACCTCTTGAGCGCCCTTGCGGACCCGTCGGAAGACGTGCGGCGTGAGGCCGGCGCGGCCGTCCGCCGCCTCTTCGGCCGCGACTTCCTTTACCGTGCCGACGACCCGCCCGACCAGCGGGCCATGCGCATCGCGTTTATCCGGTCGATGTGGGAAGACTACCAGCGATCGCCCATGTACGAGCGGTTCCGCTGGGGTTCAGAGCCGCGACCGTCAGGGAGCGGTGCCGTTAAGGAGAACCGGCCATGACACGCCCCGGACCGCAAGGCTTCACGCTTGTCGAACTCCTGGTCGTCCTGACGATCGTGGGTCTGCTCCTGGCGCTGCTCTTGCCCGGCTTCGGCATGGTCTGGAAGACGGCCAAGGTGGCCCAGTGCTCGCAGAACCTGTACCGCATAAGCCAGGCGTACGGCGTGCGCGGGGCCGATTCGCGCATGGACCCCGACAGGGTCAAGCCCCTCCGCGTCGGCAGTTGGAAGACCATGCTCCTGCCGTACCTGGAGAACGACAGCGGCGTCCTGGTGTGCCCGGAGGCCAACATGGAGGTCGGCCAGCCGGAGGAGGAGTACGACGCATCCAACCCGGGCGACGGGGTTGGCGGCGGCGGATGGTCCGGCGGTTCCGGCGGCTCCAGCGGTTCAACCGACCCCGTCCCCATGGGGAGCGCCTCCACAGAGGACCTCAAGGTCGAAGTCTGGCTGCGGCCGGGAAACCCTTTCCGCGGCGTCGAGCAGAACAACCTCATCTACGTCATGGACTGCGAGCCGGGCCAGTGGGCTCGCCGCTACAGTCCGGGCGAGCAGACCGTCGTGGGCGGCCAGGTGGTCGGCCACGTCGTTCCCTCCGGTTGCTACGAACTGGGCTTCGAGGACTCCTGGAACACCACCTGGGACGACCTCTACCTGCGCTTCGTTGAGAAGCCCGACGGCTCGCTCGAAATCACCTACATCGAGGAGCACACGGGCGGCAACTGCTACAACCTCGTCAACATCACCACCGGCGAGCAACTCCTTGTCGGCATGGGCGACGGCAATGCCGCCCGCGGCTGGCCCAAACTGGCGTACGGCGCCAGCGTCACCATCAAGCCCGAAGAGCAGACCACCGAGACGCCGCCCATCAGCGACGACCGCAACCCCATCTTCTCCCCCGGCGGCGGAACTACCGGCGGCGGCGCGGGCATAACCGCTGGAACCTACGGCATGAACTCCCTGGCCGACAAGATCGAGGGCCTTGCATCGCACGTCGTCCTGTGCCTCGACTACAAGAAGACCGTCGCACGCGGGCCGACCTCGCCGATGCCCGACCTCTGGACCAACATCGGCTGGCAGACGTCCGACGGCCTGCCCGTCTTCGCCCGCCACGACGGCAGGGTCAACGTCCTATGGAGCGACGGCAGCGTGGAACTCGTTCTCCCGAGCGACATCGACCCCGCCGGCCCGTCCGCCGTCCGCCGCTTCTGGGACCCCGCGCGGGGACGGTAGGGCGCAACGGAGCCGCGCGCCAGAGCACCGCCGCGCAGGCCGCCGCCCCTGTCCGCTGCGCCGCGAGTCGTGTGGCAAGGCCACTGCCCGGCCGTGAGTGCACCCGGCCCCCGCCCGCGCAGCGACTCCGTAAAGGTCCACGCCGCGCAACCGCATCACGGAACCGCGCCGGAACCCGCGGCGCCGCCCCCGCGCAGCCGAAACGAGCCCCGCACCGTGTTCATTGAATCGTTATCCTTGCCCTGGCCGGCGCCCGAAAAAACGAGCGTAAACCCGAGGCCGTCCGCGCTGAACCACTTCGGGGCGAACGACATGAAGAAAACGTTGTCTTTCCAGTCCAGCGTGCTGCCGGGGCGGGTCTTGCCGAAGGGGTCGTCCGGCGTCCAGTACTTTACCGTGGTCCACGGTCCCCAGGGCTGCGGGGCGTCGAAGAGCCCCATTGCGCCCGCGGCCGAGGCCGTGTGCTCGACGGCCAGCAGGATCCGCCCGAGGCCCGCGTTGTAGCCGGCGCTCGCGCACCAGCCCACGCCGTCGGGGTTCTCGAAGACCGGCTGCTTG
>VGYT01000452.1 GCA_016872895.1 Planctomycetota bacterium
TGGTGCTACAGTGTCCTCCCCTGCATGGTTTTTCTGCGCGGGCCGCGGGGCGGCTGTCGCGCAGACTGGGCGGCTTTGCAGAGGGCGTTCTGTCGCCATTCCGCGAGTTCTCGCCCACGCGGAAATTGTTCTTCCTGGCCTACGGGGCGGTGTTCCAACTTCGTCCGCTGGCGGTTTGCTACCTCCTGTTTCGTGCCTACGACGTCGCCACGAGCGTGCGGCATGCCATCGGATGCACGTCGATGGCGGTGCTCGCCGGCCACATGCCGGTTACGGCCGTGGGCGTGGGGCCGCGAGAGGCCGCCATCGTAGAACTTTTCTCCGCGTACGGCTCGGCCGAGGTGCTCTTGAGCGTCGGCCTGCTGCTGACCGCTACGGTCCACGTTATTCCCATGCTGGCCGGGATTCCCTGGTCCGCCTGGGTCCTCAAGAGGCTCCTTCAACGGAGGCCCGAGCCGGTGCCAGGCCAAAACGAAGGGCACGACTGTTCTTGCGGCACATCGCCTTTATAATTTGCCGGGACGGATAGTGCACTGCAATACCATGGAAGCCCGCGACAACCGAACGGTCCTGCTCATAAACCCGCGGGCCACGTATGTCCACCAGATAGCCCAGAAGTGCTACCCGCCGATGCACCTGTTGTACCTGGCGTCGTCGCTGCGTGCGGCGGGGCTGGAGCCCGCCGTTCTGGACGCCAACGCCTTCCGTATGACCGACCAGGAGATTGAAGACCGCCTGCGCAGCCTTCACCCGGTGGTCGCCGGCCTGTCGGTCTATTCCGAAATCCTGCCGCAAATCCGCGACCTGACTCGCCTGGTGCGCGGCTCATTGCCAGGCGCCAGGATTGTCCTGGGCGGGCCGCACGCCAGCGCCGTGCCGGGCGAGACCCTGGAGATGTTCCCGGACGCCGACTACGTGCTTCGCGGCGAAGCCGAGGACACACTGCCGCAACTCTGCCAGGCTGTGCTCGCTGGCGCCGACGTGTCGGGCATCCCGGGTATCGTTTGCCGTCGCGACGGCTTGGCCGTCGAGGGCCCGCCGCCGCAGTTGCCCGACATCCACCGCCTGCCGCTCCCGGCACGCGACCTGGTCCAGGACGCCTACCGCCAAGGCCGGTACTACAGCCTCATGGTGCGCCACAGCCCGGTCGATACGCTTTTCACGAGCCGCGGCTGCCCGTTTCGCTGCGGCTTCTGCTACTCACGCCCGTCCCACTACCGGGCCAGGGCGCCGGAGGCGGTGGTGGACGAACTCGTGCGTATCTGCGAGCGCGGCATCCGCAACATCGAAATCTGCGACGACACGGTCACGGCCGTCCGCGACCGCGCTCACGCCATCTTTGACCTGATCATACGCGAGAAACTGGGGGTATCCTTCCGCATCAAGAGCCGCGTTGACGTTTTCACCGACGACCTCGCGCGCCACGCCCGCCAGGCGGGCGTGTATCTGGCGGCCTTCGGCATGGAGTCCGGCAGCCAGCGCATGCTTGACGCAATGCAGAAGAAAACCACCGTCCAGCAGAACGCTCGGGCCTGCCAACTGTGCCGGCGCTACGGCATCCTGTCGCACTCAAGTTGGATCGTCGGCTACCCGGGCGAGACGCCCGACACGGTTGCCGAGACCCTTGATTTCATCCGCGCAAACCGGCCTTCCACCGTCAACGTCGGCGTTCTGAGGCCGTATCCGAAAACGCTGGCATACGAGATCGCGGCTTCCACCGGCGCGCTTATGGGACGGTGGCATCCCGACGAGGCGCAATTGCCCTGGGTTCGGCTGCCGTGGGTGCGGAACCTCGGACAACTGCACGACGTGGTGCGGACCATGATGCGCCGCATCTACTTTACGCCGCACTACATGGCTTCGCTGGCCGGCGAAGCCCTCCGCGGGGCGAACGTGCGCCTTGCCAGGTACGCCGTCCAGGAAGCGCTGAAGGTTACGGGGCTGGTCCGCCGCGGCCCCGGCAAACGCGCACGCGACGGCGGCAAAACGCCAGGGCAATAAAGAACCGCGCTGCGGCGATGAAGACCTCAACAATGCGACGGGCGGACCGCTGGCTTGGCCTGCCGGCGTGCCTGGCGCTGACGGCCCTGCGGGCGCTGGCCGACCGGCTGCGGCCGCGCACGCCCGGACCGCCGAAGAGCATCCTCTTGGTGAAACTCGCCGAGCAGGGCTCCACCGTCCTGGCCTGGCCGGCGCTCGTGCGTGCCGTCGAGCGAGTCGGCCGCCGGAACGTTTACTTCATGGTCTTCCGCGACAACCGCTTCATCCTGGACGCGATGGACGTCCTTGAGCCGGAGAACGTGCTGGAAATTGACACGCGGAGCCTCGCCTCGGCGGTGCGGGGGGCCGTCCGGGCGCTGCGGCGGGCCCGCGCGGCCGGCGTCGATGCCGCGATCGACCTGGAGTTCTTCGCCCGTTCCTCGGCCGCCCTCTGCTACCTGAGCGGCGCCGCGGCGCGCGTCGGATTCCACGCAGGGGGCGGCGGGGGGCCGTGGCGCGGCGACCTGATGACCCACCGCCTCTCATACAACCCGCACCTGCACACCAGCCGGATGTTCCTGGCCATGGTCGAGGCGCTCGCGGCCCCGCCGGAGCAGTTCCCGGCCTTCGACCTTGTGCCCCCGGCGGCCGACGGGCCGCTGCCGCACTTCACCCCCCGCCCGGAGGAGATCGAGGAGGTCCGGGGCATCGTGCGCCGCGCGGCCGGACGCGATGCGGTCGGGCCGCTCATCCTGCTGAACCCGAACGCCGGCGACCTGCTGCCGCTGCGCCGCTGGCC
>VGYT01000453.1 GCA_016872895.1 Planctomycetota bacterium
TCACGCTCGATAACGCCACGCGGACGCTGGGCCGGACGTTCCCCGGCGCGGGTGCCGACGCCGCCATCCAGGCGGGGCTCGAGCAGCTGGTCGGTGACTACCTTCATCGCGAGTGGCCGCGGACTGGCGGCGGCGTCCTTCGCATCGAGAAGTGCCTGGTGGACATGGGGTACAAGCCCGGCCTGGTCGCCGCCGTCAAGCACAAGGTGGGCGGCGCGGCAATGGTGCTCTCCAAGGGCGTGGGCATCCGTGCCGGGTCCAAGCCCATGACCACCTATCGCCGCCGCCCCGGCGAGGTACATGGGCACCACTGGTACATGCCCAACGTCCGGGGGACGCAGGAGTTCCCGCACGTGGCGGTAGATGTGAACTGGTGGAAGACGTTCGTGCACGCTCGCCTGTCGATTGCCCCTGGCGACCCGAGCGCCCTGACGCTCTTCGGCAAGTCGGCAGACGAGCACCGGTTGTTCGCTGAGCACGTCGCCGGTTCGGAAACCTGGACCCTGACGCACGGCCACGGGCGGGACGTCCAGGAGTGGAAACTCCGTCCAACGCGGCCGGACAACCACTGGCTGGACTGCCTGGTGGGATGTGTGGTGGCCGCCTCGATGTGCGGCGTGGCGCTTGAGGGGATGGACAAGAAGGTGGTCAAGGACCGCGGCGGCCAGCGGCTGAGGCTCTCGGACCTTCAGAGGAGCCGGCGATGACCGAGAACCTGAACCCGCCGGTTGCGGGGGATCGTCAGGAGCCGCTGCGCCTGTCGGATCTTCAGGGCCGTGACGACCTGGGCCTCGTTTGCCGCAAGTGCGGCTGCCGGCACTTCTACACCCGCTACACGCGCGCCAAGCCCGGTTGCATCCTGCGTCTCAAGGAATGCCGCAACTGTGGACATCGCATGACGACGCGCGAGCGGGCTGGCTGAGGATCGCCGTAAGGCTTCCGCTAGGCTTCCCAAGAAATATGGATTCCATTCCATTATTCACCTTGCTTCCGGGCGAAAAGCATGCCCTGATCCACGTGGTGGGGGCGAACATGCCACGCAAAAGGAGACACGAGATGAGAACCACGCGAATCGAAATCGAAGGCCCGAACGGCACCGCGACCATCACGCGGGACGGCCGGTGCATCCACATCACCGGCGAGCGCCTGGTGAAGGCAATCGAGACGGCGGGCGGGAAGGCTTGTCTGGTGAAGAAGCCCTTCCGCCTCCTAGCCGGCGCCTGGGGCCAGAACGAGAACCACAACGTGGCCCGCGACCTGCAGCAGCACCTCGACGGATACGTCGGCACGATGGGCGACGTGGCGGCCTACCGCCGCGTCATCGACATGCTGGCCGACTGAACCACGCACCCACACAAGGAGGACACGAAGATGAACCGCACCAGCGCAAAGAGACGCACGGTGAAGACGGCCAAACGTAAGACCGAAAACGTCCTCGGCAAGGACCTCCGCGTGGGCGACGTAGTCGTCCGCGGCGGGTACGAGTGGGTCATCGACCGCATCACATTCGAGCCGGACTTCCCGCGGTACTGCTGCACCTGCCACTGGTCGGGCAACGGGGCGGACCCCGCGTTCTTCAACAACAACTTCGACACCGCCCAGCGCGACGACATCCCCTGGTGCCGCGTGGTGAACCCGAAGCCCCGGCGCCTGGTCTGCCGCACGGACGCCCCGGCGTGGTACGCCACGCAGGCCGGCCGCAAGGTGGAACTCCGCCAGACGGGCACCGACAGGCTGCTCCAGCGCATCGAGCCGCCGCGGGCGTGGGGCGACCATTGGGCTTGGAACCTCATCGACGGCGGCGTCCTGGTCGAACGCACCTCCAAGTAGAAGGAGAATCGCATGCCCCGCGAATACCGCATCGCCAGGTCGCACCGCCGCATCGGCCTTGCCTGGCTGGTCCAGCAGGGCCGCTGGGAGATACGAACCAGCAACCTGACCGGCCGCCAGCGCCGTGTCTTCCGGTACGTCTGGGAGCGCGAGTTTCCGACCCGCCAGGCGGCCGAGGCGTTCGTCGAGGCCGAGCGGCTGCGTGCCGCCGCCCGGGCCGAGCAGCTGGGCCAGTAGGAGATGCCCGGCGACGGGCCTCTCGTGGAGGCCCTCAGCCCGGCAATTCCGCCGGAAGGAACTATGCAATGGCCGAGAGCAAGAAGCGACCGCCGCGCCTGGCAAACGGCACGGCCGTTCACATCCGCAGCGACCACTTCGCCGAGGAGTTCGACGGCCTGGTCACCAAGGCCGAGTATGACGCCGGGTGGCTCTACCGCGTCCGGGCTACGCGCGGCACGCCGCCCGCCATCGCCAGGAACAAGGAGGGCGAGTACTGGTTCTGGGACTTCGAGGTGACGCCCCTGGGCCACAAGAAGCGGTAAACGGGCGTCCGGAATATTCCGGAATTCGCCTTGCACCGGGGCGATTCTCATGCCCTGATCTGCATAGAAGCATGGACATTGGAACCACGAAAGGAGACGACGATGGCGAAGAAGGCGAAGAAGACGGACGGGTACATCGACCTCTCGGCCGCCGAGAAGGCCCAGCACGAGGCTTGGCGGCCGCTGGCGGTCCGCGAGGCGAACCGCCTCGCCAAGGGCCGGGCGAAGGTGAGCGTGGACCCCGAGGACGGGCGCCTGTGGCGCGTCGAGCGGCCCGGCAGCGTCCAGGCCCACGAGCGGGCCCGGGCGCAGGTCGATCATTATCGAAAGTTGCTCGACGCAGGCGACATCACAGGCGAGACCTACCAGCGCGCCGTCCGCAAGGCCCTCGAAG
>VGYT01000454.1 GCA_016872895.1 Planctomycetota bacterium
ACGGGCCGGCGTAGCTCAACGGCAGAGCACCGGTTTTGTAAACCGGGGGTTGGGGGTCCGAATCCCCCCGCCGGCTCCATTGACATACGTTGACGTTCGCGCGCAAGTGGTAGCGTTTGCTACTACTTGCGCGCGTTTTCGTCCGTCCTCTTTCCCCTCCACGTCTTGGCCGCTGACGGCGGCTTCTGGCGTACCGGGGCGTCGGCGCGCTGAAAGGGCGCTGCGCGCCGGTGGCACGCTACCGTCGGCCGCAGGAGCGGCGTCGTCCGTGCCCGTGGCGGCCAGGGCCGCGTCGTTGGCCCGTGGGGCCGCAATGGCGGGCAGGGCGTCCAGGGCCCGCGTCTGGTCCACGAGTTGGACGTGGGCATAGCGCCCGAGCGTCAAGGTCGGCGTCGAGTGGCGGGCGAGTTCCTGGGCCACCTTGATGTTCGCACCGCTGGCTACCAGGCGGCTGATGTACGTGTGCCGCAGGGCGTGGAAGTCCGCCACACGGCCGGATGAGTCGCGGTAGGCCAGGAAGGTTGACTGGCGGCGCTCATTCCGCTGCTCGTTCGACGCGGCCTCCTTGAGCCATGCCTGGCGGGCGGCATCGAGGTCCGTGCGGATGAGTTTGATGGGCTTGTCGGGCATGTTGAACACCGGGCGGCCAGTCTCCTTGCCCGCGAGCCACGGCCGCAACAGGTCCGCCAGGTCGCGGCGGATGGGCTGCACGTCCTTGCGCCGGCGCTTGGAGTAGCCCGCCTGGACGGTTACCGTGGGCGGGTCGGCATCCAGATTGAACGACTCCGGCGCCAGGCTCCGAAGTTCGTTCGCCCGGAAGCCCGTGCCGACTGCCACGCGGTAGAGCATCGCCCGATCTGTGCCCGTCATGCGGGCGACGGTCGCCCCCTGTTCCGCTGCCGCGATCAGGCGGGCCAACTCCTCATCCGTCAGCGCCCGCCGGTCGTGCCGCCGGTCAAGCGCCACGTTGTAGCCCGCAAGGTGCGCCAGCGCGTCCTCCCGCGTCCGGCCGTCGCGCCACATCCACCGCGAGAACTGCTTGATGGCCCGCAGGTAGTGGTTGCACGTCTGGAGCGAAAGGTTCTCGCCGCCGTCGCGGAGCGATGCGATGGCCGCCTGGACGCCCGACGGCGCAAGCGCGCTTGGCCGCTCGGCCTTGGTGAGTTCCACGATCCTTGCGGCCCGCACGGTGACCAGGGTGGCGTGCTCGCCAGTTGTGCCCTTGGCGAGCAGCGCTGCCCGGAAATCGGCCAGATGGCCGCCGACAACCTTGCCCTCGGCGTCCTTGCCGACCAGCGGCCGGGCCTCGGCCCTGGCATACTGGTCGGCCTTGACGTCAATGACGCCCTCGCGCCGAAGCATGGCGTCGGCTTCGAGTTTGCGCGCGTAGGCCTCGGTCGCCGCACGGTCTTTGCAGCCTTTGACCGTGCGCCGCTGGCCCGGCCGTGCCCAGTACGTAATGTAGAAGTTGCCGCCCTTCTTTCGTCGGTAGATGCTCGCCATGTTCTCTCCTTCCGGTTCCCCCTGCCGGTGATCCCCTACCTCCGGTTTCCGGCCGAGGCAAGTCAGTTATTGCGGAATCTTGATGAGAATATTTGACGCCATGCGGCCGCCGGGAGCCGTCTGTTCAGGATGCGCCTTACCGCCTGCCAGCCGACGGGGCGCCCGCCGCACCTGCGCCTTACCGCCCGCCGACAGCCAGCCGCCAGCGCCGCATGTTCCGCTTGCAATTTACCGGCCGCCAGCGCCGCCCGTCCCATCTTTGCCTTACAGCATGCCAGCCGACGGGGCACCCTCCGCACGTGCGCCTTACCGGCCGCCGACCGCCAGCGCCGCCAGATACGCCTCAACGTCCATCAGCCGCCACCTGACCGTCTTCGGCCCGATGCGGAGCGGCTTCGGAAACTCTCCCTGCCCGGCCTCGGCCATCGCCGCCAGCCGCCAGCAGGTCCGCTGGTGGATGCCGAGCAGTTTGGCCAGTTCCCTTACCGTGAGCAATCTCATCCCGTCGTCCACATCTTGCTCCTTCCATGAGAACGCCTGTCAACCGCCTCGCCGATTCGCTGTTTTCCGGCCCTCGGACCCCCGCCGCCTTCCTGCGCGCTGCGCCCTCCAATCCCGCCCCCCGCCCGCCGAGGCCCATCGTGCGAGGGCGGCGGTCACCGGCCCTCCTGCGGGCCCTCGGACGGCGCCTGGCCGAGAGCCTGCGCGAGCGGCCCCAGGTCCTTCAGGAGGGCCGCCATCGCAGCATCCTGCTCGGCCACGAGGCGTTCGGCCTCAGCCCGGCCCATGTCGGTCAACTGAATGTGCGTGGCCCGGGCGCTATCCCAGCGGCTGACACGAACCACCAGGCCCATCATTTCCATGTTCCTGAGCGCCCGGGAGAAGACCGCCGACTCGGACGGCGTCGGCGCGTGGCCGAGCCAGCGGGCGAGGTTATGCGGGACGCCAAACTCCTCATATTCCCGGCGCTGGCGCCAAAGGTCGCGCCACAGGTCCCAGTTCGTCCCCGGAGGCGGCCTGTCGCCGACGGCCTCCAGGCGGCGCATTTCCTCAAGGATGGCCACGAGTAGTATTCGCATGTTCGGTGTCAGGTTCATCACAATCCCTCCGGCCTGCACGCCGTGGCGGGCGCTAACATCCGCGCGCCAAGAAGCTGTTTCACAACCCCGGAGATTGCCGATGAAGGTAACAGTTCAACCTGGCATACGGGAGCCAAGCCATGGCCAAGGAACTGTTACCCGATGACCTCTGGGCCG
>VGYT01000455.1 GCA_016872895.1 Planctomycetota bacterium
TACCTCCAGAACAGCCCCGATTACGACACCGTCATAATCCGGGCGTCGATGGAAAAAAACGACGGCATGTCCGTCTCGTACAAGAAACGCTGACCTGCCGCAGGCCGCCCGTCAGGGTTGTGGCGCGGCCGCGCCGGGGCCGTGCTCGCCGCCGGCTCGCGGGTAAGCGGCTGTTTCATAACCGGGTGTGGCACGGCCGGCTCGTCCGGCCGTGGGAAGTATCGGCGGTGCATCGCCACGGCCGGGCAAGCCGGCCGTGCCACATGGCGTACGATCCGAGAGCGTGTTGTCCAACGGCCTCAAGCGCCGGCCAATCTATCCCGCAAGCGGCGGCGAGTCAACCAAGCCTCAGGACCGCGCCCCGCGCGGCACAGCCTTGGGCCGTCAGGTCAAGTTACGCTCTGTAGTCATCTTCATTGAAGAACGTGGGCAGCCGCCGATTGCCGCGCTCTAGTCGCGCGGTGCAGGCGGCCCGGGACCGCCGCTTGCGCCAGTCGCGCCACGTCCTCAGCCCGCCGCTCCGCCGGCTGTCAAGCGATAAGTATCATGTGCCCGGAACTCCCCCGTGCCGCGCTGTCCGGCGGCGACTGAAAACCGCCAGGGCGCCGAAGGCCAGGAGGGCGAACGTCGCGGGCTCCGGGATCACGGCCAGCCAGGCCTGGGTTCTGCCGGCGGGGTCGGTGCCCCAGCCGACGATGGTCAGGCCGTCGGCCGAGATGCCGCGAGCCTCCTTCAGCGACCAGCCGGCCAGGTTCAGCCCGTAGACGCCGGTCAGGACGCTCTGGAGGTTGCGCAGCCCGTGGGCCGAGTCCCATATCAGCGCCGTCTCGTCTCCGGCCAGGGAGGAGCCCCAGCCGACGATCGTCGCGCCGCCCTGTGACACGCCCGTGGCGACGCTGGAGTAATCCCAGCCGGGGAGCAATCCGAGGCCGACGGTCCCTTCGGAGGCGGTCCAGCGGAAGGCCTCCGGCCCCGCGGCCGAGTTGCTGTATCCCACGATGACCTTGCCGTCCGGCGAGATGGCATTGGCTGTGCCCTGAATCGAACCCCCCGGCAGGTCGGGCAGCGGCTGCATTCCGGTTGCCGCCGTCCAGCGGAAGGCGAGTTCATGCCGGTCGGTGGCGCTGCTGTAGCCGACGACAACGGCCCCGTCGGCGGAGACGGCGTAGGCGCGGCTGAAGAAGTCGCCGCCCGCGAGATCGCCCAGGCCGACCATTCCGCCGGCGGCCGTCCAACGGAAGGCCTCGGAAAGGCCGGTGGCGGGAAATCCCCATCCGGCGACCACGCTGCCCTCGGCGCTTGTGCCGTAGGCCTCGCTCGTGAAACTGCCCCCCGCCAAGTCGCCGAGGCCGAGCATTCCCCCCGCGGCGGTCCATCGAAAGGCCTCCGTGCCGCGGAGGCCGTAGCCCTTGCCCACCACCACCGAGCCGTCGCCGCTCACGCCGTAGGCGGTGCTGGAGAAGACGATGCCGCCGAGGTTGCCAAGTGGCTGCATGCCGCCCGCGGCCGTCCATCGAAAGGCCTCCGTGCCGTTGGAGGACTTGGACTGGCCCACCACGGTTGAGCCGTCGGCCGAAACGGCGTTGGCGCCCGAGAGAAAGGTGCCGCCGGGCAGGTCGCCCAGGCCGCGGAAACTCGCGCCCGGCGCGGCGCCGGGGGCCCGGGCCGAGAGCGCCAGCGCCGCCGCCGTTACCGACACCACCCATATAAATCGGTTCATAGCATGCCTCCCCATGAACAACGGGGGGAAACCGGCCGCGCGGCCGATCTCCCCCGGTAGTCCTGTCCAAAACAGAAACGCATTAACACCCTGTCGGGCGCCTATCCCGCAAAAAGAAAGAGGCCTGGCGCCGCTTGCGCGGACCAAGCCCCGAATGCGATCACAACACCCCCCCTGAACTCAACGATACTATAACACGGATTCCCCGAAAGTCAAACGGCCAGGGGGTTTTCCTACGCCTTGCCTATCCCTTTACCCCCCTTTCGCCGTTGCGCCGTTGGCGCCGTTAGGGACGCTTCCGAATGGCATGAAGATAAGCGGCAAGTCGTTGAAGGATAAGGACTTGACAAAGGTGGCCTCCAAGGTGTTTGGTGGGTTTGCCGCAGACCATCAAACCGCAAAGGAGGCCACGGATGAGCAGTATCGCACAGGTCCGCCGGGTTCTCAAGGGGCAAGTGCAAGCGGGGGCGGCGGCATTCACGGATTACTGGACCGACTCGGAGATCGAGCGGGCCCGCCAAGACGTGGCACGGCCGGCTTGCCCGGCCCTGGAAATCCGCGGCGAACCTGCCACGGCCGGACAAGCCGGCCGTGCCACACGAGAACGGTGCGGACTGGCTTCCCCCCGGCCGTGCCGCAGCAAACTCGGCCGCGGGAAAAGTTTTCCACAAAGAAGTATCTATAAATGCCAATATGGCAGGCCGCCAAAAACGCTCAAAAAGCGCAAAATCGGACCCTGTTCCGGTCAAAATCGATCAAAAACGTTCAAAAAGCGCGCGATTTTGCCTTACCTATCTTAACATTTCGGCCCTCCACCCCCTCTGGCGCTAGCGCCAGGGCCGTTTTGCCCCTCCGAAAGGGGTCAAAAACGCCCTTTTCGGGGCGCGCCGGCGCGGCCAAAAAGTTATCCACAGGCAGGGCAGCGGCTGGAATCGGGCATGGTTCAATGCCCCCGGCACCGCCGGGGGATGATCGGCCCGCACCATCCATCCCCACGCGGTGCGTGGGGCTTGTTTGAACCAT
>VGYT01000456.1 GCA_016872895.1 Planctomycetota bacterium
GGGGGTTCGGGAACCGCACTTCGGTCGGGCGTGCGCAGCCGGCGGCCACGAGGGCCGCCGCGGCCACCAGCAGCAGGCCTGCTGCGCGTTTCATTGCGACTGACCTCCGGCTCGTGAAACACCGGCCCGATTATAGGAAGGCCGCAGCGCACGGCAAAGGTTTTTTGCGCGCGAAAGTACGGCGTCGGTCATGGTGGGGCTGATTCGCCGGCGCCTCGTTCAGCCGCGGCCGACACGGCCGCGCCCGTCGCCGTACCGGCGACGGCTGAACGTTTCGTGCAAGCGCCCGCCTTACGACTGGCGCATTACGCACGATGCGGCGCGCGGGGCGCCAAACGCGCGCTAGTCTTGCGGCCGGAGCGGCGCCGCACCCGTGTTCGGCATCAACTCCGGCCGGTTCTCGCGGAACCACGCCAGCGTCCGGCGCAGGCCCGCCTCGGTGTCAACCTGCGGCTCGTACCCCAGAAGGCGGCGGGCCTTCTCGATGCGGTATGTCAGCGGGGTGGCCATGAACTTCAGGCGGAACCTGTTGACCAGCGGCGGCTCGGGGCTGCGACTGAGCCACGCGAGGCCCTCCATGACGGGGCACACGGCCCGCACCAGCCACGGCGGCACGTGGCGTGCGGGCATCGGGTAGCCGGTTTCCTCGCAGATAATCTCCATCATGCGCCGCCGCGTGATGACCCGCCCGTCGGTAACAAGCAAGACCTCGCCCACCACGTTCGGGCGGACGGCGGCCAGGTAGAGGGCCTCGACCAGGTTCCCGGCGTACACCAGGCTGAAAGGCTGAAGGCCGGAGCCGACGAATCGGAACTCGCCCTTCTGAAGGCTGCCGAGAACGCGGGGCAGGAACTGGCGGTCCCGCGGACCGTACACGTAGGGGGGGCGGAGGATGACCGCGGGCAGGTCCTTCTCGCGCACGAACTGCTGCACGGTCTCTTCGGCGCGGATCTTCGTCAGGTTGTAGTTGTCCCCCGTGTGGACCATCGGAGCAGTCTCATCCAGGTCGCGCTGCGGCTGCATGCCGAGGACCACCATGCTGCTAAGGTACACGAAGCGCTTCAGCGACCCGCCGCCGAGGGCCGCCTCGGCCAGGTTGCGGGTTCCCGCGACGTTAACGCGCATCATCTCGGCCAGCGGCGCCCAGTCGGAGACCATCGCGGCGCAGTGGAACACGTACTGGACGCCGCGGAAGCGGTCGGCCAGCGCCGCCGGCGGGTCCGCCAGGTCGCCCTGCGCCAACTCCAGGCCCCACGAGCGAAGCAGCGCCGTGTCGCTCGCGGCCCGCACGAGCGCCCGTACGCGCCACCCCTCGTCCAGCAGCCGCCGCACGAGGTGGCTGCCGATCATGCCGGTGGCCCCGGTCACGAGAGCAAGAGGCGCTGTTGTTTCGGCCATCGCAGGCCCTCCGCGTTGCGGGGCCATTCTACGTACACCCGCGCGGCGGTCAAAGGGAAAGACTGCGCAAAGCGTGGTGCGCCGCTCTTGCGTTGGGGCGCACTTCGCCAACCTGTAACTGAGATCCTACCGTAAAGCGTTGTGCCCGCCGCCGGCCCGCGCGTAAAATACTCCGTTGCCCGGAGGCCCTTGCATGAGCGGCGGCGCTGCCAACTCGGCCGATCCCCAGCCCTGGTACGCCGAGGGCCTGCGCTTCGAGTGCCAGGCGTGCGGGCGGTGCTGCGGCGGCGGGCCGGGCTACGTCTGGCTCGACGATGACGAACTGGCGGCCATCGCGCAGTTCCTGGGGCTGGCGGCGGATGAGTTCCGCGGCCTCTACGTCCGGCGGTTCCTCGGCGGCATGAGCCTGGCGGAGAAGGCCGACTTCGACTGCATCCTGCTCGACGGACACGGCCGCTGCACGGCATACGATGTGCGGCCGCTTCAGTGCCGCGTGTGGCCGTTCTGGCCGTCGAACCTGCGCAGCCGCGAGACGTGGCAGGACGCCGCGCGGCGCTGCCCCGGCATCGGGCGGGGCCCTCTCATCGCCCTGGAGCAGGTTGAGGCGCTGCGGCTCGAAATGGCGGGGGAATGAGGATGTTCAAGTTCAGCCGCAACGCCGAAGGCGTGCGGGATGCCGCTCCGTGGGGCCTGCCGCCTGCGCACGCGCCGCCGGCGGTCGGCGTGCGAGCGGCCCTCGCGCGGCTGTACGAGCGGGTCGACGCCGCGCTCGCCCCCGTGGCCGGCGCTTGCCGCGCGTGCGGCCGGTGCTGCCGGTTCGATCCCGGCGGCATCATCCTGTTCGCCAGCGCCCTGGAGATGGCGCACCTGGTGGCCTCCTGCGGGACCAACTTGCATGCCTGTGCCTCGCGATGCCGCCTTGACGGCGCGTGGCGGTGCCCTTACCAGGATGGCGACCTGTGCGGCGCACGCGCCGTGCGGCCGATCGGATGCCGGACGTACTTCTGCGACGCCGCGGCCCGCGCCCTGGGCGAACAGGTCCACGCGGACGCCCTGCGAGAGGTCCGCTGCATCGCCGAAGGGCAGGGCCCCTGGTGGTACGGCCCCGCGCGGGTGTACCTTGAGCGGGGCGGCATTTTTTGTTGACAGGCGCCGCAGCGCGGCCTACGATGCGGGCCGCTTGAGGTCGGGGCAATCTGTGCCGTCGCAAAGGGAGGCAACCCATGAAGCGTCTGTTGGTGGTGTTGGCGGGATTGGTGGCCGCGACAATCGTCGCGAGCGGCTGCGAGACGACAGCGCACGACCGCTATCGGCAAATGACG
>VGYT01000457.1 GCA_016872895.1 Planctomycetota bacterium
CAAGCCTCCAACGACCGCCCCGAACTCATCCGAATCAAATGAGATCGAATCTGCTTCCCGCTCGACAACGGGCGACTTAGAGATGGCCGGCCCGCAATGCAAACCCCGTCAGGGTTGTGAACGATGAGATCATCCAAGGTCATTCATGTGGTAAGTTGCCACGCGCAAGGTGGCCAACGGTCCGCACAAGGGCCGGACGCTCGCCGGCGGGATGTTCCATGCCCCGAGTCTGAGTTTCGACGGCAGGACGGTCTGGTTCTCCTGGGCGAGGCTGCACTACGACGAGTGGCCGACCACGCCGCAGCAGGCTGCCCACAAGGACACGCGCAAGAAGACGGCCGATCCGCTGCGGATCTTCCGCATCGACATCGACGGGACGAACCTTCGCCAGGTGACGACCGACGAGGGCGGATGGAACGATACCGAACCGTGCGAATTGCCCGACGGGCGGGTCGTGTTCATGTCCACGCGACGGGAAGTGTACGACCGCTGCATCGCGTACCGGCCGGCCTTCACACTCTGCTCGATGAAGCCCGACGGATCAGACATCATCAAACTCAGTTTTCATGAAACCCACGAGTGGCTGCCCAGCGTGGGCGGCGACGGGAGAATTCTCTACACCCGCTGGGACTACGTGGACCGAAGCGTGCACTCGGCGCACGGCATCTGGACGTGTTTCCCCGACGGGCGCGACCCGCGTGCACCTGGCGGCAACTACATGTGGGATAACATCTTCAAACCCGGCACGCCGTACGCGAAGTTCAACCCGCCCCCCGGCGGGCGATCCGGGCCGCGGCAGCCCTGCGCCGTCTCCCACTGCAAGACCATCCCCGGCTCGTGCAAGGTGATGGCCATCGGAAGTTGGCACCACCCCGTGGAGATCGGGCCGATCCTCGTGCTGGACCTCGACCGGCCGGACGACTACGCGGGGGGGCAGGTCTTTGCGTTCACACCGGGACCATGGGGCGGCGACCGTGGAGGCGATTTCAGCGCCCCCGTGCCGCTGTCGGAGCACTTTGCCATTGCCAGTTATCTCGACCGCATATACCTCGTTGACTGCTTCGGCAACCGGGAGTTGATCCGCCGCAGCCCCAACGCCGCGCGCCGCAACCGGCTGTCCGCCTTCAACGACTCACTTTACGGCTTCAACGGCTGGGAAAGCCGCGGGAAGAAGTCGGGGAACCCTGCGCCCAAGCCCACGTTCGAGTCCATCAGCGACGATCCGCGGCAACTCGCCTTCCGCAGCGGATGCTGGCGGCCGACGTTTCCGATCCCGGTTCGCCCGCGCACCCGCCCACCGGTGATTCCCCCGCAGACATTCCAGAGCGACGACCGCCGCAACCTGCCCGAGCACAGGCCGGCTACCATCACCGTACAGAACGTGTACGACACTGACATCCCGCTGCCGAGGGACGTAAAGGTCAAGGCCATGCGCATCGTGCAGGTGCTCGGGGCATCCACCGGCGACTACAACCGAAGCGGAGCCGTCCATGGACGGAACACCAGCGCGGTCAAGATAGTGCTGGGCACCACACCGGTTGAGGAGGACGGCAGCGTCAACTGCCTTGCGCCGATCCAGAAGGGCATCTACTTCCAGTTGCTCGACGCCAACGGCCTGGCGGTGCACTCGATGCTGTCGGACACCTACGTTCATCTCGGCGAGCGGCTCAGTTGCGTCGGCTGTCACGAGCCGCAGTCCTCCAGGCCGCGGGAGTTCGCCACTGTGCCGCTGGCGATGCGTCGGCCGCCGACCACCATCACGCCCGAGACGCCCGACGGCAAGGTCGCCATCAGCGAGAGTTACATCGTACCGGCCGTGGACCGCGTGCTGGCCGCGTGCATGAAACTGCCGGATGGGCTAAAGACGACCGACCGCCGCGCGTTGGAGAAGGCCGGCTGGTTGCGCTACAGCGAAGGCTTCAGCGTCAACCAGGGCAACAAGAGTTTCCGCACCACGCCGGACGCCTTCGGCGCCCGCGGATGCAGGCTGTGGGAGTTCGTCCAGGCCAACAAGGGTAAACTGGCGGGGCTCCAGAAGGACGACGTCCGCCTGACCGCCCTCTACATGGACCTGCTCTGCGTGGGCAGTTCCACCTACTAGAACCACGTGGTTAAGGGGCCCGACGGCAGAACCTGGCCCCGCCACCCGGACCTGGACGGCAACAACCCGCTGGGCTTGGAAGCGGTGCAACCTGGGCAGGCCGCTGACAAAGGGACACAGAAACTGGAGGAGTAGAAGTCCAGTGACACGCACCAATTGCGGTGAAATAAGCAAGACAGGGACATTTCGTTGGGCTTTCCGTCCGGTTGCCGGGGAATGACCCCCTCTTTTCGTGCGAGGAGACCCGCGACACCGACGTCTTGCCGCGTCTGGCGGCCTCCGCAAGCCAGGCCACATGAAGCGGCCATTTGCCCCGGCCGCCGGTTGGCGCCGCCCAGGCGGGTCGATTATACTGACAGCGGAGAACCTGCGGCAAGCATAGCCGATGGTAAGGAGTTCCAGATGCCGAGCGGGCGTTCCTTGTTGTTGGCGGGCTGGTATGTTCTTGCCATTGCGGCGCTGGCGCTCGCGGCAGTGGTCGGGCTTCTTGGACAGATCCCGACGGCTCGCATCACTACGGCTGTCGGGGCCGCCACGCCGGTTCCTGTTGCGCCGCAGCAGTTGTCGTGGGTACGTCAGTTGACCCCGAGGA
>VGYT01000458.1 GCA_016872895.1 Planctomycetota bacterium
ATGTGCTTCTTGCCGCGGCGCCGGCAGAAGAGCGCGACCAGAAGGATGTTCGTGGTGGTGGCCGTGGTCAAGTACACGTCGGCGTCAACGCGGCGCAACAGGCGCCAATACCGGACGGCCTGCGCCGTGCGCCGCGCCGCGCTGTCCGACGGACGCGCCATGGGCGCGCGGTGGAGCGTGACTCCCTCATGCATTTCAACGGCGGCCTGCCCGACGTCGCCCGCGATGATCGCCGACTGGAACGCCTTGTCCTTCGCCAGCTCCGTGGCGAGGTGCCGGAACTGCACCTCCGCGCCGCCGATTTCGCCGGGAGACTTGCCCGGCGCGAAAAGGCCGTAGGCGTGCGTGGAGAGAAAGCAGACGCGGATCATGGGGGGAGAGAATAGCACGATGAGTCGGGGAGGCCAAGGTCCTGTCCGGATGGCAGATCCAGGCGGCGGTTGCGGTTGCGCGGCTGGAATCGTCGATCGGTCGCGTTTGCCCGGGCGCATGCGGCCATGACGCAACCGATTGACGCGGCCGATTCGAGCTGCGCAACCGCCGCCGCGGCCGAAGTAGAGAGCGGCGCGTGCGGCGCCCGCGCCCGGAGGTCGCGGGCCACCCGGCGCGTCACGGGTTCAGCTTTGCTTCTACGGCCAGGTCTTCCGCAACCGCCGTGGCCAGCCGCCCGCCCGTCACTTCCCGGCCGTTGACGGCGAATCCCGCGATGCGCCGGGCGTCGCCCGGCAGCGCCGCCACGGTCAGCCGTGAGCCGGGGAAGTAGCGGCCGCGGTAGGGCAGGGGTTCCTCGCAGCCGTCTATCAGGAGCCGCTCGCCCACGGCCCCGTCAACCGTGACTTCATGCGGCTCGCCCGTGTCGAACCGCTGCATGATCTGCCGCCTGACGATCTCCGGCCGTTCTTTCAGCACGCGGCGCGCCGTGGCAAAGACTTCTCTCCATTCCTCGCGGTCTTCCGCGTGCGCTTCGTACAGCGCAGCATAGCGGTCAACGGTTTCGCGCCAGCGCTCTTCCCGGAACACGTGGTTGAGGGCGCGCTGCGCCGCTTCCGCGAACCGGCGCGCATACGCCGGGTCGTTCCGGAGCAGCGCCCGGAAGGTCCCGACCGGCGTGGTGAAGCGCGCCTTCTCGACGATGCCGCGCAGGGTATCGTACTCGACGGAGCGGAAACTGCGGTCCACGTCCCAGGCGATCAGGCCGATGCGGGGCGATGATTGCTTGCGGTCGGCATAGAAATAGCCCTGGAACGCCTCGCGCGTGATGTGTTTGCCGCCCTCGCTGGCGTCGCAGAGAATTATCCCCAGCATCCAGGCCGTGAGGCTTTCGACGTCGAGCAGCGGCGCGAGGTCCGCCGCGGTCATGCGTTCCAGCCGCCCGGCGTCGCAAAGGTAGTCGTGCAGGCGCTGATTCGCGTCCCACGTGCCGTGTTTGAGCCGCGGCGGCTTGCGCTTGATCACGTCGAAATCGGCGTGGCCCCAGCGGTCGAGCAGAAAGGTCTCGTCCACGTTCTCGACCAGCGTGCCTGGTCCGTACGGGCGGCCGTTGACGAAGATCAGCGCGGGTTTCGTCCGCGGGGCCGCTCCGCCGATGGCGCGCGTGACGTCGTAGGCCAGTCCGTCCGCCCAGCCCTCGCCGCTGGCGTCGGCGATGACGCAGGATTGCCGGACCGGCGAATGCGGGTCGTAGAGACTGCGCCGCAGACGGTCCTCCCCGTAGCAACTCCGGAAGTTGATGTGAAACGAGTTCTGCGAGGGATCCGCATGCCGCCAGCCGTGGGAGCGCAGCCCGGCATGACCGTCGAAGTACACGTTTGTCCCCTCGAACAGCAGCACGTTGGCCGGTCGTTCCCAGTCGCGGCCTTCCCTCTTCCGGCGGTTGAAGATGCCCAGGTCCGTGTACTCCAGGTTCGCGGGGTCCGTATCGATGCACAGCACGGCCACGCCGGGAGGCGCGTCCGGCCCGCCTGCCGCCGCCCTTCGGGCCATGGCGGGCAAGCCGGACCCGCCATCGCGAGACGGTTGCGCCGCCTGGAAGACGTCGGCGCCGTCCGGCACGCGCCGGTAGCTGATTCCCGGGGGCATGGGAGGCGGCGTCACGTAATCCAACACGGCGCCGGCGCGGTCGAAGAGGATCACGCTTTCCCCCGCCGAAAGACGGAACGAAGCGTGCAGAAACACGAGCGGACGTTCGCGGCCCGTGTTCCGGCAGGCCACCTGCTCCACCCGCACCTTCTCCCGGTCCGCGACAATTCCAATACGGTGCAGGCCCTCCGCAAACGGCCATGTCCCGTCCGCGGTCTCCGGACTGGGCACGCTTATCCAGCGGTATTCATCGCCGCCCGGCACGGAAACGGTCACGGGCGCGGCGCCGTCGACCGTGACGCGGAGCGCGGATGGCGCCGCGGGACCCCTCACCCCGCCCCTCTCCCCCAAGGGGAGAGGGAGATTGGCGTGCTTAGCGTTCTCCCCCGAGGGGAGAGGGAGATCTGTGTGCTTAGCGTTCTCCCCCAAGGGGAGAGGGAGGTTGGTGTGCTTTGCGTTTTCCCCCAAGGAGATAGGGAGATTGGTGTGCTTTGCGTTCTCCCCCGAGGGGAGAGAGGGGTCGGGCTTCTCCGCATTCCCGCCTCTCCCCTCGGGGGAGAGGCCGGCCCCGCCTTCAGGGCGGGGCCGGGTGAGGGGGTCTTCTT
>VGYT01000459.1 GCA_016872895.1 Planctomycetota bacterium
CGTCTTCTTCGGGGCGTCTCTGACGTGGGGGGCCAATGCGTCCGACCCGGCCGAGACCTCGTATCGGGCGGTGATGCGTGACCGGTTCGAGCAGCACTATCCGGCCGCCCGTTTCCGCTTCCGCGACTCGGCCATCGGCGGCACCGGCTCCCAGCTCGGGGCGTTCCGCCTCGACCGCGATGTCCTGGCCCACCGGCCCGACCTCGTCTTCGTGGACTTCACCGCTAACGACGACATCAACTCCGCCGACCCCGAGACGCTCGCCTCCTACGAGTCCATCCTGCGCCGGCTGGCCGGCGCCGGCATCCCGGTCGTGCAGGTCGCCTTCCCGTTCAAGTGGGACATCGACACTAACAAACTGCCGAACATGAAGCGGCTCGCCGCGCACCGCGCGCTGGCCGATACCCACGGCAACGGCTGGGGCGACGCCGTGACCCGGATCTGCCAGGCGGTCGACGCCGGCCGTTTGACGCGCGAGGATCTTTGGGTGACCGATGGCGTCCATCCCCATGATCCCGGGTACCGCGAATTTGCCGCCGCTGCCTGGGACGGCTACCTGGCCGCGGTCAAGGCCGGGCTTTCGCCTCGTGTGCCGGCCCAACCCGTCTATGCGGACACGTATCTGACGCTCCGCCGTTTCAACTTGGCCGGACTGCCGAGCCTGCCGCGCGGCTGGAGCAAAGGCCGCCCGAACCTCACCGCCATCAACCACGACTGGCTGATGTCCCGCTGGCTCGACGACCTGGTCGCGGCCCGCAACCGGGCGCTGGATGAGAAAGGCAAGCCGCGCGCCGAGCCGCAGGTGACCGCGCCGCTGCGCCTGCAGGTCGAGGCGGCTTCGATCCTGCTCTTCGGCGAATGCACCGCCGACTCCGGCCGCTTCCGCATCAAACTCGACGGCAAGCCGGTCACGGGGAAATGGGGCCAGGAAAAGGACTCCGACCTGTTCGACGGCAACCTCTGGAAGAACGGCAACGGCTTCCTGCTCTACGAGGTCGTGCGCGGCCTCGACCCCAACACGCCGCACCTCCTGGAGATCGAACCGGTTTTCGACGACACCAAGGCGCAGGAACTGAAGATCGAGAGCATCTGCGTGGCCGGAGGCAGGGCGACGGTGACCTTGCCGCTGAGGACCGCGGAATGACCCGCAACCAGAATAGCGACGGTTCGCGGATCACCCAGGAGGGCGCCTCGCGACGCACGCCACGGAGACGAGACCCACTCGAAGGAGAGCAACCATGAGAACAACCAGATTCCCATCCGCCAGGAGCAGAAGATGACACTCATCGCTGAAATGGAGAGAATCGTGACTACGAAGGAGAAAGAGATGAACAGCAAGACACTGACCGCCATCGCACTCGTTCTTGCCCTGGCCGCCCTTCCGGCCGCCAGGGCCACGGAAACGGAGAACCTGAACATGCAGGTCCTGCCCGCGCCGGGCAAGGTAGTCGTCGACGGCAAGTTCGATGACTGGGATCTGACCGGAGGGATTCTCGCCTGCGGCGACGCCGAGAACCTGCGCGACCAGTACAGCGTGTGGTTCCACACCATGTACGACGGAGAAAACCTGTACGTGCTGGCGCGCTGGAAGGACCCCACTCCGCTCAACAACCCCGGGGTGAAAGGCGACCATGGCTTCGCGGGCGACTGCCTGCAGTTCCGCACCGTGACGACCGATGCGGCGGGCAAGGAGCGCACGGCCCATTGGACCTGCTGGAAACTCCGCGAGGGCGGGGATCTGATGGACGCCACCTACGGCCGGCAGCTCAACGAAGGCAACATCCCCGACGCCAAGTCGCAGGGCGCGAAGCAGGTGTTCGCGGTGGATGCCGACGGCAAGGGCTACGTGCAGGAACTGGCGGTTCCCTGGAGCCTCCTGACCGCCGACAAACAGCCGCTCAAGCCCGGGGCCCGGATGGTCATGACGGTCGAGCCGAACTTCACGGCAGGCACGCATGGCCGCATCACCATCAAGGATCTCTTCAAGCCCGGCGTTCAGCCCGACCGCGTCTTCACCTTCCAGGGCCCGGGGTGCTGGGGGTATGCCACGCTGGAGAAGACGGGCAAGCTGAAGCCCCGCTCCATCCGGCTCTCCGACGGCCGCGAGTTCGCCGTGACGATGGAGGCGGGCCTGCCGGTCGTGAACTGGGCGGGACTGATCCAGAGCAAGGAGCTGCCCGGGTTCAAGCCGCTGCGCTTCGCCATGCCCTTCGACGGCTACGTGTCGCTGAACCTCTTCGCCCCCGACGGCATGGTCGCCCGCCAGTTGCTGACATGCGCCTTCTTCGCCAAGGGCGAGCACGAGGTCAAGTGGGACGGCCTGACCACCCCGTACTGGCGCACCCCGGGCCAGCCCGTGGAGCCGGGCGCGTACACCTGGAAAGCCATCGCGCACAAGGGCATCGGCCTGCGGCTGCGCGGCTGGGCCTGCAACGGCGGCAGCGCGCCCTGGGACAGCTCGCTCACCTCCAACTGGGGCGGCGATCACGGGGTGCCGTTCTCCTGCGCGACCGACGGCGAGAAGGTCTATCTCGGATGGACCGGTGCTGAAGCCGGAAAGGCCCTGCTGGCCTGCGATCTCCAGGGCAACGTCCAGTGGAAGCACACCCACGGCGGCATGGGCGGCGCCGAGGTTGTGGCGGTGGACGGCGGCATTGTCTACGTCGACAAGTGGGCCA
>VGYT01000460.1 GCA_016872895.1 Planctomycetota bacterium
CCAGTCTAACCCGGCGCCGGGCGGGTCGGGGCGGGCAGGTTCGCCGGCCTTGCGCGGCGGGTCTCCCGACCGGCCGCGGAGGTCGCCGCATGATGACCCCCGTCCGAGTGTCCAAAAAACCCGGGGCGGTACACGAAGCGGCCGCAGGTGGAGGTAATATCATGGCGATTGATCCGGCGCTTCCTGAGTGGGAAGGACCCGCTCAACTCACTTGCTCCTTCGTTTCTGCTCACACACATACTGTACTGTATAGGTGGTGCCAGGATCCCGATCTGACGGGATTCTACGCGCCTCGTGCCTTGCTGCCAGTCGGGGCAGACGAGACCCCCGAACAAATGGTTACTGTTTTGGCCAGAAGTTCTAGGCCGCTATATACATTTGGCTTCGGGCGCGAAAGGATCACCCCTCGAGTCACACCCGATTTCTGGGAGGTTGACTTCTCTGATGAGTGTGCGAAGGTAATACGATATGAAGTCTGGTACAGTGGCCAGACATACAAAATCTATGTGCCGAAGGCGGTGTTCGGAGGACACCGTCATCCGGAGCGCATCGTAGTTCAGATGGTTGTGCCCGGCAACCTCGCCCAGTAAGCGTCGTGCCCAGGTGCGTGGGCACGCCCCCCCGTGTTGGCAGGCGTCAGCGACCTAGAAGTGAGCGCCCGTGAAATCTGGAGATTGGAAATCTGGTAGAGTCGAGGTCTGGCGCGGCGGCGGACGGGCACGGGGAGTTGCGGTTTCCGGCGGCGTTCGCCCATCGCCGGTGCCCCCGTCCGTGCCGGGCTCCGTTTCCAGACCCCGCTCATCGAACCGGACGGGCGGGGTTCCCGCATCCGGCTCTCGGAAAAGGCCTCACGCTTTCGCCCACGGGAAGTCGGCCGTCCGACGGGCCGGGCACACCAGGCCCGGCACGTCGCGCAGATGCCGGTCCGGCCACGTCCGCGTGCCCGGACCCCGCACCTGGTGCTTGACGCCCAACCCCTGACGGAGCCGTTGCCGCACAGCGATAGTTGCCCGGCGGGACGTCCTCCCGCTGAAGACCGGCGCCCTGCACGGCGCACGGGACACAATGCCGATCTCCCCATGGCCGTTGTGCGGGTCGGCGGGCGCGGCCGGATGGCGGCATATTGAGACCGGTATAACTACTGTTGCGGACCTTCATAGCCGAATCGGCAGGCCGGTGGCCTGGAGGAACGACCGCAGCAGGTGCTGGCGGCGGCGAATCGTTTCGTGCTCATGGTGCACTGCCCGGAAACCTGGGGACGCTGCCCATCCTGTGCGGCACTCCGTTTGCCCCCCGCGCAAAAGAAGATCTTACAGATCGTCCATTTTACCTATTGCGCCAGGCTTAACAAGATGCTCAGATAGTGGGCATGGCCCACAAGAAACGACCCGAAATCCCGGAAGACGAACTCACGGGGTTCAAGTACTTCAAGAAGGTCTCGCACCTTCTGGAACGTCTCCACGACGCCGGGTGCGCGCGCGACCGCGCCCATAACCGTGAACTCTTCATGGACCAGTACTTGGCCCTCCTCCTCCTTTTCATGTTCAACCCCGTCTGCCAGTCCCTCTGAGTTACTGCGAGGACGGCATCCGGCTCCAGACGTATGCGGCCCTCATCGCGTGCCTGCTGATCGCCCTGTGGACCGGCCGCAAGCCGACCGTGCGCACGTACGAGATGCTGAATTACTACTTCACCGGGTGGGCCGACGAAGAAGAACTCGATGCCCACATCGCCGGGCTGACAGAACAACCCCCGCAGTCGTAAGCGCCCAGGCCGGTCCCGACCCGACCGCCGCCGCCGTTGATGCTGCGCGGTATTCGTCACCCTGCCGCCCCCGTCACTCGCCCCGAATCTGCTGCCGGCCTCCGGCCGCCCCTTGCATTCGTTGTCATGGTCTGGCGCAATTGATGTGCCGAACAGGATTGGTAGCGTCCCCAGGTTTACATCCCGTGCACCAGGTAGCCCAACTCGGACCGCGTGACGCGGGCCCGCGTGACGGCGGCAAAGTCGGCCTTGGGTGCCGGCCCCTCGGCGGCGGGAGCCTCGGCTGCCGGCGCCGCGGGCGGCGGGGCCTTGATGCTCGTGTCCAGCGGGACCAGCGCGGCATCGGGCGCCTCGGGCAGACTCTCGCCCTGGGCGCCCAGGCACAACACCTTGCCGTCGGTCGTCGTCAGCAGCAGCCGACCTCGCGCTGCAATCATGCCATCGAAGGTGGGCATGGCGCCCAGTTCCTGCGCCGACAACTTCTTGCCATCGGCGGCCGAGAACGCCAGGAGTTGCGCGCCCTTGCGGCCTTCGAGGGCCGCGACCTGGGCCTCCAGTTTCGCCCGCACGGCGGGGTCGTCGGGATTGGCCAGCGCCTGCAACTCGTCCAACACGTCCGGCGGCCCTGCGACGAAGAGCACCGCGCCCGCCAGGACCATGCCGCGGGCCTGGATGGGCGGGCTGCCCTTCGCCCACCGGTACGTCGCCACGCTCTGGTCGGTCATCGGGAAGTTCTTGCGAACGCCCCAGTCGCTGGACGATGCGTTCTTCTTCGGCGAGTTGCTGTCGATCCGCTTGACGGCCGCCTGTACTCGGCGCGGGGCATCGGGCTTGACCTGGCGGTCGGCGGCGTACACGTAGTACTCCTGCACCGAGGCGTTGCACAGATACTCGGGCTTGCG
>VGYT01000461.1 GCA_016872895.1 Planctomycetota bacterium
GCCGAGTGCGTGTAGAACAAGGGCCGCTTCGTGGCGGGCATCGAGGCGCTCGTCGACGCCCTGGCCGCCGAGCGGACGTGGGTACTGCCCGCCCACGACCGTTCGCTCGCCAACTTTCAGGGCAAGAGTGTTGATATAGACCTGTTTTCTTCGGCCGTGGGCTGGAACCTGGCGACGGCCGACCGGCTGCTGGGCGAAAAACTCGGCGCTGCGGCGCGAGAGAAAATCCGCGCAGGCGTCGCACGCCGCGTCGTCACCCCCTACCAGGACATGATTTCCGGCCGCCGCGAGAAGAACGGCTGGCTGACCGTCACGAACAACTGGAACGCCGTGTGCCTGGCGGGGGCGACGGGCGCGGTGCTGGCGCAGGCGGAATCGCGGCAAGAGCGTGCCGCCGCCGTCGTCGCCGCCGAGGTCTATTCCCGCCACTTCCTGGCGGGTTTCACGCCCGACGGCTACTGTAGCGAGGGCCTGGGATACTGGAACTTCGGCTTCGGCCACTACGTGATGCTGGCCGAACTGGTCCGCCAGGCCACGGGCGGCGGGGTGGACCTGATGGCCCGGCCCGAGGTGCGCGCTTGCGCGGCGTTCGGGGGCCGCATCCAGGTCATCGGCGGCGTGTCGCCCGCGTTTGCCGACTGTTCACTCGGCACGCGCCCTGCCGCGCCCACCATGTGGCTGGTCAACCGGCGCTTCGGCCTCGGGCTGGCGGAACACGATGCGCTGGACCTTGCGGAGTGCCTGGACTCGCTCGCGGAAGCGATGCTGTACGTGTTTCCGAGCGCCGCGAACGGGATGCAGCCAGCGGGAGCGCGGCGGCCGGAAGTTCGCGACTGGTTCGCCGAGGGAGGGGTGCTCATCTGCCGGCCCGCCGCCGGCTCCGTCTGCCGCCTGGGCGCCGCCCTCAAGGGCGGACACAACGGCGAGCACCACAATCATAACGACGTAGGCTCATACGTGGTGGTCCTCGGAGACCGCCCCGTGCTGCTGGACCCCGGCCGCGAAACGTACACCGCCCGTACCTTCAGCGGCCGCCGCTACGAGAGCAAACTTCTGAACTCTTACGGCCATCCCGTGCCGGTCGTGGCGGGCCGGCTCCAGCAGACGGGGCGCCAGGCCCGCGCCGAGGTGCTCCGCACGGAGTTCACCGATGCGGCGGACACGCTGGAACTTGACCTGCGCGCGTGCTACGCCGTGCCCGAGTTAAGGGCGCTTACGCGCACGTTCGTGTACTCGCGCGCGGGCGCGGGGGGCCTTACCGTGACGGACCGCGTGGAGTTCCAGGAGCCGCAGACGTTCGCGACCGCGCTTGTAACGCTGGGCAAGTGGAAACGCGGCGGGGACGGGGCCATCCTCGTGACCGACGGGCCGGAGTCGGTTCGCGTCCAGGTCGGCGCCGGCGGCGAGGCGCTGGCGATCCAGGAAGAGGAAATCGTGGAAGACGCCCCCGTCCGGCCGACGCGCCTGGGCGTGAGCCTGGCGCGCCCCGTTCTTACGGCGACGGTGACCGTGCACATCACGCCCGCAGCCAAGTGATGTGCGTTCGCGCTGCCGAGCGCGGCGGGTCTCGCGACCCGCCGCGCAAAGTCGCGGGCGCCGCCGCACGCGGCTTCGGCACGGCCGTGGCGCGGGTGCCATGCTTTCGCGCCGTTGCGAAAGCGTGGTCGTGTGAGGTGCAAGCGCATGCTTTCGCAAGCGAAAGCATGGCACCCATCCCACGGTCGGACAAGCCAGCCGTGCCACATCGCGTCGGGAGATGTTGTGCGCGTGCCGCGCTACGGCCCTGCTACGGTAAGCGTCGCGCGGCGGACGCAGAAGGCGTCGTCGCCCGAGAACACCAGGTGCACGGTGCGGCCGTCGGGGCTCATCCATCGCGGCGGGAGGGAGGCAGTCTCGCCCGGCCCGGCGTCCCACTTCTCGGCCCAGCAGGCGGTGGTCCACGGGCCCCATGGTTCGGGGGCGTCGAAGACGGCCAGGCCGCCCGCGTATCGCGTGTCGCCGCCGGGGAGGACCTGCACCCACAAGTACCGCCGCAGGGGCGCCGCGTAAGAGACCCCGCTGCGGTAGCACCGGCCGGGGCTGGAGAACACGGCTGCGCGGCGGGCGGCGTCGCGCGACCAGGACGGGCGGCCGCCCGAGTCGAAGCCGGCGAAAAACTCCCACGCCTCGCGGCGCAGAAGATCGCCCTTGGGGGCCCGCGCCAGGACCATCCGGTCGGCAGGCTCGTAGGCGCTGTCGGAATCGTGAGAATACAGATATACGTATTCGTCGCGCGCACCGGCGTAGTTGCGGCCGAAATTCAGGAACGTGGGGCACCCGAAGCCGGCGGCGAACTTCCAGTCGGCCCACGTCCAGGAGAGGCCGCGGTCGCGCGACGCGGCCAGGACGGAGTTGCCGGCGTTGCGAACGGCCGCGTAGAGGACGCCGCCCGCCATCAGCATGCCGCTCGCCTTGCGGCCGCGCGGGCCGTCGCCGGTCTGCTCAAAGGTGGGCGAGCGGATATTCTCGCCGCGGAAATCGGCCGGGCCGCCCGTGATGCGCACAAGGCCCATGCTGAGTTTCTGCGGCACGGGCGGGTCGAAGCCGCGACCGTCGCCGTAGGCGCCGTAGAGGGCATCGTCGTCGCCCCACGTCAGGGGCCAG
>VGYT01000462.1 GCA_016872895.1 Planctomycetota bacterium
CGGGCCGTGAGGACATCGCGCCGGGAGCATCCGCCCAGGGCGGCGGCCAGAAGCAGGCCGGCCGCCAGCCACAACGGCAATTCCAAGTCCCAGGTTCCGCGATCTGTTGCCTGTTGCCCGATTCCCGAACTACGATTGCCGATTCCCGGCGTTATTCGTTTGCGGGTTGTCGTGTCTTTCGCGCGAAGCACTGGCCGACCTCCGCGGGGTTCATTATACTTGGCCCGCGCCGGTCCACAAGGCGCGGGCACGCACAACGACCATGCTTCGAAGCGATTACTGGTACCGGTTTCCGTGGCTGCTGGTGGCGATCGCGCTCGTGCTCGTGGGGCTGGGGATCGCCGGCATCTACGCGGCGACGGCGGGGCGGGCCGACTGCCCGCCATTCCTGGAAAGTCTGGCCGAGCGCCAGATCATCTTTGCCGCCGCCAGCCTGGCGGTCTTCGCGCTGGCCCTCGTTCCCAGTTACGTCCGCATCGCGCGCGCAAGTTACGCCCTTTACGGCGCGAGCCTGGCGCTGCTGGCGATGCTGGCGTTGATGCGGAAGTTCGACCTGATCATTCCGGGCATCATCTACCCGACCAACCACGCCTACTCGTGGATCGCCATCCCGGGGGTGATGAAGTTCCAGCCGTCGGAACTGACGAAGATCGCCTTCATCATGTCGCTGGCGTACTATCTGCGGTACCGGAAGAACTACCGCACGTTCACGGGCCTGCTGGCGCCGTTCCTGATGGCCCTCGTGCCGACAGCCCTGGTGCTGTATCAGCCGGACCTCGGGACGGCCATGATGTTCCTGCCGGTGCTGTTCCTGATGCTGTTTGCGGCCGGGGCCAAGGGCAAGCACCTCCTGCTGGTAATCCTGATGGGCCTGGCGATGGTGCCGGTGTTCTACTCGTCGCTGCGGGGATACCAGCGGATGCGGATCGACTCGTGGCTGCTGCACGGGTGCGCCGAGCGGCTGCACTTCGCGCTGGCCGAGCCGGCGGAGGAAGCCGCGGCCGGCAATGTCGGGCCCGCTTCCGAGCCTGTCGACGTCGGGCCATCGGCTCGAAAAGCAGCGCTCACCGATGAAGAGAAGACCGGCCTCGTCCGCGAGATCGCCTCGGAGTGGCGGTTCCGCCTGTGGCGCCTGGCAACGGCCATCTCCTGGGGCAAAGACAAGGCCGAGTTCGCCGAGGCGCGGCAGCGGCTCTTTGAGGCCCTCGACGCGGGGGCGAGTCCCCGGAGTTTCGACGCCCTGAGGTTCTTCTTCGGCTCGCTCCTGGACGACCCCGGCCACCAACTTTTCCAGGCCAAGATCGCCGTCGGAGCCGGCGGCCTGGCGGGCCAGGGCTGGCTCCACGGCACGCAGACGCGCTACGGCCTGCTGCCGCAGGCCCACACGGACTTCCTCTTCCCGACGCTGGCCGAGCAGTTCGGCCTCCTGGGGGCCGTGGGCGTTGTCGTCCTGTACGGCGTCCTGTGCGTCCTGGGGCTGGACATCAGTTTCTCGACGACCGAGCCGTACGGCAAACTGCTGGTGGTGGGCGTTGTGGCCCTCTTTGCCGCGCAGAGTTTCCTGAACATCGCCATGAGCATCGGCCTCGCGCCGATTACGGGGATCCCGCTGCCGCTGATGTCGTACGGCGGGTCGAGCCTCCTCAGTTCGTTCCTGGCGTTGGGCCTCGCGTGCAACGTGGCGCTGCGGAGGCTGTACCTGATCGCACCGCGTCCGTTTGAGTGGCGCGAGTAACGCATCGAGCCGCGATTTCTGTTTTCGCCCACTTGCATCGCCCCCCTCGGCTACAATCAGATTCGGTGGGAAGAGATGCCCGCCCGGGCGGGCCGGACGCTGAGGGGGAACTTCCCGACTACGAGGAAGCCCAGCCGTTGTGCCGCCGGCGGTTCTTGCACGGGGGCTGCCGGCGGCGATTTTTTACGCCGCGCGCCCCGCCTTCGAGCCGCCCGCCGGCCGGCAGGCGGGCGGGCGCGCGACCCGCGCCCGATGGCGTCGGCGCAGGCGCCGGGCCGCCCGCGGCCTTACGGCCGCGGCTCAAGCGCCGGCGGCGCGGGCCCCGTCGGCTTACACGCTACCAACTCCGCCGGCCGACGGTTATACTTCCGGCGGGCAACTCCTGTCAGCAAGGAAAGGTCCCGGCAATGAACGCACTCGGCATCGGCGTATCGCTTGCGGCACTCGTCGGCATGGCGGCCGCGCAGGCCGCCGCACAGGCCCAGCCCATGGTGAAGGAATCAGCCCGCGGCATCCCCGTGGCGTACAGCGTGGACGTGGTGGTGGTGGGCGGCTCGACGGGCGGCGTGACGGCCGCCGCGGCCGCCGCCCAGGCGGGGGCCACCGTCTTCCTGGCCGCGCCGCGCCCGTACTTGGGCGAAGACATGTGCGCCACGCTGCGCCTGTGGCTTGAAGAAGGCGAGACGCCGGCGTCGCCCCTGGCGCAGAGAATCTTCTCGGCCGAGGCGGAACCGGCGCCCCTGGCCGCCAGCCCGAACCAACTCCCGCTGAAGTACGAGGCCTCCCTGCCCTCCGGCGGCCGGCACCCCGACACCTCGCCGCCCAGACGCCTCTCGGACGGCGCCTGCTCCAAGCCCGAAACCGAAAGCGTCGAGTACCCCGGCGACGTGGCCATCACGTGCGACCT
>VGYT01000463.1 GCA_016872895.1 Planctomycetota bacterium
CCGCCGGGAGTTTATCAGAAGGACAGTCTGGGCGGGGGCGGGCCTGGTGGTCCTGGCCCGGCCGCTGCGGGGGGCCGACGCCGCCGAGCCGCTCCCCACGCGGGTCCTCGGCCGCACCGGCGCGAAGGTCACGATTCTGGGCCTTGGCACGGCGCCCGTCGGCGAGGGGCCCGTCGACACCCCCGAGGCCGCCCGGATATTCGGCGAGGTCATCGACCGCGGCGTCACGTACGTCGACACGGCCCGGTCCTACGGCAACGCCGAAGAGGCCCTGGGCCAGGTCCTCCCGAAGCGGCGCGACCGCCTGTTTCTGGTCACGAAACTCTGGACCGACTCGGGCGCGAAGGCCGACGAACTGCTCGGCCAGTCGCTCAGGACGCTCAAGGTCGACTACCTCGACCTCGTGCACATTCACCACGTCGGCGGGAAAGACGTCGACAAGGTCCTCGCGAAGGACGGGATCCTGGCCTACCTGCTGAAACAGAAAGAGGCCGGCAAGTTGCGGTTCATCGGCCTGTCGGGCCACGCCCGGCCGCCACGGTTCCTCGAGGTCCTCAAGACCGGCCAGATCGACGTCGTCATGCCCGTCATGAACTACGCGGACGTCAACACGTACAACTTCGAGGGGACGGTCCTGCCCGAATGCCGCAAGCGGCACATCGGCGTCGTGGCCATGAAAGTGTACGTGGGCATCAAGGGCGGATTCCCGAACCATCGGAACGGCCAGGTCGGCTGCGTCACGCCGCCCGACCTGCTGCCCCAGGCCATGGCCTACGCGCTCGACCTCGACGGCGTCAGCGTGGCGAACGTCGGGCCTTACACCATGGAGCAGGCGATCCGGAACGTCGAGATCGCCCGCGCCTATCGGCCGTTGACGGCCGACCAGCGGGCATCGCTGCTGGCGCGCGGCAAAGAACTGGCGCCCGGGCTCGGCCCGCGCTACGGTCCCGTCGCATGATGCGCGACGGAACCAGGAGGCTTGGAGGGTCCGCATGGCGCGCATGACTCGCCGTGAATGGCTTGGACGTTCCCTGCTGGCCGCCGCCGTCGCCGGCGTGGCGGCTGCATGGCCTCGACCCGCAGGGGGTCAGGTCGTCGGCGCCAACGAGGCCGTTCGGGTGGCCGTCGCCGGTCTGCGGACCCGCGGCCTGCAACTGGTTGACTGGTTCCGCAAAGTCCCCGGCGTGCGCGTGGCGGCTCTGTGCGACTGTGACACGCAGTTCTTCGCACCCGCGCTCAAGAGACTCGGCGATGCGCCCGAGAAGGTCGCCACGGTCGCCGACTTTCGCCGGCTGCTCGACGACAAGGACCTCGACGCCGTTGTCCTGGCCACGCCCAACCACTGGCACGCGCTCCAGACCGTCTGGGCGTGCCGGGCGGGCAAGGATGTCTACGTCGAGAAGCCGGTCTCCCACACGCTCGTCGAGGGCCGCAAGATGGTTGAGGCGGCGCGCAAGTACGGCCGGATCGTGCAGGCCGGCACACAGAACCGCTCGTGCACGGGCCTGCGGGCGGCGCTGGCCTGGTTGCGCGAGGGCCACCTCGGCCCGATGAAACTCGTCCGCGGCTACGACTACCCCGCCCGCCAGAGCATCGGCAAGACCGACGGCCCCCAGCCGGTCCCCGACACGTGCGACTACAACCTGTTCCAGGGCCCGGCCCCGCTCGTGCCGCTGCGGCGAAAGAACCTCCACTACGACTGGCACTGGTTCTGGGCCACGGGCGACGGCGACGCCGGCAACCGCGGCGTCCACACCTTCGACCATATCCGCTGGTTCATCGGCCAGCCCGACGTGCCGCCGCGGACCGTCAGCATCGCCGGGCGGTTCGGCTGGGACGACGACGGCGAGACGCCCAACACGCAGGTCACCCTCTTCGACTACCGGCCCGTTCCCGTTCTCTGGGAGATGCAGACGCTGCCGAAACATACGCGGCCCGAGCATCTGGCGAGTATCCGCGGCCTCGCGGGCAGCATGGTGATTGAGTGCGAGGGCGGCTTCTTCAGCGGCAATCGCGGCGGCGGCACGGCCTTCGACCGGCAGGGCAAGGTCGTCAAGACGTTCCGAGGCGACGGCGGCGGGATCCACGCGGCCAACTTCATCGCAGCCATGCACAGCCGCAAGCCGAGTGACCTGGCGGCAGATATCCTCGAAGGCCATGTCTCCTCGGCCCTGTGTCATCTGGCCAACATCTCGCACCTGACCGGCCGCCCCGCCCCGCCCGACGAGATCGGCAAGGCCGCCGGCGGCAGCGACCTGCTGAGCGAGTCCTTCCATCGCCTGCGCGAGCATCTGAAGGCCAACGAGGTTGACGTCGGCAGGACGCCGCTGACGCTCGGCCTGGCGCTCGCCCTCGACGCGAAGACAGAGCGGTTCGTCGGCGAGGGGGCCGAGCAGGCCAACGCCCGCCGCGACCGGACCTACCGTTCGCCCTTCGTCATGCCGGAGGAGGTATGAGGATGCCCATGAGCAGCCGGACACACACGCGAAGGCAGTTCTTCAAGGCAGGCGGCATCGGCGCGCTCGCGCTGGCCGGCGCGGCCGCCCGCGCCAGCGCCGCCCCCGCTGCCGAGCCCGATGCGCCGGGCGGGCGCCGCCGGCCCCTCGCCATCGGCCTCACGACTTACATGGTCATGCATTA
>VGYT01000464.1 GCA_016872895.1 Planctomycetota bacterium
GTACCCGTGGTCGAGCGCCGCGGCGCATTGCGGGCGTCGGAAGGACCCGCTTCCGGCCGGGGACCTGGAAACGCGCGGCGTGGTGAGCGACTGGTCGGCCTGGCTGCGCGTGGCGGACGACAAGGAGGTGCTGAAGGTGCTGCGCATGACGACGCGGACGGGCCGGCCGGCGGGGGATGCGGCGTTCGTCGCCCGGCTGGAGGAACTGAGCGGGCGATTCCTGTCGCCGCGCAAAGGCGGCCGGCCGAGGAAACGGGCAAAACCTGGGTAGCGTCCCCAGGTTTCTCCAGCTTTCCTAGTAATGCAATTCCATGTGGGAAAAAATCGGAATGTTCTGTACCTGCCACATCAGAAGGCAAAACGCGGCCAATGCCAGCGAGAGCAGCCAGATAACTGAGAGGAGAATTTCAAATGTGACCGTGGCCTGGGGCCGCGAACGGACAAGCCAAACACCTATCGCCAGCGCCACAACTGGAACAACAAACAACCAATTTGCATAGTGCAGAAACGCGCGGCTAACAACCATGAGATTGCCACCCTGGTGCTCAAACTTGAACCGGATTTGCGAATAAACCGAGAAAAGCCCAACAAACCACACAGATCCAGCGGAGCCAACCACTGCAGCAAACAATCTCACCAGATTAGCCTTAGATATTCGCATAGGTATGCACCCTCCAGTAGGGCAACACTCTTTCTGCAAGTTCCCGCATTCGCACCGACAGCTATGCGCCTGCGCTTTCCGAAGTCCTCGAACTTTTCCGCTTGGAACATTTGCGGTGGATTATAGCGAGTCGCAAAAGCAACGTAATGGCGGGCGGGGCTGAATAGCCCCATTCTCGTGGCTCAAACGGCAGCCGCCACTTGCATTACTTAGGCGCAGTTCAATAATCCACACCCTGATCGTCTTGATCCTCCCAGGGTCCAGTTGCCCGTGCGCGAAAGGTTCATTCTCTGGAATGGCGCTAACCCAAGTTACGCAGTTCCACAGGTTAAACGGCCCTGGCGGCCGCGCCAAGGCCATTTTGGGGCAGAAGTCGTGACTACATTTGCGCGATGTCGTCGACCCGGCGCAGACGTTGCGGGAGCGTCAGGCCCAGGCGGCTCAGCAGCACCTTTTGTCCTTCGTCCGGCGACGTGACACAGCGCAGCCGGAGGGTCTTGCCCGGCTGCCCGTTTGCCATGCGGGTCGCCAGCACCACATCGCCGCTCTTGACGCGGGCGAACTCTTCCAGGACTGTCCGTGGGGCGTCCCCCAGCCCGGCCCCACGCATCCACTGCGCGAGCGTCTTCCACATCGCGTACGCCAGGAAGCACACCAGGATGTGCCCCTTGACCCGGCCGGCCGTCTGGTGCCAGACGGGGCGGATCGCCAGTTCGTCTTTGGCGATGCGGAACGCCCACTCCGCTTCCGTCAACTGGATGTACCGCTTCCAGAGCGTCGCCGGGTCGGTCTCCGTCAGGTTGGTTCTCAAGAGGTAGCAGCCTTCCGACAGCGCCGCCCACTCGCCCCAACGCTTCGGTCGCGTCCACGTCATAAGGAGCCGCGCCTGGCCCTGGGGTTCTGCCAGCGGCGCGATCAACACCTCCAGCGCCCCAGCGGCCCGCCAGTACCGTTCCTGCAATCGCCCCAGACGACGATGGGCCTCGCCCGCGTCCTTCAGGCGCCCGCTGGCCGCGGAGGCCGCCAGTTTCTTCAGGCCTTCCTCCAGGCGCCCGACGAACCGCTCGTGCATCGCCCGTTCCTTCTCGCGGCGGTCCGCACTGCGCGCCAGGATGAACGTCTCCTGCCCGTCCGGCCCCGGCACGAGTTTCACCTCCACGCCCGCCTGGACCTCGTGCCAATCCTTCTCGACCAGGTATTGCTCGAACTGCCGCAGCATCGCCTTGGGCGTCCCCACGAGGTACGACCCGCCCCGCCCGCGGATGAACGCCAGGTTCGCCTCGCTTACCATCCCGCGATCCATCACCCACACCCGGTCGGCACGGCCGTACTTCGCCTCCATCGCCTCGACGATCTGCTCGACCGTGGTAGAGTCGCCCGTGTTCCCGTCGAAGACCTCATAGCCCAGGGGCATGCCGTCGGTCGTCACCACCAGGCCGATGCAGACCTGCGGGCAGTCGGGCCGGCTGTCACGCGAGTAGCCGCGATTCGCCATCGGGTTGCCGAGGCACTGGCCCTCAAAATACGTGCTCGTGACGTCGTAGAAAAGCAATTCGTACT
The DNA here is from genome assembly GCA_016872895.1 of Planctomycetota bacterium. Lineage (GTDB taxonomy): Bacteria > Planctomycetota > Phycisphaerae > FEN-1346 > FEN-1346 > VGYT01. The sequence goes on from VGYT01000464.1 coordinate 2,222, forward strand.
TCAGGTCAAACAGGTCGCCCAGACGGGCCTTGAGGTGCCGCTCGATGGCTTCCTTGTGCACGAGGAGCGCATCGAGGCCCGCGTACAGCCGGTCGGTGTGGACCTGCTCCGCCGCGACGCCCACGAGATCGTCCAGGGCGGTCCGCCGGTACCACGTGTCCTCGATGTGGAGTTCGCTGGAAGGCTCGCAGAACCGCGCGATCGCCAAGATCGCCGCCACCGTCGGCCACGGTACGTCCTCGCGGCCGGCGGACATCCGACCAGCCAGGAGTCCCTCTAGCCCAACTTCCGCAGTTGGGGCTATTGAGAAAGTTCTTTGACACTGTAGCACCATTACCTGAAAGATTGACGCCCGGTGAGGCTTTTGTCCGATAGATAGTCCCGGAAGGACGGGGTTCTTCCGGGAGGACG
>VGYT01000465.1 GCA_016872895.1 Planctomycetota bacterium
CCGCCCACGCAGCGTCCCCCCGCGCCCCACTGCCCGCATAGAGTCCCCATAGTGCCCCATCCCACGCTTCTGCCCCCGCTCAGCGGCTCAGTTCAACCAGTTTGATCCGCAATGCTGCAGCACTGCGGATCAAACCCTATCCGCTGCACTGCGGATCAAACCCTATCCGCTATCCGGGGTGGGGAAGTGAGACTTCAACGTGGTTTCACGGATGGCCGCGGTCTTCTCCCCGCCACCCGCCGCGCTTTTCAACCGACGTCCACGCTTGAGCCCTAGTGCCAGGACGAGACCTGAGCGTCATATGATCGTCGGTACAGGAGCCTCCCACGCCCTCGTCCCTCGGGATCCCAGCCGGGCCTACGAACGCACGAGCCTGCTCGTCACCACCAACCTGCCCTTCGAGAGCTGGACCGAAGTCCTGGGCACCGAGCGGCTCGCGGGAGCCCCGCTCGACCGCCTCACGCACCGGATCCACATCCTGGAAGTCAACGGCGAGAGCTATCCCATGGCTTCAAAGGCCTGCCGGACGATCTCGACGTCCGTGGCATGAGCCGAGCGGGGACGGAAATCGGGCGGCGTGCCATGCGCGTAGCCGAAGAAGTCGCAGCCGGCCTGGTGCCAACGCCGCCAGGAGTGGGGATCGCATTCGCCCTCCTCCGTGCGCCCGGTGATCGTCGTCATCACGCGCTGACCGGGCTTGCGGACCGACAACAGCCACTCGACCACCTCGGGCCGGGAACATTCGGCAAACAGCCCGTCGCTCTCGTTGAGCATCGGATGGTCTGCCCAGACGGCCTCCGCCGCTTTCCAGTAGGGGACGTTGAAGAGAATCCGGGTCCCCCGACTCGTTCCCTTGACCGCATCGTGAAGGCGATAGAACTGCTCGGCGAGCACGGCGCGCTTGTAGCGGAGTTGCTCGTCGGGGGTGATCTCTGCCGCCAGCTTCGGCATGTCGCGGCCGATGATGCGCTTGAACGGTGCCTTGGCGTAGTCGGCGGGAACCACCGGGTCCTCGTCCGGCCTGAGCCCGCCATAGCCAAACCAGTCGAAGAGCAACCAGTCCACAGGGAACATCCCGAGGAACTCCCGAACCCGGGCGCAGAGCAGATCCGTCCAGCCGGACTCAGGCGCGAGGAAGCCGTGGCCGGAACCCTGCCGGCTGCCGGGCACGACCCAGTCGCCCCGGTGGTTGCTCATCACTAGGTCGGCGCCGACGCAGAAGTAGGACCACACCGGCACGCCGCGGTCGCGGGCCAGCTTGTACAGGCGCGGGAAGAGCTGGCTGCCGGGCCCCGGCGCCAGCGGCCCGAGCCTCGTGGGATAGAGCGCCGTGCCCCCGAAGATGTACGCCTGGCAGTACATGACGTTGGTGCCGATGTCCATGTGCCAGTTGAAGTACTCCTCGGGGTCCACGAACGCCCAGTCGTGGGGTGCAGCCGGCCGCTGGTACGGGTCGATCGCCCAGTTGAGGTCGCAGTGCATCAGTTTGATGGGATGCGGACCGCCCATGTCTTCGTTGCGTTTCATTTTACCCTCTGTTCCTCTCCTGGCATCGGCCAGCGGAACGGCGTGGCCGGCAGATCTTCCTTGTTGAACAGCGTCGCCCGGGGCCAGCCAGCCCAGGCGTAGCGGACCTCCGCCGGGGCTTTGACGTCGGCGCTGGTCACGATCACGGTGTCGCCCTTGATCTCCGCCGCGGCGGCGACGAACGCCTTGCCGTCGGCCGACAGTTCGAAGCCCATCAGCGCGCTACCCTTCGCGACCAGGCCGCCGCCGACCCCGTCGAACCGGATGCGGCATTCCAGGCCGTTCTTCGGCCACGCTATCAGCGTGCGGACACCTTCCTCATTCTCGCCCATCCGGGCGGCCTAAGGTGAGCAGATACGCGTCCTGCTGGCCGATGCTCGGTACCACCACAGTGACGGCCGGTCAAGATCCACGGGCCGCTGACCCGCCGATTTCCCGACAGCAGCCCGCCACGAACTTCGTCTGTTCCATGTTGCGGTGGGGGTAGCCGGCCAGGCCCAGGACAAAGTGATCGCCGTGGCCCGCTTCACGGATCATCTGGTGGATGTCGGCGCGCACCGCGGCGCGGTCGTCCATCGGCCCGGCGAGCTGATTCACTCCCGCCATGATCGTGATGCGGTCACCGAGCGCCTTGCGTCCCTGGGCCACAGTCACGTTGCCGAGCGGCGTGCCATCCATCGCCCCCAGGATCAGGCCGTCTTCGCCGATCAGCTTTCGCCGCTCGCGGGTGCGTTCAATGCCGGCCGGATCGGGTTCGATAACCTCGTCCTCGAAGGTCGCGGCGAGCGCGGCCAAATCCTTCGGCTCCTTCACCAGATGCTCGGTCCAGTTGCTGGACACGGCGCCGCTGCTGTCGCGGCAAACCCGGGTCACTTCGCGCAGGTCGCCGGCGGGTGTGTGCCAGACATTGGCCGTCACGTCGCCCTCGGTCCGGCTCTCGACGATTACGTTCCGCCGCGAGATGCGGACCGCCGGCATGCCGAACCAGTCCATGATATCGAGCCCGAGATAGCGCGAAAACACGACCGTGGAGGTATCGCCCCAGCGCACCTCGCCCAGCGCCTTCGCCAA
>VGYT01000466.1 GCA_016872895.1 Planctomycetota bacterium
GAACCCGCCCGTTCGCCCCCTCGCCCCGCGGCCAACCGGCCGCCACGCCCCCCATGCGCCGCGACCGTCCTCAACCTCGTCACATCCCAGTCCCGCCGTGTCATAGTCGGGAGGTTCTTCACCGCTGCGCTCCGGCGCCGCGCGTTGACACCGCCCCGCACAGGCGGCTATGATGCGCGCCTCGCGCAGCAAATCGGCAAGGTGCGATCGAGGGCGCGGTCATGTGTCCGGCCGACAGCAACGCGGCGGCGGGCGGCCAGGCGGCCGATACCATCCTGGAAATCACCCAGCCCGACGGCGCCACGTCCCGCGTCCCCCTCCTCCTGCCGCGCGTCATCATCGGCCGCAGCCCGGAGGCCCACGTCCGCCTTGCGTGCGAGAAGGCCTCCCGCCAGCACGCCGAACTCTTTCGCGACCCCTTCGGCCGCTGGTGGATACGCGACCTCGGCAGCCGCAACGGAACCCGCGTCGGCGGCGCGGCGGTGCGCGAGCGCGTCCTTTCCGAGCAAGACCGCGTCCAGATCGGCGCGTGCGTCCTCGCGCTTCACGTGGCGCCGCCGGCCGAGACGCACCCGCACGAAGAGACCACGCAGGCCGTGCCCGTCTCGCAGGCCGACTCCAGCGCCGTCACGAGCCTGACGCAGATGAAGGCGCCCTCCGTGTCGGCGGCCCACCTGAAGACCCTCCTCGCCCTCGGGCAGGAACTCATGGCAATCGAAGACCGCCGCCAGCGCCTCGGCGCACTGTGCGGCCTGATGGTCGGGCCTGAGTTCGGCGGATGGTGGGCGGCCGTGCTGCGGCTGCGCCGGGCGGCGGCCGAGAGTTCAGCACGCCTCATCGGCGACGCGGCGGCATGCACGGCTTGGCAGGGCCGACAGCCCCACCTCTCGCGGAACCTCCTCAGGGCCGTCGCCCAGCGCAACGAACCCGTCATGGCCACCCATTCCGCCGCAGACCCGGCCGACGTCCGCCTCTCGGTCGTCTCCGAAGGGCCGCCCATATCCGCCCTGGCCTGCCCTCTCCAGGCCGACGCGCAGTCGATGGACGTCCTGTACGCCGTCCTGCCCACCGCCTTCGGAACAAGCGAGTGGCTGGCCCTGGCCTCGCTGGCGGTCGAGGAACTCCGCCAGGCCGACCGCGCATGGACCGCACGGCAGGATGCCAGCCGCCACGCCGCCATCGAGCAGGAACTCCTCCGCGCACGCCAAATCCAGATGCGCCTCATCCCCCGCGACCCCCGGGTGCCCGGCCTCGACGTCGCCGTCGGCTTCGAACCATGTCGATGGGTCGGCGGCGACTACGTCGACGTCCTGCCCATGCCGGGCGGCAAGGGCCTGCTGACCGTGGCCGACGCCTGCGGAAAGGGGCTCCAGGCCGCACTCGTGGCGGCGAGCGTCCACAGCATGGTCCACGCCGCGGCGCGGGCCGGGGCCGACCTCCCCGCCGTCATGCTCGCCCTGAACGACCACCTCCTGGAGTACCTCCCCGAAGAATCCTTCGTAACCATGATTGCCGCATCGGTGGACCCCGCCGCCGGCCAGTTCCAGATCGTCAACGCCGGGCATCCCCCGGCCCTGGTCCTGGAGCCGGGCGCCCCGGGGCGGTGGCTCCAGGCCGGCGTCAATCCGCCGCTGGGCATCGCCCCCGCCACGCTCGCCGTCCAGGACGGCCGGCTGGATGAGCGCACGCTGCTCGTCCTGTTCACCGACGGCCTGACCGACCTGACCGACGGCGACGGCCGGCGCCTCGGCCTCCAGCGCCTGGGCGGCATCCTTGAGGAACTCGCGTCGCACGAGCGCCGCAGCGCAGCCGACCTGGCCCGCGCAGTCAATACCCGCCTCGATGAAATCCACGGGTCCGCCCCGCCGGACGACGACCGCGCCTTCCTCCTCGCACGCCGCGCATAAGAGCGGCAACCGCCGCCCCGTGCGCCGCCGCCGTCTCCGCGCCCTCGGCGCCGGTCTTGGCCCGCGCATAGGAGCGGCAACCGCCACTCCGTGCCCCCGTCAATTGCGCAGCGCGAAGTGCGGAATGCGGAGCCCAAGAAACCTCCCGCGGCCGTCCCGCCCGCCCGGCCGCGCCAACGCCGGGCGTTCTTGCGCAAGGTAACAAGCCCCACGCATGCGTGGGGATGAAAGGGGGACACGGCGCGAGCGAAGCGCTGGCGTACTTCCTGACGTGGACCGCCTGCGGGACGTGGTTGCCGGGAGGTTGTTAGCGGATAACCATGTTCCAACTCAAGGACTGCCAGCGGCGATGCCTCGACGAACTTGCCGGATTCCTTCGCCGCGTGCGATTCCCGATGCCCGAGTCCGACTCTCGCCTGCGATTGCCCATGTTGCCTATCTTGCCCATCTTCCGAGGGTCGAAAACCGCCCGCCCGGCCCTCGCCCCGTCCTGGCGGGGCTTTTTCGCCTTGCCCGGCAGCCGCGCCCCGGCCTGGCGGCCGGCAAACTCGGCCCCGGAAAAAGTTTTCCACAAAGAAGTATCTATAACTGCCAATATGACAGGCCGCCAAAAACGATCAAAAACCGCAAAATCGGACCCTGTTCCGGTCAAAAACGATCAAAAACGTTCAAAA
>VGYT01000467.1 GCA_016872895.1 Planctomycetota bacterium
CCCGAAACTCAAGGTGGGCATCTGCGGCGAGCACGGCGGCGACCCGGCCTCCATCCATTTCTGCCACCTGGCAGGCATGGACTACGTCTCCTGCTCGCCGTTCCGCGTGCCGATTGCGCGCCTCTCCGCCGCCCAGATCGCCGTCAAGGACGCCCCCAGGAAGAAAGCCGGGAAAGGCCGCGCGTAGCATGGCGACGCCTTGCACAGTGTTAGGAGCCATCATATGTCCATCACGCTCACCCGGCGAAGGTTGCTCCTGGGCGGACTCGGCGCAGCCGGCCTTCTGGCGGGCGGACGGCTTGCGGGCGCGTACGGCGCCGGGCCCGCGCCCGCGCAGGTCCCGCTGCCCGACCGCTCGCAGGACGCGCCCGCCTCGCCCGTCGCCATCCGGCGGTGCGAGTCGTACGAGCCGCAACTCATGCGCAAGCAACTCGACGCGGCCCTCGGCCTCATCGGCGGCCTCGGCGACCTTGTCCGCGGCAAGACCGTCACGATTAAGTTGAACCTGACGGGCGGCAGCGGCAAGTGCTGCGGGCTGCCCGCCTACCAGACGTATCACTCGCATCCTGCCGTGGTCGCGGCCCTGTGTGCCGCGCTCGCCGGCGCCGGGGCGAAGGAAATCTGCCTCATAGAAGGCTTCTACTCGCGCCAGGGCGCCGAAGAGACCCTTGCGGCCTCCGGCTGGGACGTCGCCGCCATAAAGTCGGCCGGCAACCAGCGCGTAACATTTGAAAACGCGCGCAACCGCGGCTCGCACCCGGCGTACGCGCGCCTGAAGGTTCCCTGGGGCGGCTTCGTATATCCCGCCTTTGATGTAAACGCCCGCTACGAGAAGACCGACGTCTGCATCTCGCTGGCGAAACTCAAGGACCACGGCTGCGCAGGCATCACCGGCGCCGTCAAGAACTTCTTCGGCATGCCGCCGCAGGCCCTCTACGGCGACGATGCGCCGAACGAAGATTCCCTGAAGGCCCGCATCGCCCAGTTCCACAACGGCGCGAGGCGCCCGCCCGAAGGCGTCCCCGCGGATAAGGACCTCGGCCTGCCCCAGGGCCAGCCCGCCTGGAAGTTCCGCGTGCCGCGCATCACCGCCGACTGCCTCGGCGCCCGCCCCGTTGACCTGTCCGTCGTGGAGGCCGTGGAAACCGTTACCGGCGGCGAGGGTCCGTGGCTGAAGACGGTCAAGCCCGTCGCCCCGAAACTGCTCATCGTCGGCCGCAACCCCGTCTGCACCGACGCCGTGTGTGCGGCCGTGATGGGATACGACCCCCAGGCGGCGCACATGCAGTACCCGTTCCAGGGCGAGAACCACCTGCGGCTGCTGGCATCGGTCGGCGTGGGCACGATCGACATGAAGCGCATCGAAGTGCGCGGCCTGACGGTTGACCAGGCCCGCCATCCGTTCGCCTCGCCGCCCGCCGCCGCCGCCGCAGCCTGCGGCCGGGATTATTACCGGCCCTTCCTGGCGTAGATGCGACGGCGGTCGTCGGGGCCGCCCGTTCTCAGCGCCCGGCCACTTCAAACGTCAGGTCGCGCCAGTGTCGCACGTGGCGGAACCCCCGGTGGCCGAAGAGCGCCCCGCCCACCGCCGCGCGGAAGCGGTCGAGCGCCGCCGGCCGCTCGGTCCAGCGCGCAAGCGTCTCGCGCTTCCACGCGGCAGCCAGCGAAGGCAGGTAGGGCCTGTCCTCCTTGATGCCCGCCGCGAAGACCAGGCGCGGCGTTTTCGCGTGCCCCTGCCATCCATAGATGACGCTCGGGAAACCCGCCAGGAGCCTCGCCATCGCCCGCGGCGTGAAACGGAAGTAGTCGTCCGGGTAGGCGTGGATGTGGAACTCAAACGGGGCGGTCACCAGGGCCAGCCCTCCCGGCCGGGTGACGCGCAGGATTTCCTCAGCCCCCTTCCAGAACTCCCAGGCGTGCTCCAGGACGTTCAGGCACAAGAGCGTCCCGGCGAAGCCGTCGGGAAACGTCAGGGCTTCCAGCCGCTCCACCCGGTCCACGCCCGGCCCGGGCTGCATGTCGCAGCCGATAAACTGCCGGCCGGCGAACACCGGCCGCAGATTGCCCACCGCCCCTTCCTGCACCTGGAGCGAGCCGATTTCGACCACGGGGTCGGGCGGCTCAAAGACCGCCACTGCCGCTTCGACGAGCGCCCTGGTCAGTGCGTCCAACGCGCCTCTTCCTTCCTGTAGTGCGGAACCCGGGTCGGGGCAACGCCCCGGCCTACACGTCGGCTGCCCGGCGCGCGGCCAGCGTGAGTGGCAGTTCCAGGCCGTGCGCTTCGAGCAGGTCGCGGCTGCCGAGGATTCTGGCCGAAGGACCATCAGCGGCCACGCGGCCGCCATCCAGCAGCACCGTCCGGCTGCACACCTCCAGAATCATGTCAAGATCGTGGCCGATTACCAAGAGCGTGTTGTGCATGCCCCGAAGAAGTTCAATCAGCCGCCGCCGGCCGCGAGGGTCAAGGTTGGCGCTCGGCTCGTCCAGCGCCAGGATTTGCGGCCGCATCGCCAGCACCGTGGCCAGGGCCGC
>VGYT01000468.1 GCA_016872895.1 Planctomycetota bacterium
TCCGCCTCGCCTCTTCGCCGCCCCCCCGCCGCGCCGAACACCGCCAGCCCCGACCCGACGAACAGGTGCGCGAGGGCCGTCTTCCACCACGCCACGCCCCCCAGCAGGTAGCCGTAACTCTCGCCGAGCGGCGTCCAGCGGTAGGTGAGGTCCTGGTGGAGCCAGTCGAGGCCCAGTTCTCGCTCGGCCGCCACGAGCGGGTTGGCGTGAACCGCGAATCGCACGAGGGCGTCCTTTGCCGGGCCTTCCAGGAGGTCGGCCGCCGGGCCGGCCAGGATGATTCCCGCCAGGATGAGCCACCCCAGGAGGGCCGTAAGTACCTGGGCCGCGCGCGGCCCGGCGGCGCGCCCCGCCGCAACCGCGATGCCCGCCAGCAGCACGAGGAACGCCAGGGCGACGGCCTGCGCGGCCGCCGCGGCAGCGAGGGCCGGGCCTTCGGCGAATGCGGCCATCGCAAGGAGCGCGACCGCCGCGACCGCAACGCCCGCGGCGGCGCGGGCAAGGCCCGCCGGAATCAACTTCGGGTCAGAGCCGCGACCGTGTGGGAGCAGTGTAGTTGCGCACGCAGCCCGACGGCGCCGCTCCCTTGCGGTTGCGGCTCTGATGCGCAACGGCGCGAAGGGATGGCACGCCGCGCGGCCGGCGAGCATGGCGCCCGCCCAGGCAGGCAGCAGAAGCATCTCCAGGGCCACCAGGAACTGAAGCGGCGGCAGCACGGCAGTACCCTCTTGGCATGAAAAGTGCGTTGGTTTGCGCGGTGGGTCAGGAGACCCGTCGCGCTCGGGCGGCGCCACGCGCGATCCGACCCGGCACAGGCTCCCGCGCGGTGGGTCAGGAGACCCGCCGCGCTTGGGCGCGCGTGGCGCCGCCTCCGGCGTCAGATGATAGAGGCTTACGGCGGGAGCGGCGAACAAAAAAGCGGGGAGGCCCGCGTGGGCCTCCCCGCCGGTCTCGGGCCAAGAGTCGGCTAGAAGTTGTCGTAGCCGAGCCTGTGCTCCTCCTCGGCCTGGATGATGATCTTCGGCTTGATGAGGATCAACAGATTGTTGGCGTTCCTCAAGGACGCCCGGTTGTTGAAGAGGCGCTTAAGGATGGGCACCTTCGAGAGCACCGGCACGCCCGTCTCAACCTCGGCCTCGGTGTACCGCCGCGTGCCGCCAAGCAGCAGCGTGCCGCCGTCGGGAACGCTGACGGTGGTCTTGAAATCCTGAACGATGACGCGCGGCAGTTCGATGGTGAAGGTGGCGATACCGCCCGGCACGGCCGCCGAGATGGGGTACGTCTGGAACCCGGTCGGGTTGATGCTGGTATCGAGTTGTGCCGACTGGGGCCGCAGGTCCATCTGGACGTAGCGGCGGTCGGCCGAGACGGTTGCCTTGACGTCGAGCGTGACGCCGACGGGGATGGCGCTGATCTGGAGGTCCCATCCGACGGCGGCCTCGGCCACAACCGGCTCGGCGTCGGCAATGTAGGTCGTCACGGTCGAGACGCTGATGTACGACCTCTGGCCATTGTACAGGGTGATGCGCGGCGACTGGAGGACGGTGGATCGCACGTCGGCCTGGATGGCCCGCAGGAGGAACCCCACCTGGACCTCGTCGAGGAACACGCCGCTGACGGCCATGCCGCCTTCGTTCAGGCCGAAGTTGGCGAACGCCGAGCCGCCGAGCGGCAGCAGCGTCGCCGTGCCCTGGTTGTTGGAGCCGGTGCTGGAGACGATGATGGGCTGGCCGGCCGGATTCGCGAAGGCCGAGATGGGGGCGGCCGCAGCGGTGGGCGGAACGCCGGGCAGGGTGCGGAAGGCGCCAGGAGTGCCGGCGGCGGCGTTCGGGTCAAGGATGGATACTGCGGCGCCCGTCGTATCGACGTTTCGGAACTCATCGCTGACGCCCACGAAGGCGGCATCGACGTCCAGGGTGATGTCCTGGAGGAACTGGTCGGAGACCTGGCAGAACCGCGATTCGACGCTGATCATGATGGCGCGTTCGCGGCGCAACTGCTCCAGCAGGTCGGACACCTTCTCGTGTCCGCGGCGTGTCTGGGTGATGATCAGGAGGCCGTTCATGTACTCGATGGCCGCAGGGCCGCCCTCGTCGGACCAGGCGGCGACGCTCGGGTCGGACTGGTTCGAGACGGTGCGCTGGATGATGGCGATGAGTTCCTGCGAGCCGACGGGCTGGTCGGCCGGGGCCGCGCCTACGCCGCCGCCGAAGAGGCCGGCCGCGCCGCCGCCGCCCGACGCCGCCGCCGCCGCCTGGAGCACGGTCGAGACCTCGAACCGCGGCGCCTGGTCCGAAAAGTCCGGGATCGAGGCCACCAGGTCCTGCACCGGGTACGTCACCACGGGCAGGTTCTGCTGCAACTTGTCCTTGGTGGTGATGAGGAGGTACCCGGCCTCGACCCTGTATCCGAGGTCGGCGCCCAGGATGAGGCCCAGGACCGACTCGATGCTGACGCGTTTGACCTTGAGGTCCACGACGCGGGTGGTCAGGTCGACGCCGCCGGCGGCGATGTC
>VGYT01000469.1 GCA_016872895.1 Planctomycetota bacterium
CGCTGCGTCACGTGGTGCGGCAGGTGGGGGATCACGATTCGCGCCATGCGAGGCATGGCGTCATCCTACCGCATCACGCGCCGCGTTCAAGCAATAACCTGGGTAGCGTCCCCGGGTTTCTTTGCGGATTGTGCCTGATGTGCCCCTTGAGCGGATTCTACCTCGGCTCCGGCCGCCGTCAAGCAAAGTCGGCGCCGCGCCCCGGGCGTGCTCGCGGCGGGCTGACGATTGCAGGGGGCTGACTGCGGCCAGGGTCGGCGGACTTCCTTTTGACATCGCGCGGCCGGCGGCCTATGCTCATGGCACACGCGGAGGAACGCAATGGACCGCAATGACTGCTGTTGTGCCTTCGTATTTCTGCTGGCGATGGCGACGCTCTGCACGGCGGCGCCGGGGGCCGCCGAGACGGCCGACGTGGTGATCGTCGGCGGAACGCCCGGCGGCATCATGGCGGCCATCGCCGCCGCCAGAGAGGGATGCTCCGTCATCCTTCTGGAGCGGACCGCGCACTTGGGCGGCCTGCCGGCCAACGGGCTGGGGGCCACCGACATTGCCACCCGCGGCGCAACAGGCGGCCTCTTCCTGGAATTCGTCCGCCGCATCAAGGACCACTACGTCCGCGCCTACGGGGCCGACTCGCAGCAGGTGAAGGACTGCTCCGACGGCTACCACTTCGAGCCGTCGGTGGCCGGGAAGGTCTTTGCCGACATGCTCGCCGGGCAGCCGAAGGTGCGGGTGCTGCGTATGCGGCAGTTCGACGCTCTCGCCGAGAATGTTCGCGTGGAGGGCGGGCGGCTGCGCGAGGTCCGCGTGCTCTCGCGCGACAGCCGCGCCGCCGAAACATACGCCGCAGGCGTCTTCATCGACGCCACCTACGAGGGCGACCTTGCGGCCGCCGCAGGCGTCCCCTTCCGCCTTGGCCGAGAGGCCGCCGCCGAGTTCAACGAGCCGATGGCCGGAAAAATCTACAAACTCTGGGGCGGGGCGGTCGGCCCGGGATCAACCGGCGAGGGCGACCGCGCCATCCAGGCCTACAACTTCCGCCTGCCGCTCACGCGCGACCCGGCCCGGCGCGTCGCCATCGCAAAGCCCGCCAACTTCCGCCGAGAGGACTACGCATCCCTTGTGGACGACATCCGGGAAAACCGCGAGACGACGGCCCCCGGCTACCGGCATTACGAGCGGGAATGGAACGGCATCGGCCGCGTCGTCAACATGGTCAAGCTCCCCAACGGCCTGGCCGACGCGAACAACCAGCACGCGGCCTTCCTCTCGACCGACCTGCCGGAAGAGAACTGGCCATGGCCCACCGCGTCGTGGGAATGGCGCGACCGCTTTGCTGCGCGACTCCGAGACTACACGCTGGGCCTGCTGTGGTTCGTCCAGAACGACCCGGAGCTGCCGGAGGACTTCCGGGCCCGGTGCGCGGCCTGGGGTCTTGCGAAGGACGAGTATGCTGACAACGGCAACTTCCCTCGGCAGGTTTACGTGCGTGAAGGCCGGAGGATAGAGGGCGAGCACCTGTTTACCGCGCACGATGCGCTGCCCGTGAAGGCCCGCGAGCGCCCCCCCGTCCACGGGACGAGCATCACCGCCAGCCACTACGCCCTCGATTCGCACGCCGTCCGCAAGCGCGAGCCGGGACGCGTCCACCTCGACGGATTCTTCAGCCACCCCACCGCGCCGTACACGGTGCCTTACGGCGTCATGGTCCCGAAGAAGGTGGACGGACTGCTTACGCCCGTCCCGGTCAGTGGCACGCACGTCGGGTTCAGCACTCTCCGAATGGAACCGTGCTGGATGGCGCTTGGGGAGGCCGCCGGCACGGCCGCCGCCGTCTGCCTGCGCGACGGCGTAGCGCTGCGGAGGGCGGATGTGGCGAAGGTCCAGGATGCGCTGCTCAGGCATGGGGCAGTGCTCATCTATTTCCAGGACGTCAAGGCCGACCATCCTGCATGGCCGGCCCTTCAGCGCGCGGGCCTGAAGGGCCTTGTCAAGGGCTGGCAGGCGCAACTCGACCGGCCGGTGACCGCCGGGCGGGCGAAGGAACTCGCCGACGCCCTCGGCCGCCCCGCGCCGCCAATCGAGGAAGGCAAGGCCACCCTCGGCCAGGTCTTGGCCGCGCTAAGCGGGGCGTGACCGCGCCGTTTGCCCTTGTCAGACGCGGGGGCCGAGCGGCGGCAAACGCCCGCTGGGCAAGTCGGCCCCGGCGTATTCGCGGGGCTGACGATTGCAGGGCGCCAGCGGTGCGCACGGTGGGCGGCATAATGACCGGCGTGCTCGGCCACAACGACCAACTCGAACCCATCACGCCGGCGGGTCTGCTCGTGACCGACTGGTGTTCGGCCCGGTGTCGGCACTGCTACGTCTCAGCCGGAAAACCTGCGGACGCTACCCAGGTTTTGCCCGTTTCCTCGGCCGGCCGCCTTTGCGCGGCGACAGGAATCGGCCGCTCAGTTCCTCCAGCCGCGCGACGAACGCCGCA
>VGYT01000470.1 GCA_016872895.1 Planctomycetota bacterium
ATCCGGGCCGAGGAACTCACGGTCAATTTCGGCCCCTCCACGAAGGGCGGCGTGGAACCGCAGTTCTTCGAGGCCTTCGGCAAGGTCTTCGTCAACCGCGACGACCTGCACGCCGAGGGCGACCACATGCGCCGCGACCTGGCGGCGGGCACGCTCCTGCTGGAAGGGCGGCCGGCCCGCGCCGCTCGGGGCCAGTCGCGCGTCGTCGGCCAGCGCGTCGAGTTCTCGCAGGCCGACGGCACGGCCTCCGTCCGCGGCACGGGCGAACTGGAAGTCCTGGCCACGACGGACCTTCGCGGCCGCCAGCGCACCCAGCCCGAGCCGCTCCTGGTGAAGTGGAAGAACTCGATGCTCTTCGAGGACAAGCGCAACTTCGCCCAGTTCGACGGCGCAGTGACCGCCGCCACGGGCGCAAGCCGCCTCTCGTCGGAGCGATTGTGGGTGTACTTCGGCGACCGGCCCGCCGGGCAGCCGGCTTCGGCGAAGGCCGCATCCGCTGGCGGCGCTCAGGCGGCGGCATCCGCGGCAAGCGCACCCAGCGCAGCCAAGCCGCGCGATGAAATGGACCAACTTTTCGGACGCAAGGCCCTCGTCCGCATCCTCGCCGAGAACGACGTCCGCGCGCTCGAACAGCAGTTGAACCCCGACAAGACCCTCCGCTACGCCATGGAGACCCTCGGCGATAACCTCACCTACGTTGAGGAGAACCGGAAGGCGTACATCCGCGGCCCCGGCCGACTGCGGCTGCTGGCGAGAGAACGGGCGAAGCCCGGCGAGGCGGAAACGCACGCCCTGCCGCTCGACGCCGTGGCCGCCGCCTGGAAGGGGGCCGTCCCGGACGGCTATGCGCGGACCGATGTCGCCTGGTCCGACAGCATGGCCTACGACGGCCTGACCGACCGGGCGTACTTCAAGGGCGATGTGGATGCCGCCTACGCGGGCCGCACGTCGCCGGCGGCGGAGACGGGCGCCCGGCGTCGGCCGACCGCGACGCGCCTTCAGAGCAGCGACCTCCAGATAGTCTTCAGCGAGAGGGCCGCTGCCGGGCCGGCGGGCCAGGCCGCGCCGACGAGCACGGCCACGCTGACGAGCACGGCCGCGTCGGCCGCGAAGCCCCCGGCCGCCGCCGGCTCCGTCGCGCCCCTCGCCGCGCCTGCCACGCCCCGCGAGGAGCGGATGGCCGTCGAAAAACTGGTCGCCGACGGCGGCGTCCTTCTGTGGATCGACGACCGCCGCGGAAGCGCCGAACGCCTCATCTACCAGCGCGAGCCGGAACTCATGCGCCTCTACCGCGGCACGGACGACTGGGCCCGTCTCTGGCAGGAAAGCGAGGCCACCCAGGAATTCGGCGAGATCGTGGCTCGCATCATCACGTACGAGCCGTCCACCGGCCGCGTGGACGTGGTTGACCAGCAGTCGATTACGATCTCGCCGAGGCCGCGGCCGGCCGCACCGGGAGTGCCCGCGCCGCGGCCGCTCTTTCAGCCGTAGGCGGCGCCCCGCCCGGCGCGCCTCGGCCGCGAGCAAGGGAGAAAATCATGGACGCCCTCGAAGCCCTGCGCACCCGCCGTTCCTGCCGCCGCTTTGCCGCGCGAGACGTGCCGCGCGACCTCGTTGAGCAACTCATCGACGCCGGCCGCCTGGCCGCCACCGCCCGCAACGAGCAGCCGTGGGAGTTCGTCGCCGTCACTGACGGAGCGACCCGCCGGGAGATCGCCGGCACGACCGACTACGGCCGGTTCATCGCCGACGCCCCGGTCTGCATCGCGGTCCTCTGCAAGGACACGAAGTATTACCTTGAAGACGGCTCGGCGGCTGCGCAGAACATGCTTCTTGCCGCGCATGGCCTCGGCCTCGGCGCATGCTGGGTCGCCGGCGATAAGAAGCCGTACGCCGCGACCATCGCCCAGCGCCTGGGTGCGCCGCCGGGCGTGCGCCTGGTGGCCCTGGTGGCCGTCGGCTGGCCCGAAGGGCCGCTGCCGAAGCCCGCCAAGCGGCCGCTCAAGGACGTGCTGCACTGGGAGCGGTATTGACGTGGGCCGGAGCGCCGCCCCGGCGTACTTCTGAAGAGCACGTGTGGCACGGCCGGCTTGTCCGGCCGTGGGGATTTGCGGTGGATCCGTCGTGTCCGGACACGCCGGCCGTGCCATATGGCGTGCCGATGCGCCTCTTGGCGGCGGGCGGCCGATTGCTTCGCCCGCACATCGCATCTATAATTTCATCGCCGAATCAACTTCTTGTCCCCGTCCTGATTCGCTGGAGGTCTGCCATGAGAGCGAGCGAGGGCTGCCTGAGCCGGTGGGGACTGTTGGCGTGCGCGGTCTTCGTGCAACTGGCGGTCGGCGCCTGCCGCTCTGCCGAGCCGCAACCCGCCGAGGTCAAACCGACGGTTCCTGCAAGTGCCGCAGCGCAGCCTGCTGGAGCGCAACCTGCCGCAGTGCAAACCGCTGCGCCCGCCGCGCCCGCGGCCGCCGGGCAACCGGCC
>VGYT01000471.1 GCA_016872895.1 Planctomycetota bacterium
GGAGGTGCTGAAGGTGCTGCGCATGACGACGCGGACGGGCCGGCCGGCGGGGGATGCGGCGTTCGTCGCGCGGCTGGAGGAACTGAGCGGCCGATTCCTGTCGCCGCGCAAAGGCGGCCGGCCGAGGAAACGGGCAAAACCTGGGTAGCGTCCCCAGGTTTAAGATACTTAGGGGGGCCAACGTTATTGTTGAAGTGTCCTCGGATTGATATCACAAAGGAGGCGGGAAGATGCGGGCCGTTCGGATGCTGCGCGCGCTGGCGTGGCGCCTGGTTGTTGTGCCGCTGCTGTTAGGCATGGTCTCATTGGCAGGAGGGGGGCTTTCCCCGCTCAACGAACAGGCCGTTATTGCCGCCTACGCGAAGGCGGCCAAGGCCGTGGGAATTGCCCTGGGCGGCGAGAAGCCGACCGTGTCGAAACCCGATGAGAGAATGTCGGGAGGGGGAGCAATCGTCGGTTCGGTGCGCAAGGTCCACTCGCCTCAACTTACCGTGGACGTTGATGCATACAGCGGTAAAATCGTGCGCGTGAGGAACGAGACGGCCTCGGAAAACTCGTACGCCAGGGCGGAAACTGCACGGGAGCAGGGCAAGGGCGTCGGCCCTACGCGTTCACTCAAATCGGTTATTGATGCGGCCGAGAATTATTGCCGCGCCCTGGGACAAAACCTGACGCCCGACGTTGGGCTTCGGATCATGGAGTTTGATGACAAACGGGGCTGCTGGTACTTGGCATGGGTTCGACGCGTCAATGGGTATCTGTTTGACGAGGAATGCATCGGCCTAGATATCGATGACCAGACAGGCGAACTGGCGCACTACATCAACCGGGTCACCGAGATCACCTGCGGTACGGAAGTGCGTGTGCCCAAGGACAAGGCTCGTGCAATAGCCCGTGACCAGGTATCCAGAATCCTGCCGGCACTTGTGAGCAACCAGTCCTTTGAGTTTGAAGAGGACCAGGAGCCGAAACTATGCATCGTGTACCAGAACGACGCTATGAGGAGGCTCGAACTCGGGACGGACCTTATGAGGCGGTTCAAAGCCATGCCGCCTCCGGACCAGTTGCCGCCGCCTCCTGAGCAGTTGCCGCCGCGCGCTCGCTTGGTTTACGCGATCCGGTTTGAGTTCTCGTATGTGGGAAAACAAAGAGTGCACGTCGGCCGGGGGCCGGTGACCGTCTGGGTTGACGCCGCAAGCGGTGAGGTCGGCGGCGGCATTATGTGAGAAAACGTAGGCACGCTTGCCGGATATTCCATGATATAGGGGTCAGCCGCCTATTTTCATGGTGTCTACTGGCCTTGGGAGGCTCGCCCGGCAGGGGCGAATCAGAGCCGCGACCGTGAGGGAGCGGTGTAGTTGCGCACGCATCCCGACGGCGCCGCTCCCTTACGGTCGCGGCTCTGATGCGCAGCAGCGCGAAAGCATGGCACCCCTGCTTTGGCCGCTTCTTAGGCGGGCGGCCGGGGCGGCGGCGCACGAGGGGGCGGCCGAGGCGGCGATATTCGCTTTTTCCCCGTCGGCCGGGCGCGATAGAGTGGCCGGCCGCGCGGCGGCGGGGGGCCTGCCTGGTGGCAGCCGCGAGATGGGGTCCGGGCGTCGTAGGGTTTGCCGTCGATGTCTGCCGGGACGCACTGGAGGGGCTTGCCGCCGGCGGCGGCGGGTTGGCCGGGCCCCAGGCGGAAGTCGAGTTTGGCCGCGTCGAGGAACTCCACGTCGCCGGCGGTGGCATCCTGGCCGCGCGCGGCCTGGGCCTTGATGAAGTGGTTCGCCTGGAGCGTCAGGCCGCCCAGGTCGGCCCCCTGTGCCGCGCCCATCGACGATAGCAGGCAGTTGATCATGTGGCAGTTGACGGTCTTGAGGCCCTCGCGCCACAGCCACGTCTGGTTCGGCAGCGAGATGTGGATAAACAGGACGTGGTCCAGCGGGCCGCTGTACTGCGAGAACATCACGGTCCGGTCCTTGTGGAAGAGGCAGTTGACGAAGGCGGAGTCGCGCAGGTTGTGGCCGAAGAAGCCCTGCGACACGCACCGTTTGCCCCAACAGTTGTAGAGAATTACCTGGTTGAACTTTTCGGGGTCGCCGCTGTAGGACTGGTGGAAGTCGGGATGAGCGCCCGTTTTGCCGGGGTCGATGTCCTCGACGGCGCAGTTTATGGCGGTATGAACGCCTGTGAATGCGTCGGAGGTGATCTTCTCGATCTTGTGGTCGCGCATGAGGACGGCGGCGGGACCGTTGTCCATGTCGGTCGTCAGGCCGCCGGTAACGTAGGCGACGTAGCGGTTGCCGAAGGCCACGCCGCCGCCTTCCCATCGGCCCTTCTTGTTGTAGAGCCTGCACTGGTCCAGCCAGACGACGGTGCGGCCCTGCTCGCCGCTGAGGATGGTGTTGTAGCGGCGCTCGGGCGGGTCGGCGTAGAGCGTCAGGTTGCGGAAGCAGAGTTTGTCTGTGCCGGGGCGGCCCGGACCGA
>VGYT01000472.1 GCA_016872895.1 Planctomycetota bacterium
CCGCGGCCAACCGGCCGCCACGCCCCCCATGCGCCGCGACCGTCCTCAACCTCGTCACATCCCAGTCCCGCCGTGTCATAGTCGGGAGGTTCTTCACCGCTGCGGCGCGCCGAGAACAGTAGCCGCAGGCCGCGCGGGTTGATAGAATGCCAGCGGCGCGGCACCCGCTTGCTGCGCGTTCGGCGCTGCTGGTTCCGCGCCGTTGAGGTCATGCGATGCCAACCACCAAGACGCCCGCCTGCAAAGTGCGGTTCGAGCCTTCGGGCCTGAAGACGGAGGCCCCTCGCGGCACGAGCATCCTGGAGGCCGCGCGCCTGGCCGGGGTGTACCTGACGAGCATCTGCGGCGGCGACGGTTACTGCGGCAAGTGCAAGGTCGTCGTTGACGATGGAGACGTGGAAGCCCCTCCCAACGTCCTGCTGACGCAGCAGGAGACGCGGGCCGGCACGGTCCTGGCCTGCCAGGCGCGGATCATGTCGGACCTGGTCGTAACCGTCCCGAAGAGTCACCTGCTGGAGGCCGGCCAGATTCTCATAGACTCCGACGCCCACCGCTTCAGCGAACTGCCGACGGCCGACCTCGGCAAGGCCGCGTTCCCCTACGAGCCGCTCGTCCAGAAGGTGTACCTGGAGATGGCCGCGCCGTCGGAGACCGACCAGTTGGCCGACCACGAGCGGCTGTACATGGCCATCCGGCGGCGCCTGGACGTGCCCCTCATGCAGACCGGATACCGCATCATCCAGGGCCTGCCGGCGATCCTGACGCAGTCCAACTACAAGGTTACCGCCGTGGTGGGCCAGCGCGGCGGAACGGCCGAGGTCGTGGACCTGGAGCCCGGCGACCGCAGCCGCTGCAACTACGCCGTGGCCGTGGACGTGGGCACCACAACCGTGGTCGCGCACCTGCTGGACCTGGCCACGGGCGCCACGCTGGGCGCCGAGGCCACCTACAACTCGCAGATGCACTTCGGCGAGGACTACATCCGCCGCATCATCTACGCCGAGCAGAACGACGCCTTCGAGGAACTCCAGCGATGCATCGTGGGCGACGTGAACGAACTGATACAGGCGCTTGCCGTGCGGCACAACGTGGAACTGGCCTGCATCACGGCGGTCATATGCTCCGGCAACACGGCGATGATCCACTTCCTGCTGAACCTCGACCCGCGGCGCATCCGCCGCGCGCCGTACATTCCGACCGCGGCGTGGATTCCGCCGCTGCGGGCCGCAGAGGCCGGCATCCGCATCAACAAGCGCGGCCTGCTGTACACGCTGCCGGCGGTGGGGGCCTACGTGGGCAGCGACATCGTCGCCGGCGTCCTGGCCACGCGCCTGTACGAGGCGCGGGACCTGTCATTGCTTATAGATATCGGCACGAACGGCGAGGTAGTCCTGGGCTCGCGGCAGTGGATGGTGTGCGCCTCGTCCAGCGCCGGGCCGGCCTTTGAAGGCTCGGGCGTAAAGCACGGCATGCGCGCGGCCCCGGGGGCGATAGAGCGTCTGTCCCTCGGGCCGGGCGGCGAGTTCCGGTACCAGACGATCGGCGGAGAGCCGCCGCGCGGCCTGTGCGGGTCGGGACTTCTGGACACGCTGGCCACCCTGCTTGAGGCGGGCATCATCGACCGCACCGGCCGCTTCACCGGCGACCGCAACGGCCGCGTGCGCGAGGGACCCGACGGGCCGGAACTCGTCCTGGTACCGGCGCGAGACAGCCACCCGGCCATCGCCATCACGCAGGCCGACATCGCCAACCTCGTCCGCTCGAAGGCCGGGGTCCACGCCGCCATACAGGTGCTCATGGAATCGACCAACACGCGGCCGGAACAACTGGCGGCCCTGTACGTGGCGGGCGGGTTCGGCAACTACCTCGACGTGCCTAAGGCCATCCTCGTCGGCATGCTGCCCGACATACCGGTGGAGCGCATCAGGTTCGTCGGCAACACGAGCATCGCGGGGGCGAAGATGGCCATCCTCAGCCGCCTGGCACTGGAGAAGGCCGAGGAGATAGCCGCACGCATGACGTATTTCGACTTGATGAACCATCCGCACTACATGGACGAGTTCATCCGCTCCAACTTCCTGCCGCACACCGACCTGGCCCGGTTCCCGAGCGCCCAGAAGCGCCTGGGCCGCCGCGCTGCAACATGAGAGGTTTTCGGCCGGGCGGCCCCCAACGCGCCCGTGGCACGGCCGGCTTTGTCCGGCCGTGGGAAAAATCGGCGGCGCTCCGCCACGGCCGACAATCCGACCGTGCCACACGCCGGAAAGGAATCATGAGCACCACCATCGCAGTCTCCGGCAAGGGCGGCAGCGGCAAGACGACCTTGGCGGCCATGATTATCCGCCGCCTTCGCGAGGCCGGCCGCGCGGGCATCCTGGCCGTCGACGCCGACCCGAACGCATGCCTGGGCCTGGCGCTGGGCGTGCGGCCGGAGAAGACCGTCGCCGACC
>VGYT01000473.1 GCA_016872895.1 Planctomycetota bacterium
GCAAAAAAGCGGCCTCTGCGGGTAATCATCTTGTGTCGGGGCGAGTGGTTCGCCCCGCGGCCAAGCCGCGATGACGGGCAGGATGGCGTGCTGCCGCTGGCCACGGCAGCCGGACTCCCTGGGCCTGCCCGGCCATCGCGGCCTTTCAAGAAAGGAATACCCGCATGGGACTGCTTGGAACCATTCACAAGGGCAAACGCCCGATGCCGCCGCGCCTGGTGCTCTACGGCACCGAGGGCATCGGCAAGAGCACGTTCGGCGCAGGGGCGCAGGGCCCCATCTTCGTGCCGACCGAGGACGGCCTGGGGGAAATCGACTGCCATCACTTCCCCCTCGCCGAATCCTTCGAGGAGGTCATCGAGGACTTGGCGTCACTCCACAAGGAACCGCACGACTACCAGACGGTCGTCCTGGACTCGCTCGACTGGCTGGAACGGCTCATCTGGGACCAGGTATGCGCCGAGTACGGCGTGAAGAGCATCGAGAAGGCCGACGGCGGCTACGCCAAGGGTTACATCCACGCCCTGACGCCGTGGCGGGAAGTCCTCACCCGTCTGGACGCCCTCCGCAACGACCGCGGCATGGTCATCATCCTCATCGCGCACGCCAAGGTCGAAAAGTTCGAGGACCCCGAGTCGGCCGCCTACGACCGCTACTCGCCGCGCCTGCACAAGCACGCGACGGCCCTGGTGACCGAGTGGGCCGACGCGGTGCTGTTTGCCACCCGCAAGTTCCGCACCGAGACCGAGGACGCGGGCTTCAACCGCACCCGGACCATCGCCGCCCCGCTCGGCAAGGACGGCGGCGAGCGCATCATCCGCACCATCGGCAGCCCCGCCTGCATCGCCAAGAACCGCTACAGCCTGCCGGGGGAACTCCCGCTCTCGTGGGACGCCCTCGTGGCGGCGATGTCGGCGGCCACCAGCACCACCACCAGCGAAGGAGCGAATCCCAATGGCTAACCTCAACGGCTTCGACGCCAGCCAGGTCGAACCGACCAGTTTCGACCCGCTGCCGGCGGGGAAGTACCTGGCCGTCATCACGGAATCCGAGATGCGGCCCACGAAGAAGGGCGCCGGCCAGTTCCTGAACCTGACCTTCGAGGTCATCGAGGGCGAGTACAAGGGCCGCAAGGTCTGGGCGCGGCTGAACCTGAAGAACCCCAACCCCCAGGCCGAGCAGATCGCCCGCGGGCAACTCTCGGCCATCTGCCGGGCCGTGGGCGTCATGGCCCCGAAGGACTCGCTCGAACTGCACAACTTGCCGCTGGTCGTCACGGTGAAGGTCAAGAAGCGCGACGACACCGGGGACCTGCAGAACGAGATCAGCAGCTACGCGAAGAAGGACGCGGCCCCGGCTGCCCCTGCGCCCGCCGCCGGCGCGACACCGCCCTGGAAGCGATAGCCCATGGGGCGGCGAACGGGGACGCACCTCGTGCTGGATGCCAACTGTCCGGCCTGCGGCAAGCCGCTGACGACGCCGCGGCTCAGTCCATCAGACGAGCTTCGGCATCCAGCCTCGCCGGAAACTGTCCGCCTGTGCTTCCTGTGTGTCGGGCGGGTGCTGGTGCAGGCGACGCTGGCGATTCACGGTGAACCGGCGCCGCGCCCCGAAAGCCACCGCTGCCCCGGCCACGAGGAGCGGATGGCGGCGCACGCGAAACGCATCCGCTGGATGCTCCGAAAACTGAAATGGGCCGGCGTCCGTGCTTGAACTCGAACTCCCATATCCGCCGTCGGTCAACCACTACTTCCGCGTGGTGGGCCGGCGGGTCCTGATCAGCCGCGAGGGTCGGGCGTTTCGCACGCGCGTCTGCTCGACCCTCGCGGCCCTGGGGGTGCGGCCGCTCGAAGGGCCGCTGGCCGTCGAGGTCGAGGTGTACCCGCCGGACAACCGGCGGCGCGACATCGACAACACGCTGAAGGCCCTTCTCGACGCGCTCCAGCACGGCGGCGCGTACCGTGACGACAGCCAGATTGTGCGCCTGGCCATCGAGAAGTGCAGGCCAGTCGAAGGCGGTAGGACCATCGTCCGCATCCAGCAATGTGAAAGGCAATGACCATGCTCTTGAAACTCAATCAGATCCGCACGGACGGCGGCACTCAGCCGCGGGCCGTGCTCAGCGACGAGACCATTAAGGAGTATGCCGAGGCGATGCGCGCCGGCGCCCAGTTCCCGCCCGTCACGGTGTTCCACGACGGCAAGCATCTCTGGCTTGCGGACGGCTTTCATCGCGTCGGCGCGGCGCGGATGGTCAACGCCGAGGGCGTCATTGAGGCGGGCGTGCGCCAGGGGACCCGCCGGGACGCCCAGTGGTACAGTTTCGGGGCAAACAAGGCCCACGGTCTTCGACGAGCGCCAGGAGACCCGCGGCGGTCTATCGAGACGATTCTTGCCGACGCCGAGTGGGGCCTCGTCCCCCAGACAGACATCGCAGCCCA
>VGYT01000474.1 GCA_016872895.1 Planctomycetota bacterium
CCAGGTCGCGGCGCACGTGGTCGCCCTCGGCGTGCAGGTCGTCGCGGTTGACGAAGACCTTGCCGAAGGCCTCGAAGAACTGCGGTTCCACGCCGCCCTTCGTGGAGGGGCCGAAATTGACCGTGAGTTCCTCGGCCCGGATTTCGCCGCTCGGGTCGTTGATGGCCACGCCGCCCGTGGCGCGGAGGCGCTTCGGCTGCGTCTCGCCGGTGGCGGCGTCGCGCGAGAACTGAAGGTCGAGGTCCTGACAGGCGATGTCGCCGATGGCCGGCGTGGACGGCGCCTTGGTCGTGTCCTGGCCGGCGGGAGCCGAGGGCGGCACTCCGGGCGCCGCCGCCGGCGCCGCGGGGGGAGGCCCGGCGGGCGCCGCGGGCGGCTCGGGCGGCGGCTCGTTCTTGATGAACACGTCGCCACGGCCAACGAGTCGCTCCACGGCCTGGCCGCGGCCCGCCTCAGCCCGCAGGAAGTCAATCGCCAGTTCCTCGCCTTTCAGCATGCCGCCTTGCTGCTTGACGACGGCATGGCCGTGGAAGGTTGCGCGGCGGATTTCGCCCATCATGTCCTGCACATCAGTAAAAGGGCGGCCGTCGGCCGGCCCTGGCGCGGCCGCGCGCCGTGCCGCGGCCGAAGACGCACCCGCCGCAGGGGGGTAGAACTCCAGGCCCATGCCGCGCGTCCACGAGGCCTGAAGCATGCTCGGCCCTTCCGCCGGCGGCGCGGTTGCGGACAGAGCCCCCTGCGCAGGCGCGGTCGGCGCGGCAGGGGCAGGCGGCCCGGCAGGCGGGGCGGCCGACGCAGGCGTGGCCCCCGCGGCCGGGCTTGCCACGGCGTCGCCCTGGCGAGCCGGGCGGCGTGTGCGGCCGGTGCCAGTCAGGCTCGCCGCCTGCACCTGTGCTTCCAGTTGCCCCTCGCCCTGGACAACCGCGATGGCTTTGACGCGGTCGAAGTCCAGCCGCCCGCCCGTCAGCCGCAGACGCTTCGGCTGCTCCAGCACGACCGGCGATCCCTTCCCGACCAGGCTGCCGGACCCCGTGCGCAGGTTATACTGCACCTCGGCCGCCTCGGCGTGCGTCTGCGCATCTTCGATGACGGCGGGCGAGCCGGTCGCCGCGACCTGGTAAACAAGGTCGCCCAGGCGCGCGCGCTCCTCGAGGCTGACGGGCGTGATGACGAGCGGCCCGTCGGCCACGACGATCAGGGGCGGCGGGGCATCGGGCGCCAGGAGGCGAGCAAGGGCGGCACCCTCGCGGCGGCGGGGGGCGTCGGTTGCACTGCCGCCGGAGGACTCGGGCGCGGCCGCGCCGGGCGCTCGCGCGGTCGCACCAGGCCCGCGCGCGGCGGCGTCCGGCTCGTCAGGGCGACGCCGTGGCAAGCCCGGCGTCTCGACGGGGGCCGTCTGTCCGGCCGCCCTGCCCGGACGGTTGTAGAGGCCCAGGCGGTCGCAACGGAGGCGCTGGTCGCCCTGCGAGGCATCGACGTTGCCCGCCAGGTCGATGCGCCACAGGTCGGCGCTTTCCGCCTGGGCGGCAGGGGGCGCCAGCCCCTCGGCCGCGACGGCCGGCGACGGCGCCTTCGGCGGGCCGATGCGCGACAAGGCGGGCACGGGCGCGGCGGGCGGCGCGGTCTTTTCGGGGGCCGGGCCGGCAGAACCTCGGCCGGGGGCGGGGGGCATCTGCGCCGGACCCGTCAGGCCGATGCTCATCTGCTCGCCCGTCGCCAGCGTGATGCGGATGTCCTCCAGGAAGGTCATCGTGGTCACGCGGCGGGTCGTGCGGTCGATGGCCATCCGCATCTTCCGGGCCGTAAGCATGATGTCGGGGCCGACGAGTATGACCGGCCCGTCGGTGGCCAGTTCGCTCATCTCGCCGTCGAACTTCAGGTTGTCGACGTCCACGTAGAGGTCGTCGGTGGCATCATCCGGCGTGCGGCGGTCGTGAATCAGTATGACGTTGCCCCACAAGAGGCCCGACTCGATGTTGGAGAGGTTCGTGATCGTGCCCGTGGTGGCCACGCGGGCCTGGTCGGCCAGGAGGGTCAGCACCTCGCCGGTGCGCGTGAAGAACTGGATGCGAGGCCGCTGGATGTCGGCCGTGTCGGACTGCTGGTGGTCCACGCGCTCCGCCAGGAACCGCATGTCGATGCGGCCGTCGCTGCCCTTGCGGACCAGGTTGACGTTGGTCGATACCTCGTGCGCCACGTTCTGTATCCTCATGGCCTCCTTGCCCATGGGAATGACCGGCGAGGCGCCGTCGGGCGGCGGCGCGGGCGTGGCAACGAAACTGGCCTCCCAGTCCTGGTACAGCCACCGCAGGACCATGAAGACGAAGACCGCGCCCAGGAGGGGCAGCACGATGAGCATGATGCGCTTGAACGTCACGGCTGCTCCTTCCGCGGACGGCGCAACGCCGGGAGGTCGTCCGGCAAC
>VGYT01000475.1 GCA_016872895.1 Planctomycetota bacterium
CGTACTCCAGGAGCAGGCAGGCGCCCGCCACATAGGCCGCTCCGGGCTCGTGGAGGATCACAAAGTGCTCGGTCGCGGTCGCCTCGAAGGCGCCATCCAGATAGGGGGCCACCGCCAGGGCCTCGATCGATTCGCCCCCCGCCGCGCGGATCTCGTACGACGGCGTCCTGCTTTTCGCTGGGCGCGGCGCCGTGCCGGCAGTCCCCTTCCGCTCGGAGCCATAACCACCGGAGCACAAGGCCAGCGATGATAAACGAGGCGTCGAGAGGTGGGGTAGGCGACAGGAAAGACGAGAGGGCAGTTCTGTTGGCGCAGGGAATGAGCGGCCAGCGCGCCAAGCTGGTGACGTGCGGCTTATCCAAAGGGGTCCCAGAAGAACAATCGGTCACGGCGGTGGCAGACGACGGCACGGGGGGATCGCTCAGGAGGAGTCCAGGCGGATTTGCAGGCGGGCCGCTGCGAAGGCTTCGGCCCCCAGGCGGTAGAAACGCAGGCACTCCAGCAACCGTCGGGCCAGGTTGCGGATACTGCCGTACAGGCCGAGCAGCGACTGGCCGTATTCGCGGGCCACTCGCTGCAACAAGCTGCCATGTTCGACCAGCTGCCACATCAGGTGGGCGATTTGCAGCAGCAGGTAGTAACTCTTCAGCAGGTTCTCATCCCGGCCGTAGACATGCTCCAACTCGTAACCGCCGTTCTTCTGGGTGTTGAATCCGGCATTCTCAATGGTCCATCGTTGGCGTCCTCCTTGTTGGGTGATGCCTTCGAGGTTCTGCGGTGTCAGCCGCCAGTCGGTAATCCAGGCAAAGAATTGGCGGCTCTCGCCCTGGCGGACCTGGCACTGCACGGCATGGAAGGTATGGTGGCGCTGTTGGTCGTCCTCGTAGGACATGTCATTGACCCAGCGGTACTCGACGGTCAGGCCCTCCTGCGGCTGGACCACATGCACCTGTACGGGACAGGCGGCCAGCAGGGTTTGGAACTCCTGCCAGACGGCCGGGAGCCGGCCTTCTTTGAAGGTCAGGACAAAGTGCCAGTGATTATCTTCGCAGATCTGGAGCACCGGCCCGCAGGCGTGGAGGGCATCGCCCGCGATACACAGGGGCGTCTGCGGATACTGCTTCTTCAACTCTACCGCCAGACGGGCAAAGGCCTTCAGCTCACAATCCTGTTTGCGGGCCTCGGCGCTGGCGGCCGTGGCTTGCGACAGGTGGCGATTGTCGATGAACTCACTGGCCACCGACAGGGCCAAGCCCGACCCGGTGACGAGCTTGGCCTCCAGAACCTGGTGATAGTAATAGGTTCTCTCCCCGTGGGTTTGGGTCAGACAATGGTCGCAATGCCGGCGGGCGAAGCTCAGATGGCCGGTTCCATCGACCGCGATCACGAACGCCCCTTGGAGCCGGTAGGCGTCCAAGACCTTGCCGCGGATCAGGGTGCGGATCATCCGGGTGCGCAGGGTCGCCCGTGGGGCCGGTCCGAGGTGCACGAGATAGTGGCGCAGGGTGCCGGATACCGGCAGGGTCGTTTGCTGCGTTTCGGCCAGGGCATTGACGTTGGCCAGGACCTCGGTCTGCTCGTCCCGCAACTCTGAATCCAACTGCCGCAGCCGACCGAGTTTGCACAGAAACAGCAGCAGCCCCCACCAGACGAGAAACGGCCCCTGATAGCGAATGCGGGGCTCGTAGCGGGTCTCCGGCAAGGCCTGTAACCAGGGGGGAAAAGTCCGGCCAAAAGTGCCGAACCGTCTGGGCCAGGACGATGCCTACGACGAGGACTTTGGGGACGACCGCTGCCGTTGGGTGACTTCGGTCCGAA
Source organism: Planctomycetota bacterium (assembly GCA_016872895.1). Lineage (GTDB taxonomy): Bacteria > Planctomycetota > Phycisphaerae > FEN-1346 > FEN-1346 > VGYT01. Next base: position 1,819 of record VGYT01000475.1, read on the forward strand.
TCAGTTCGCGATTCAACTGGGAGATTTCCGCGATCAACGTCTTGAGGCGGTGGTACTCCTGGATCCATCCTTGGACCTCCTTGAGCAGGGTCAGGGGAACATACGTGGTCTGCGTCTTGCCGGCGACGGTGCGGGTCAGATACCAGCCCACGTGCTTTTGCCCGCGCTGGCAATGGCAGCCGGGACGCCCGCAGTGCTTGGCGATCTGCACGAGCGAACCGGCCAACACGGGCCCGCGGGGCGTCAGTTGCTTGACGCGGCTATCTCGCATCCGGCGGATCAGAGTGGGATGTTCCGGGATCTTCATATCGGATAAGTTATATCACTTATCCGAATAGGTCCAGAAAAATCCCCCTGCGAAGAAAAAAAATATGTGCCGATCCGCCCCCTCCGGCGACTGCCTGCCGTAACTGCAGAGCCGTTCTACGCTTACAGACCCTCACCTACCCGCCAAAAGGTGCGAAGAATCGCTCGTTTATCATCGCTGCGGCGCGACCTAGTACCGCATTTCGCAAGTCCTGAGACTGTAGGGTAGAGATTGCTTCGTCGCTGAAGCTCCTCGCAATGACATACTTGGGCGCCCTATGTCATTGCGAGC
>VGYT01000476.1 GCA_016872895.1 Planctomycetota bacterium
GTGACGTTCTCCCGGAAGGACTCCACCCCTCCGGGGCATCTATCGGCCTGGACACCCGACAAACATCACTTTATCCCGGTAATGGTGCTACAGTCTCCCCTGGAGAGTCGAATCCAGCCCTCGCGGATCCGTTTTTGAAGTAGTATTTCCATCAACATAGTGATACAGATTGGCACGACTGCCCGTATAGCCAACCGGGTCTCGAGACACCCACCGCCCCAGCGTCGGGTGGTACATGGCGGCGGCGGGGGATGCGGCGGCAAGGACCGCCGCGGCGGCCAGGATTGCGGCAAACGTTGCTGACCTTCTCATAACGCCCGTCCTTTCGTCCACGACAAGTGCTTCATGGCGGCCACGTTCTGCTCCCTGAGCGGCCGCACCAGCAGGATGCCAGCAAGAATTGCGACGCCGAGGACTAATGGCCCCGCAAACCAGACAACCCAGGCCAGCGTGCCGTTCTCGGTTCGCCGCGAGGGACTCCGGTCCCGGTTCTCGCCTTTGCGACCCATGTTTTCTCCCCAGCAGCGCACCAGATGGCAGGGATATCAAGCGGTCCGTGCGGGCGCAGCCGACCGCGATTTGCCAGCGGCGCTCAGCGTTGGCTGCCGACGCTGCGCCCCTTATGTGCCATGCCGCCTTGTACTTGGCCGGACGCTTACCGGCCTTCAGGGAAGATGAGTATCATATCGCGCAGACTCCGCCGTCGGGGTGTCCGGGGTATGCCCCCGAGGTGCCCCTCTGCCGCCGCAGGCAAGAGGGGAACAGCAGAATGCCCTCTTTGCACTCAAGGATCGGGCCGGCCATCGGCTAAGGCCTCACCCGCGCCAACCTTAAGCCCGCGCCTCAGAAACTCGTTCTCGCTCACCTTGACCAGGCCGCTCTTGTCACAGGCCCTCTCCAGCGCGCGCGACAAAGAAGGACTGCTGAAGCAGTACGCCTGCTCGCTTCCGAGCGCAAAGCCGTAATGGCCAATGGTTATATACAGGGAGTAGTGTGGGCCATTAATATACATATATATTGGCGATGGGCAGACTCCCCAACCGAGAGGATCGCCCTCCGGCACGGCGTCTCGCTCAAGTGCGCGTAGTGTCCAGGACTCCGTCTCCATGTCCTCGGGCAGGTGCAATGATGGCCGCCCAATCTCGGGTACGACGTGTACCTCGACAGTGCACTGCCCGGTGGGATTGTCACGAAAAAACTGCCGAATGATCGTCGTTGATAGCCTGTAGTCATAAGGCTCCAGAGCGAAGCCGGGGCGGCTGGCCGAGCAGCCTGCCATGGGCGCAAGCAAAAGAAGAACCAACGGCTCCAACCACGTAACGGGTCGCTCATTCTGTCGCATGAACAGTCTCCGGAGCCCATCCAGGAATGTCTCGCCAATCTGGCGGCTTCACCTTTGACCCAAGTGGCGTTTCCACTGCGGGGCGCTGAAGAACGGACGCTGGTTCTGATGAACCTCGCCGCCCCCGCTCTTGGGGCCGAAGTATGGGCGGCTGCGACCAGCAGGCTGGAGCGTCCAGTCCATGTCGTCAATCGTGCCATAGGCCACGCCACCCCACCTAAGAACGTGCTGTGCCCATTGTTGGGCGAACGCGGCTGTGCGGCATCCCACGAGGCGCACTACGGCATCATGCCTGAACCAACAAATTGGGGGGAACTTGCCCGCCACTGCTGCATCATAGGTGCCCCGGTCAAGATTGCCTCCGAGGATCTGTGCAAGGCCAAATACCCGGGCATTCTCTCGCTGAGAAGACGTCATGCCGGGACCGTCCGCAGCATGGCCTGCCAGTACCAATAGTGCGATGGGCGTCGAGCCATTTCCTGCCGCACCTGCCAACGCAGGGGCTGCGAATGCGGGGACGGCCTTTCGCCCTCCCAAGAACGCCACGGCCTTTGTCCCGGTGGGATCATCTGGACTGTGGAGCGAGAAGGCAACGTCGCGGCCCCGAGGCCAACTGTCGGTGAGGTTCCCCACATCGTATCTGCCACACGCGGGCGCCTGCTGCCGGGTATAAAACTCCCGCATTTTGCGCTGTACGTCCTGGCTAAGACCCTGGGGCTTGGGCCCGATGCACACCCAACTGTCGCCCGAGTCGTTCACGCCATCCGTCGTGGCCAAGTCCACCAGTGAGTCGCCGTCTCGCTCTGCCTCCCAAATGTTGGGCTGCCCCTCAACCTCTCTCCACAGGCCATGTGGGTCCGTGCCATTGTGAGGGGCGGTGCTGGCGTACTCATGTAAATTAGCGCCGTCTTCGTACCCAATTGGATCGCGCTGCACCCACCGCCCCAGCGTCGGGTGGTACATGGCGGCGGCGGGGGATGCGGCGGCAAGGACCGCCCCGGCGGCCAGGATTGCGGCAAACGTTGCTGACCTCCTCATGACGCCCGTCCTCTCGTTGGAAA
>VGYT01000477.1 GCA_016872895.1 Planctomycetota bacterium
GGGTGTGTGGGTATACTCTACCGGTCGTCAGGCTAATTGGGAGCCTGAACGGCTGTAAACCGTGAACGGTTACGAGTGTGTATTCTCTTATAATTACTACACTTATGCCCATCCGAATCCTTCACAAAACACCCGTGAAGGATTCGTGAAGGATTCGGCCGGACGGCCTCTTTCGCGCCGGAAAACACCCCGTTCTGGCTGAATCCTTCCCGTCGGCGTGAAGGATTGTGAAGGATTCGGGAAGGATTCTGTACAGGCCGTTTCATGGGATTCGGTACCCCAGGGCCGTCTTGGTTCGGGTGGGAATGTCCACCGGCAGGATGTCGCCTTGCTGGTAGAGCGTCCCGACCATCTGGTCGAAGTCCGCCGCCTTGCACCGCATGATTCGCAGCAGGTGCTGCCGCTGCATCTGGCGGCCCGGCGCCTCGCGGAGTTTGCGCAGGAGTTTCAGGCACTCGCTGTGGAACGGGTTCTCGGCCACGTACTGGAAGGCCATGAACAGCATCCGCCGCGTCTGGTGCTCGATGAAGGCGGTGGCCCAGTCGACGGCGGCGCGGGAGACTTCGGGCTGCGTGTGGTTCTCGCTACAGGCGTAGAGGAGCGCCAGTTTCCGGGCGTTCTCGTTGGCGCGGCCCCAGACGGTCGTGGCCACGTCGTCGCGCTTCTCTTCGGCCTTGGTGTACTCCTCGTCGGCAAACCGGCGGAAGTCGTCCGCGGCACGTTTGCCGTCGTCGCCGTAGGGCACGACGACGGGCTGAGGGAAGAAGCCGATGAGGTTGCCGCGATGCTCGCCCGGCTGGAATCCGGCCCACCAGGAGGCCGTCTCGACGAGGCGCGGCGGCATGTTCTCCACCGGGACCGTGTCCTGGCCGGCCGAACGCTTGCCCGTGTCGACGATAATCATCCGGGCGAAGAAGCCGTTGGTGAGCATCCGCTGCGAGAGTGCCTCGTAGTAATGGCCCGGCGTGGCGGTGCCGAAGATCGTCAGGTGCGGCTGATGGATGACGCCGGACGGCTGCTTACCTGCCTTGGACCGCATCGGGTACATCATGCCGGCCGAGGAGTACATGGTCAGCAGCGTCGTAATGATGGACTCGTGGCGGGCGTCGCGGGCCCGGCTGACCGACTGGAGAATGCCATCAATCTCGTCGGTCTGGTACATGGTGCAGGGATGGGCCTCCAGGTGATCCTCGATGCCCTCGCCGGAAGCGAACCGGATGCGCATCGTTTCGGCGATGTTGGCGGCGATGGCCAAGTGGGAGTTGATCTGCCGGGGATAGTTCTTGCCGGCCGAGGAACTGGCGAGCGCCAGAAGGTACAGGTTCGTCCTCAGGTCGCCCGCATCGCGGACCTTGCGGCCGGCGAGGTGGCCCTGCATCGCCAGCGCGCCGCAGAACGCCATGCCGAGGCTGGGGTACGGTGCGTTGGCCATGCAGAAGTCGATTACCTCGCCGACGAAGCCGGGGACGTAGAGGAGCGCATCCGGCACCGGCCCCGGGTCGGGCGGCCCCCGGCTCTCCGGCGGCGCGTCACCAGCGACGGATGCGGCCGCAACGATGTTGGAGATGTCCACGCCGTCGTGGGCCGGCGGGTCGCCGCCGAAGCCCTCGGCCCGCAGGGCCGCGGCCGCCCCGGCGAAATCGCCGCCGTGCTCAAGGAGCGTGTACACGGTGAACGGCGCGTAGGCCTTCTGCGGCTCGAACGGTGCGGCGTTGGAGGAAAAGACGTAGAAGACGCGGTCCTTGAGCGTGGCCGAGGTGCCGGCCGTCTTGCCGGGCCGGCGCCAGTGCTCATTCTCGCCGGGCCTGGCCAGCGTCCAACCGTGCTTCTGGAGGACGGTGCGCACATCGCCGCGGGCACTGTAATCGTCGCCGGGGCGTGTGCCGGTGTCCGTAGTGCGAGGGACAGGTTCGGGCGCCGGCATGACCTCGTTCAGCGCCCAGGCGGCCGACAGAATCGTTTCGCGATCCTCGGCAGTGATAACTGGCAGGGCCGCGAAGTCGCCCTGCACCAGCACGTAGCCATCGGAAGGGGCGCAGAGGAACAGGCCGCCCTCGCCGCGCGTCTCCACGAGCGTCAACAGCACATGCCAGTTGCCGCCAGCGTCCTTGCGCGGCACGTAGGTCTTGCCGCAGATGACGACCGGCTCTTTGCTCGTTGCCGGCAGTTTGCGCTGGGCGAGTTTCAGGTTGCCGGAGACGCCCACCTGGGCGCGGTATGCGACGTGCTGGCCGCCGGAAGGGGTCGTCTCTATGACGAGGCGCTCCAAGAGGCCGGGGACGAGCAAACCTGGGGACGCTACCCAGGTTTTGCCCGTTTCCTCGGCCGGCCGCCTTTGCGCGGCGACAGGAATCGGCCGCTCAGTTCCTCCAGCCGCGCGACGAACGCCGCATGCCCCG
>VGYT01000478.1 GCA_016872895.1 Planctomycetota bacterium
TGACTCAACGATCACCGAGGCGAGCCTGAACATAGATGTGACGTTCTCGGAGCAAGTGCACGGTGTGGATGTGGCCGACCTCGTGCTGGGTGGTGCTGCGACCGCGTCGGCGACCAAGGGCGCGCCCAGCAATCCCACTGCAAACACCTGGCGTTTCCCCGTCTCGGGCCTGGTGACCGGCCCGCTCAACCTTCGCTTAGCCCCTGACGCGGATGACATCGGAGATATCGCAGGTAATAACCTGGCCACTGTGACCTGGAGCTACACGGTCGAGATCGCACCGGCTCCGTTTCCTGAGATTGTAGTGGAAGGCTTGAACAGCCGGAACATCGCTGACGATGACACGACGCCTAGCGCGGCGGACGGGACGGACTTCGGGACGGTCGTGCAGACTTCGACAGAGCCGAGTCAGACTTTCACGGTGCGGAACACGGGGACAGAGGCGCTGACGCTAGGGGTACCGACGTTGCCTGCAGGATATACCATCACAGAGGCGCTGAACAGCAGCATTCCTGCAGACGGCAGTGACACGTTTACAGTTCAGTTGAGCACGGCGAACAGTGGCACCTTCACCGGGGACATCAGCTTTACGACGAATGATAGCGACGAAAACCCGTTCAACTTCACCATTACCGGGACGGTCGAAACAGCCGAGGAAGCGGAGTTAGTGGAACTCAACCCGGCCAACCGCCGGTGGGTGTTTGCGGATGCGGATGGGGACAGGGTCACTGTGGTCTTCGGCGGATCGGCGGGTACGGCCACCCTGACTCGAGACGTGGCGCCAGGCGAACGGGGCGACATGCAAACCGTCACCTTCGAGGGAACGGACCGTAGGACAACTCTGACCGTGACGGTCAAGGAGAGCAAGGGCGGGGATCCACGTGATGGCACGACGGTCCAGACGATCTCCGGCAGTGCAGTGGGCACGCTAAACCTCAGGAATGTGGACTTGGTGGGCAACACGATTGATCTGGACGGCGCGTTGAAGAGGCTCATAATTGATGACATTGCCGACGGCGCGGACATCACTCTGGGTTGGGACACGGAGGCGCAACTCACGATCACCGCCGATGATGTCGGGGATGTAAACCTGACGTTCCCGGGCATCCTCAAGAGCGCCACGGTGACGCGGTGGGCTGGCGGGAGGATTGGCGTATGGGAGGTGGGTGCCCTGACCGTGAAGAACGGCGCACTCGGCGCGCGGATTCAAGCTGAGGTAGTCGGCACAGTATCGGTGACCGGCGGGAACTTGGCGGGAGACATTGAGGCGACACAGCGGATTGGCACTGTGTCGGTCAAGGGCGGCAACTTGACGGGCGACATTCGTGTGGGAAATGAACCGGCCCAGACACGTCGGGCTGCGTTGGGAAGCGTGAAGGTGGAAGGCGGGGATATCAGAGGCTCGATTGCGGTCGAGAACGAGGGGAACGCCGGCTCGATTCTGGCGAAGACGGTGCGCGGCGTGGGTGGGCGGATTGGCGATGAGGTCGAAGACTCGATTACCATCGCGGGTCGGTTGAGTTCCATTACAGCGAGCGGCGACATCCGCGCAGCCATCACCGTCGAGAATGCCGCGGGCACAACCCGAGGCAACGCGTTGGGCCTTGTGAAGGCGATTGGCGGAAGCATCTTTGGCCCGGTGGAAGTCCTCAATAATGGCAACCTCGGCACCTTGCAGGCCAGGAACATACGGGCCGACGTGACGGTAGGGGGGAAGGCGACCTTGGTCCGCACCGAACTGGATGACGTGGTCAGCGAAATTCCGCTGCAGGTCCTGGCCACCGTCCAGACCGGCGGCAAAGCCACTGTGCGCGGCAAGAATGGCGTGCTCAAGATTCAGGAAGACGGTGGGGAGGTCTTTGTCGCGTAAAGAGGTCCCGCGGCCGAGCCGGGGGTGGAGGCCCATTAGCAGGACGCACAGGCCACGGAGGAACGCAATCATACCCCCAAGTCAATCCGTCGCAGCGCCACGTCCAGGACGAACAGCACGCACGCCGCAGCCAGCAGGTAGGGCCAGACCTTGATGCGCACTCTGGACGAGCCATCGGCCAGGGCAGCGACATCCGCTGGCTTGGGGTCATAGACGCCGCCGGTGATCTCGGCAATCTTCTTCAGCAACGGCTCGTTGCAGCCCAGCGCGAGATGTTCGGGCTTGCAGGGCGCCGCGAAGCCGCGCGTGGCCTCGAAGACCAACTCATCTCCGCGGCTTTGCACGACCCGCACGACGTGCGTTCCCACCGCGTCAACGGGCATCTCGACTTCGTAGCGACCGGGCGCGATCTGCCGTCCTTCACCCTCCGCGCTCTCGCCGCCCGGCTTGATCACGGTCACCTTGGTCGTCAAGCCGTTCATGTATCTGCCCGCCGGGTCAACCGCATCAATCG
>VGYT01000479.1 GCA_016872895.1 Planctomycetota bacterium
TGGCATGTGGGCCGTGGCGCCGCCCCGGCTCCTGCGCCCGTGGTCGCATCCGTTGTCCCCAGGGCCGGGTACGCCCCGCCCTCCGCCGCTCGGCCACGGCTGCACGTGTTGCGGCGCGCGGCGTTTAGCCGCGGCCGGCACGGCCGCGGGGCGCATCGACCGGCGGCCGTCGCCGTACGGGCGACGGCTACACGTGTTGCGGCGCGCGGCGTTTAGCCGCGGCCGGCACGGCCGCGGGGCGCATCGACCGGCGGCCGCCGCCGTACCGGCGACGGCTAATCTTTGTGTGCAAGCGCCGCATCATAACTGGTGCCGCACGCCGTCGGCGCGAAAAGCCTTGAATTCGGCCGCCACCGCCCTTAGACTCACGCTCTTAATCGAGAGCGATGCTTTCAGGCGAAGAGGCTGTGCCTCGAGAATACGGAGGGAAGCGTGGCCACGCACTTTGCGGACCGCATGATCGACGCCATCGAGCAGAAGCAGGCGCCCCTGTGCATCGGGCTGGACCCGATGTACGAGCGGCTGCCGAAGCAGATTCGAGAGATTGCGGCCAAGGCGCGGGGGGACCTGGCCGAACAGGCCGCCGCCGCACGCGAGTTCTGCCAGTCTGTCATCGACATCGCCGCCGACCAGGTGCCCTGCGTGAAACTCCAGAGCGCCTGCTTCGAGCGATGCGGCCCCAGCGGCATGAAGGCCTACTTCGAGGTCGTCGATTACGCCCACGAGAGCGGCCTGCTCGTCATCGGCGATGTCAAGCGCGCCGACATCGGCTCCACGGCCGAGGCCTACGCCGTGGCCCACCTGGAGGAAGTCTTCCTCGGCGAGGGCGACAAGGAACACCCCGTCGCCGTCGACGCCGTCACGGTGAACCCTTACTTCGGCGTTGACGGCGTCCAGCCGTTCGTCGAGGTGGCCAAGGCGGGCGGGCAGGGCGTCATCGTCGTCATACGCACCACGAACCCCTCGGCCCGCGATTTCCAGGACATCAAGGACGCCGACGGACGCCGCGTCTTCGAACGCATCGCCGAACGCGTCAACGACTGGGCCAACCAGGCCGGCTGCGTCGGCGATTCCGGCTACAGCCTCGTCGGCGCCGTCGTCGCCGCCACCTATCCCGAAGACACCAAACTCCTGCGCGAAATGATGCCCAACAGCCTGTTCCTCGTGCCCGGCGTCGGGGCGCAGGGCGGCACAATCGCCGATGCCGCACAGGCATTCCACGACGACGGCTGGGGCGCCCTGGTGACCGTATCCCGCAGCGTCATCTACGCCTGGGAACGCCCCGAGTACCAGCACCTGGGCGAGGTCAACTGGGAAGACGCCATCGAGGTGTCCATGATGGACGCCAAGGGAGCCCTGGCCGAGGCGCTCGCCCGCCGCGCGACCTCGACGACGCCGGAGGCGTAAGGGTCCTGGACCACCGGATGGAGGCTCGCCGCGACACTTCCGGCCCGTCCCGTGAGCGGTCGAAGACGCCGCCCTGCGCGCCGGCCGAGCGGTTCCGCGGCCGCGCAGTCACCGTCATGGGCCTGGGCCTCTTCGGCGGCGGGGCCGGCGCGGCGCGGTACCTGGCCCGGGCGGGCGCGCGGGTCACCGTAACGGACCTCAAGGACGCCGGCCGCCTTGCCGCGAGCATCGAGGCCCTCAAGGGCCTGCCCATAACCTATCACCTGGGCGGCCACGCGGCGGAGGATTTCACGCGCGCCGACGCCGTGGTCGTCAACCCCGCGGTCGATAAGCCAGAGAGCGGGTTCGTGCGCCTCGCGCGCCAGGCCGGGGCGGAAATCACCGCCGAGATGAACCTCTTCATCGAGGCCTGCCCCGCGCCCGTCCTGGGCGTGACGGGATCCAGCGGCAAGAGCACGACGACGGCCCTCGCGGGCGACATGCTGCGGCTATTCCGCCCCTCCCGCGTCGGCGGCAACATCGGCATCAGCCTCCTGGATGAACTCGGCGACATCCGCCCCGACGAGTGGATCGTCCTGGAACTCTCGAGTTTTCAACTGGAGGACCTGGCGGCCCTGCGCTGGAGCCCCCGGCTGGCCGTTACGACGTGCATCAGCCCGAACCACCTCGACCGGCACAAGTCCATGCCCGCGTACATCGACGCCAAGAAGAACATCGTGCGGTTCCAGCGGCCGGGCGATACGGCCGTCCTGAACGCCGACGACCCGGAACTGGCCGGCTGGCAGGCCGAGGTCCGTGCCGCCGGCAGCCGCGCCGTCCTTTACTCCATCGAGCGGCCGCTGACGGCCGACAGGTTGCGCGGCGGGTCAGGAGACCCGCCGCGCGGCGGCTCTCCTGAGCCGCCGCGCCAAGATCGGGTTTTCTTCGACGGGTCCGTCCTGGTGCTGCGCATGGACGGCCGCGAAGAGCGCGTG
>VGYT01000480.1 GCA_016872895.1 Planctomycetota bacterium
GCCGCGCTCGTCATGAGCCTTGTGGCGGCTAAGCACACGACGGGCATCGCCATCGCCCGCCTTCGGGAGCACACGCGGCGCCTGGACGAGCAGATGCGCCTGGCCCAGCGCCTTCAGATGGACTTCCTGCCTCGCCGCGTGCCGGAGGTGTCCGGCGGCCGCTTTGCTGCGCGGCTTCAGCCCGCCGCGTGGGTGGCCGGCGACTTCTACGACATCTTCCGCCTCGACGAGCGGCACGTGGGGTTCTACATTGCCGACGCGGTGGGCCACGGCGTACCGGCGGCCCTGCTGACGGTCTTCGTCAAGAAGAGCCTTCAGACCAAGCGCATCGAGGGGAAATCCTACGAACTCATCCCGCCCGAGGATGCCCTCGGCCTGCTGAACGCCGATATCCTGTCGGCAGAACTCCAGGAAACGCCGTTCATCACGATGATCTACGGCATCTACAACGAGCAGACGCGGCGGTGCCGCTATGCCCGGGCGGGGCATCCGAAGCCGCTGGTCCTCGGGCCGCAGGGCGCGGTGGAAACGCTCGACGGCGGCGGGCCGCTCCTGGGCGTATTCGCGGGCGCCACCTTTGAGCCGCGAGACAGGGTCTTCGCGCCCGGTGATCGCCTGCTCCTTTACACCGACGGGGCGGAACGCGTCCAGTCCGACCGGCGGGCCGACCCGGCGGCACTCCTGGAGGTCATCCGGGCGTCGGCCTTACTGCCGGTGGAGGCACTTCTGGACGCCGTCCTGGACGCGGTGCACGGGGCGACCGGCGGCCGGCGCCTGGCCGATGACGTGACGCTCGTGGCGCTGGAACTCGACCCGCCGGCGGCGCCGCAGTAGCGCCGCTACAGTTGGCTTTTTCTTCCTCAATGCCACACCGCGACTTGACAGGTTGCGCGGCGGGTCAGGAGACCCGCCGCGCGAAGTTGCGCTGTAGTTAACTGGGCGCCGCAACCACGTCACCGGCCGTCAACCTCTGGGGGCTTCCGTTGCCTCCGTAATCTCTTTAGCCGGTTCGGCGCCTTTTGCGGCCAGCGGGTCGCGGAACATTGCGGCAAACACGAGCACAAGAACGGCGGAGATGGCGGTGTTGGTGTTCCAGAGGGGCTGCCAGTTGACGATCTTGGCTGCGCCCTCAATCACGGTGCTCCTGTCGATGAGCCAGCCGTTGAAGAAGTTCCCCACCAGCAGGCCCACGCCGAACAGCAGGAACAGCAGGCCCTGCCCCTGTGCCTTCATTTCCTTCGGCGCCTTGCGGTCCACGTAAATCTGCCCGCCCACATAGAAGAATCCGAAGATGATGCCGTGCACCAGAATGGCCGTGTAGTAGAGCGGGTCCTGACTGTAGTTGTTGCCCAAGGCAAATGCCCCGTAACGCACAAGCAGCGCCAGCAGGCCCAGCACGATCGTCCACTTCAGGCCCAGCCGCTTGATGGCCACCGGCACAAGCAGCATCAGGAACATCTCGACGAACTGGCCCCAGTTCATCGTTGCCGTCAGGTACTGGAAACCTTTATTCGACAGGAACGCCGAGCCGTACGTCCAGTAGGCCGAGAACGGGATCGTGGCCACAAGCGTCCCCAGGGCCAGGACGGCGAAGTGCCAGTTCTTCATGAGCGAGAGCGACCGCAGGCCCATCACGTCGGTGACGCTGGTCTTCTGTCCCTTGGCGGGCGGCGGCGTGTGCGGCAGGAAGAAGGCGAAGATGCCCCCCGCCAGGGCCACCCCCGCACCGCAGTAGAGCGGCACTGCCGTCCCGTCTATCGTGGCATCCCACAGTTTCTTGGCCGCCAGGCTGAACACCGCCGCTGCCACCCACCCGATTGACCCGAAAACGCGAATCTGCGGGAACTTCTCAGACGGGCTGTGGCTCATCGCAATTGAACTGGTAAGGCCCCACGTCGGCATGTAGCAGAGCATGGTTACAAGCAGCAGAAGAAACAGCGGCAGGGGCGCCGTCACCTGTGCCGACAGAATCAGCAGAACGCAAGTCAGCAGGTTCAGCACCGCCAGCACCCACTGAGAAGCGAAGTTGCGGTCGGCGATCATGCCTATGATCGGCGATACCAGGCACCCAAGCGCCATGGAACTGCTGATAAGGGCCATCTGGATGCCCGTCATTCCGAGTTTGGCACAGTACGCCGTCAGTTGAACGAACCATGCCGCAATCAGCATGTACTGAATGAACATCATCGCGCTGAGGCGGAAACGAATGTGAAATGGCATGCTCATGGGTTGCTGCCTCCTCTTGCGGGACGCGGAACGGGGCACCCGCCCGCCGCCGCGCGCACTGTAACCCCCGCGGGACGCAGAGAGAAGAAAAATCCAGCCCTTGTCGCGGGT
>VGYT01000481.1 GCA_016872895.1 Planctomycetota bacterium
GACGATGCCTACGATGGCGTTGCGGCGCCATCGCGGGTCGCCGAACAGTTCGCCTATGCTGCCCATGGCCTGCCGCGCGGCGGGTGCGGAGGGGCCGCGTGCGGCGGCGGGTGCGGCGGCGTCACGGGCGGCGTCGCGGGCGGCGTCGCGGGCCTTCAGCCAACTGTCCGGCTCGCGCAGGCGGCGCATCACCAGGACCACAAGAAGTGCCGGCAGGATGCCGACGATAAACAGCAGTCGCCAGCCCGCCACGCCCGCGATCTGGGCCTGCGGCCGCAGCACGAAACTCAGGCCCGCCGCCATCATGTTCCCGAAGGCCGACAGGGCCTGAAGCAGCCCCAGGGCAAAGGGGCGCGAGTGGTTCGGCATGACCTCGGCCACGAGCGACACGCCAGCGGCAAACTCGCCGCCGACGCCCAGGCCCGTCAGGAAGCGGTAAATGGCGAAGTCCCACCACGTGGCCGAGAAGGCCGAGAGGCCCGTAAAGGCCGAGTACACGATGATCGCAAGGAGCATCGTCTTTGCGCGGCCCCAGCGGTCGCCCAGCATGCCGAATATCAGGCCGCCCGTCGCCCACCCGATGACCAGGATGCTGGTGGTGTATCCGGCGTAGCGGCTGACGGTGAGGGGGTCGGCGCCGGCGCCCAGCAGTTCCGTCAGCGCGGGCGTGCGGGCAAGGTTGAACAGTTGCTGGTCCATCGTGTCGAAGAGCCATCCCAGCGACGCCACGATGAGCACGAACCAGTGGTACCCGGTGAGGCCGTGGTACCAGCGGATGCGCGGGGCGGCGGGCTGCTGCGTCGGGCGGGCAGGCTGGGCTGGGGTCATGATTTTTTCCCGCGGCAGAGAGGCTCATGGCTTGCGGCTTGCAGCCTGCGGCTTGGAGGCTGCGGCCTGCGTTCACTTCCACGTCGCCCGCGGCGGATCGGCGTAGTCGGCGTACCTAGCGGCCACGGCGGATTCCTTCTCGTCGCCCGCGTGGAAGTAGATGCGGTACCGCAGGACGAGTTCCTTGCCGGCCTCCAGCGTGTAGTTGCCCTTCGGGGCGCCCTTCTCGAAACTCGACTGGCCGAAGGGGTTGGCGCACAGGAGTCCGTACGTGCGTGCGTGCCACCAGGTGGGGTGGCGAAGGTTCGCGGGGTTGTCGAAGACGGCGTATCCTATGCGTTTTTCGCCGACGAGGCCGGAGGCATCGACCCACTCGGAGCGTTTGCCCCAGGCCGCCTCGGCCGAGAGGCCCTGGGCGTTGACCAGTCGTCCCTGCTTGCCGTTTTTGTCGGCCCGGAGTTCGTCGCGCATGCGCGTGGAGATTGTGCCGCCTTCCTTCGTGTCGCCGAACTCCACCGGGCCGTACCTGGCCTGGAACGCGAACTCCAGGTCCATGATGCGTATTGCGGGGGGCGTGCGGTAGATGCGCACGGTGCGGACCTCGGCCATGTTGGGTTTCTTTTCGGGCGTGGTCCAGTCGAGGGTCTCGCGGAAGCCGCCGAAGACCGGGCCGCTCGTCACCGCCTCGAAAGACTTGTGCAGTTGCCATCCGGCCTTATCGCCGTTCATCCAGTTCTCGACGCCGCTGACGGCCCCGTACGCCGACCAGATGCTCGTGTGATGGGGATGGTCTTTCGAGGCGCCCTCCGGCACGTTCGCATCCACCGGGTACGTCCGCATCATGGGCGTCTGGTCGGGGCCGAAGACGGGGTAGAAGTACGGTCGGCGGGTCTGCACGGCGCCGATCTGCGGGTTGCCGAAGTGGTACGTGGCCAGCGGTTTGCCCTCGACGGCGATTTCGACGGTATCCTTGGCCTCCTTGAGGTCCACGGCCTTGCGTGCGGCCGGCTCGGCGCCCAGTTGGACGGCGTAGGTCTTGGCGGCCCCGGCTGCGAGGCCGTCCAGGATGAACCACAACTTGCCGTCGGCCACCTGGCAGGGGACCTCGTTGCCGGCGTCGGTCATCCTGGCGGCCCTGGCAGCCTCGGGGAGCGGAACGCACATGGGCGCGTTGGCCCGCGCGGTCTTTCCGGCCTCGACCAGGAGGGTCTTCGGCGCGGCGGCGTCGGCACCCGCGCACCAGGCGAGCAGGCACGCGGCGGACAGCGACAGGGCGGCAAGTGCGGCGACTGCCGCGCGGCTGGCAGGACGCATAACCGTCTCCTTGAGAGGATGGCGTACGCACGACCCGGCGTGAAGATAGGCCCCCCGGCGCGCGGTGTCAAGAAATCCGCAGGGCGAAAGGGAGTTCCGGCGGGCGGCATGGCCGGCACGACGTTTGCCGGGCACGCTCGCGCCGTCGGCGCCGCGCGTGCCCACGCGTACGGCGGCCCGCC
>VGYT01000482.1 GCA_016872895.1 Planctomycetota bacterium
AAGCCGGTGCGAGAAAAAAGATTTTGGGGGGGCGGGGGCCGGCCGGCCGGTCATGGATTCCAGATCGGCGGGACGGCCCGCCGTCACCTGGACCCGCGTGCGACAAAAAACTCATTCGTCAGGGCTGGCCCCGGGCTGGGGCGCGGCGGGTGCGGAGACCCGCCGCGCAAACTCATGGCACTTAGCGCTACCGTGCCGCGACAAGTCGCGGTGTAACACTACGTGCAGCCGGGCTTCAGGGGCTTCCACGGCCAGGGAAGGACGCTGGCCCGTTCGGCCCACGCCTGCCACATGGCGGCCATGCGGTTGACCCGCTCGGGCTCGCGGGCGGCAAGGTCGGTAAGTTCGCAGCGGTCGGCCTGCATATCGTAGAGTTCCCACGGGCCGGCGGGGCCGCGGGCCACGAGTTTCCAGCGGCCCTCGCGGACCGCGCGGTTCCCCTCGTGTTCCCAGTAGATGGCCTCGCGCTGGACGGGCCTGCCCTCAAAGAGGGGCAGCAGGCTGCGGCCTTCAAGCGGCGTGATGGGCGTGCCTTCGTGCTGGGCCGGATACGCCGCGCCGGCCGCCTCGACGCACGTAGCCATGATGTCTATGAGGTGGCCGGGGGTGTGCTCAAGTTCGCCCTGGCGCCGCAGGGCGGCCGGCCAGTGGACGATGAGCGGCGTGGCTATGCCGCCCTCGTGCACCCAGTGCTTGTACCAGCGGAAGGGGGTGTTTGAGACGTTGGCCCACTCCTTGCCGTAGGCGACGTAGGTGTCGGCCGGTCCGGGCACGACGCCGCGGCCGGTGCGGACGGGCCGGCCGTCGCGCGTCAGCGGCGGCTGCATGGCCGGCTGAAGTTCGTCGGCGGCCATCGGCCGCAGCACGACCGGCTGGGCGGGGTCGGGCTTGACGGGGCCCTGGCTCCCGTACTCCTCGGCGCAGCCGCCGTTGTCTTCAAGAAAGAAGATGAGCGTGTCGTCCAGGCACCCGGTACGGCGGAGTTCGTCGACGATGCGTCCTATGCCTCGGTCCATGACCTCGACCATGGCGGCATAGACTTCCATGCGGCGGAGGTGCCAGTCCTTCTCGTCGTGCGGCACCTCGTCCCAGGGGCGGCTGTCGGGCGGGGAGATGCCCCAGCGCTTGTCGATAAGTCCCATCGCGAGCATGCGCTCGCAGCGTTCGGCGCGGAGAGCCTGCCAGCCATTGTCGTAGCGGCCCCTGCATCGGGCGACGTCGGCCTGGCGGGCGTGCATGGGCCAGTGCGCCGCCGTGTAGGCCACGTACAGGAAGAACGGCCGGCCGGGCTTTTCGCGGCGGTGGTCGGCGATGAAGCGCGCGGCATTATCGGAGATGGCGTCGGTGTAGTAGTAGTCCGGCGAGCCGGGCGGTATCTGCGTGTTGTCGCGCGTGAGCGAGCAGGGGTCGTAAAACGAGCCTGCGCCGTGGATGGTGCCGTAGAAGCGGTCGAAGCCGCGCTGGAGTGGCCAGTTGAACTTCGGCCCTTCGGGCTTGATGTCCTTGGCCACGTGCCACTTGCCGGCCATGTAGTTGGCGTATCCGGCCGGGCGCAGGACCTCGGCGATAGTGCGGCAGTTCTTGTTAAGGTTGCCCGTGTAGCCGGGCAGGCCGCGGTCGTCCATCATGTGCCCGACGCCGGCCTGGTGCGGGTAAAGGCCCGTCAGAAGGCTGGCCCGCGTGGGGCAGCAGCGTGCGGTGTTGTAGAACTGCGTGAAGCGGATGCCGCGGGCCGCTAGTGCGTCGAGGTTGGGCGTTCGGATTTCGCCACCGTAGCAGCCGAGGTCCGAGAAGCCCATGTCGTCGGACATGATGAGGACGATGTTCGGCCGCGGCGCGGGGGGCTGCGCAGACGCCGGCGCAGCCGGGGCCGAACCGGGCGCCGCCTGGGCCGAAGCCGCGCCCGGTCCGGCCGCCGGCCCGCCGCGCGGCGCGCCGAGCGCGCCTGACGCCGCGAGCAGCGCGCCAGGCGCAGCAACCGCCGCCGCGCCGGTCAACATGCGCCTGAGGAACTCGCGCCGGGTAGAATCGCCGGTATTCATGTTCCGCCGCCTCCGTGCCGGCCCCCCAGCGATGGCGGAGAGGGTGGAATCCGAACCCGCGTCCACCCCTTATCTGACAGAGATTCACGGCATTCTATTGTCCTGAATCGGGGAATCAAAAGAAAAGGGCACTTGCCTTCCCTGGCCGAGTCAGCCCAGGTTAACAACCAGGCTTCTTCCCGAACGAACGGCGGGACAGGCGGGTCGGCCGGCCGGATCTCCGGCGGAGGGCCGCTGCGCAGGCCGGAGCGGAGGGGCGGCCGACCGACCCG
>VGYT01000483.1 GCA_016872895.1 Planctomycetota bacterium
CCCTTTACCCCTGTGAATCAGGGAGACCCGGGTGCCCCCCTGTACATACCCAAAGGCAACCAGTCGGTCCGGTAACCTCGGGAGACTTCTACCCCGATTGCCTGGTTGCCAAATCGCCGAATTGCCATACCCTCCATTCCTCATCGGTCTGTCGCGGCGATCCCCCGATACAATCCTCTCCCTGATCCCGCGCTAACGCTCGAAGTAGGCGATCCGCAAGGAAAATGCGAAACCCAGTGGGTGAGGGCTTGACATGCGCGTCGAGGATATGATATACATCTGATCCATGGTGACTCCCCACCACCGCCGGAAGCTGGAGCAGCAGCGGGACGGCCTGCTCGCCGAGTTGCGCGGGCTGGGGAATCTCATGCGTGGCAGCATCGGCGAGGTCGGCGTCAAGTGCGGCCGCCCGGGCTGCGTGTGTGCGCAGGGCGCCAAGCACCGCAAGGTCCACCTCTCGGTGAACCTCCACGGCCGAACCCGCAGCTGCTACCTGGGGCGCGACCGCGCGGCCCGGGTGGCGCCCCTGATCGCCGAATACGAGCGCGCGTGGCGGCTGATCAATGCCCTGACGACCGTGAACCTGGAGCTGCTCCGCGGCGCGCGCTCCGGGGGGCCGCGGGGGCGGCGGGCGCGATGAGCCAGGGACTCCTGCCGTACACGGTGGAGGTGGTCGAGCGCACGGACACCGTGACGGGCCGCGCCGGGTTGCCCCTGGTCCTGGAGACCATGCGCGCCCTCGGGCTGGAGCAGGCGATCGCCCAGCACGTCCACGTCCGCGAGCGGCAGAGTGGGTACACCGAGACCGAGAAGAGCGAGGCCCTCGTCCTGCTCCTTGCCGCCGGGGGCGACTGCCTCGACGACATCGCGGTCCTTCAGGCCGATGCGGGGCTTGGCCGCCTCGTGGGGCGCCGCTTCCCCTCCGCCGACACCCTGCGCCACTTCCTCTACGCCTGCCACGACGACGCCCTGATCGCCCAGGCCCAGGCGGCCCGGCCCGCCGGGCAGGTGGCCTACATCCCGGCCGAGAACGCGGCCCTCCAGGGCCTCGCGCACGTGAACACCGCCCTGGTGCACCGGGTGGCCGCGGAGGGGCACAACCCCACCGCGACCCTGGACCACGATGCCACCATTCAAGAGAGCCATAAGCGAGAAGCCTTGCCCCACTACCAGGGCGGGCGCGGCTACCAGCCGGCGGCGGTCTACTGGGTCGAGCAAGACCTCGTGGTGGCCGACGAGTACCGGGACGGGAACGTCGGGGCCGGCATGGAGAACCTCCCCCTCATCCGGCGGGCCTTCGCCAGCCTCCCCCCCGCCGTCACCACGCGCTTCTTCCGTGCCGACAGCGCCTGCTATGACGAGCGGGTGCTGAAGTGGCTCGCCGATCCTGCCCGCCCGGGCGGCCCGGCCGGCCCCATCGGCTTCACCATCAGCGCCGACATGACGGAGGCGCTCCACGCCGTCTGCGCCGCGGTACCCGCGCGGGCCTGGGCCCTGGTCGAGGAGCGGGCGGACGAGACGGTCCACTGCGCCGAGGTGGAGTTTTTCCCCGGCGACTGGCCCAAGCTGGCTGAGCCCCTCCGCTACGTCGCCCTGCGGATCCGGAAGCGGCAGGGCCAGCTCTTCGCGACCGGCGCCGACACGAAGTATCTCGCCATCGTGAGCAACCGCTGGGAGGTGCCGGCCGCCGATCTCCTCCGCTGGCACTGGCAGAAGGCGGGGACGATCGAGCTGGTGCACGACATCACCAAGAACGAGCTCGGCGCCGCCGTCCCGCCTTGCGGCCGCTTCGGGGCCAACGCCGCCTGGTACCGCTTGAGCCTGCTCACCTACAACGTCCTCAGCGCGCTCAAGTCACTCGCCCTGCCCTCATCCCTGAGCGCGGCCCGGCCCAAGCGGCTCCGCTTCACCGTCTTCACCCTCGCCGGTCGGCTCGTTTCCAAGGCGGGGCGGCTACGCGTCCGCATCAGCGCCGCAGCCGAGCGGCTCGCCGGCCTGATCGCCGCGCGCCGGCACCTCGTCCTCCTCGCGCAAGGCCTCCCCGCCGGTTAAGCGCCGCCTCGCCACCTCCGATCCCCCCTCGCAGATCGCCCCCAGCGGTCCGGGTCCTCGTCCGTCCCGAGGCGGCCCCTGTCAGGCGGAGCGCGCGCGGATGCCGCGTCTGCGTGGCCTGTCAAACCCCTCCCGAAGCCTCCGAACCCTGTCGGCGGTATGATCGCTGCCTGGCCGGCGTCGGCTCAGGCCATTCGAGCCCAACCAGTCAGCATAGCAAGAATCTTGCCGCCGGATTACGGCCAGCCAAACGCCCTT
>VGYT01000484.1 GCA_016872895.1 Planctomycetota bacterium
GGGGCGGGGGCCGGCCGGCCGGTCATGGATTCCAGATCGGCGGGACGGCCCGCCGTCACCTGGACCCGCGTGCGACAAAAAACTCATTCGTCAGGGCTGACTCGATGGGCCGCGGCCGCGCCGAAATCCTCGTTTAGCCGCGGCCGCGCCGAAATCCTCGTTTAGCCGCGGCCGGTACGGCCGCGACCATCGCCGTACCGGCGGCGGCTGAACAACGGCAGCGGCCCGGCGCATGTTCAGCCGCGGCCGCGCTGAAATCCTCGTTTAGCCGCGGCCGGTACGGCCGCGGCCGTCGCCGTACCGGCGACGGCTGAACAACGGCAGCGGCCGGGCGCATGTTCAGCCGCGACCGCGCCGAAATCCTCGTTTAGCCGCGGCCGGTACGGCCGCGGCCGTCGCCGTACCGGCGACGCTTGCGCGAGCGCCCCTGCCATCGCCGACGCAGTGCCCGCAACGCCGCAATCTTCTGGCGCAATCTTGTTGTCTCCGCAGGCGCCTCGCGGCACAATGCTTCGCGTTTTCAACCGGGCGGGGTGTTCTCAGGGGACCTGGCGCCATGGACAGGAAACTGCTGCGCGACTTCGTATCGCCCCCCAGCGCGTACCGCGGCAAACCGTTCTGGGCCTGGAACGGCCGCCTGGAGGAATCGGAACTGCGCCGCCAGGTCCGCACGTTCCGGCGGATGGGCCTGGGCGGCTTCTTCATGCACAGCCGCGTGGGCTTGGCCACGCCGTACCTGGGCGAGGAGTGGTTCCGCTCGGTCCGTGCGTGCATCGACGAGGCGGCCCGGACGGGCCTGGAGGCGTGGCTATATGATGAGGACCGCTGGCCGAGCGGCGCCGCCGGCGGCCTGGTCACGAAGGACCCCAGGCACCGCATGCGGCGGCTGCGGATGCACCGCTTCGACGACCCGACGGCCTTCCGCTGGACGCCCGGGACGCTGGCGGCGGTCACGGCGGCCGTGAGCGGCTCCTCCGCCCGCGACGTGCAGCCGCTCGCCAGGGGCGCACGCCCGCGGGCCCCGGGCGCCGGGCAGTGCATCCTCGCCTTCCGCGTCCAGCCCGACGAGCCGAGCCCGTGGTACAACGGATACACGTACCTCGATACGATGAGCCACGCGGCCGTCCGCCGGTTCATCCGCGTGACGCACGAGGCGTACCGGAAGCGGTGCGGGCGGCACTTCGGGCGCCTCGTGCCGGGCATCTTCACCGACGAGCCGAACTACGGCTGGCCGCCCGCCGACGACGCCGTCCCGTGGACGCCCCGGCTGCCGGCCGTCTTTCGCCGCAGGTACGGCTACGACCTGCTGGCGCACCTGGCGGAACTCTTCTTCGACGTGGACGGGTATGCCGTCTCGCGCGCCCGCTGGAACTACCACGACTGCATCACGCACCTGTTCGTGGACGCCTTCTCGCGGCAGATAGGCGAGTGGTGCGGCCGCAGCGGCCTCCTCTTCACCGGCCACGTGCTGTGCGAGGAGACGATGCGCATCCAGGCGGCCGCAGTGGGCAGTTGCATGCGCCACTACGAGCACATGCAGGCCCCGGGGATGGACCTCCTGACGGAGCGCCGCCGCGAGTACATCACGGCCAAGCAGGTCTCCTCCGCCGCGCGCCAGTTCGGCCGCAAGTGGCGCCTGAGCGAACTCTACGGATGCACGGGCTGGGACTTCTCGTTCGAGAGCCACAAGGCCGTCGGCGACTGGCAGGCCGCCCTCGGCATCAACCTCCGGTGCCAGCACCTGGCCTGGTTCACGATGCTGGGCGAGGCCAAGCGCGATTACCCGGCCGCCGTCTCGTACCAGTCGCCGTGGTGGGAACTGTACGGGGCGGTGGAGGACTACTTCGCCCGCGTCGCGGCGGTGATGACCCGCGGCCGCGAGGTGCGGGACCTCCTGGTCGTTCATCCGATTGAGAGCATGTGGACGATGCGCCGCGCAGGATGGATGAAGGACGACGCCGTGAGCGCCTACGACCGCATGCTCGACACGGTCGGCGACTCGCTCCTCCATGCGCAGATAGATTTCGACTACGGCGACGAGGAACTCCTGTCGCGCCATGCGCGGGTAAGCAAGGCCGGCGGCGCGGCCGTCCTGAAGGTCGGCAAGGCCGCTTACAAGGCCGTCCTCGTGCCGCCGATGAAGACGATGCGCGGCACGACGCTTGCGCTGCTCGAGAAGTTCGCGGCGGCGGGCGGCACGGTGGTCTTCGCGGGCGGCGCGGCCGGGCACGTGGACGCCCTGCCCTCGCCGGCCGCCGCCGACCTGGCTGCGCGATGCCCGCGGGCCCCCGTCGGCGGAAAGG
>VGYT01000485.1 GCA_016872895.1 Planctomycetota bacterium
CGCCTGCAAAGCGGCGTGACCTCTTGCCGCCAAGACGGTATCATGACAGAGCCGCGACCGTAAGGGAGCGGCGCCGTCGGGTTGCGTGTGCAACTACACCGCTCCCTTACGGTCGGGGCTCTGATTCAGCAATGTTGACGCACTCTCCAGCGCTGTCGCGCTGGGCATGAAGGAGGTCGAGCGATGAAACTCCGGCACGCCGCCGCCGCAATCTTTCTGGCGGCCTGCGCCGCATCAGCGGCGCACGGCCAGCCGTACGGCAAGCCCGACGAGGGCGAGCCGGGCGACAAGATGATCCAGCAGTACCTGGCCCGCCGGGCGCAGGAAATCCACGAGAAGTTCTCGCAAGACACGGGGTCGCTCGACGACTGGCAGAAGGCGCTGCCGCGATTCCGCGAGGAATATATGTACATGCTCGGTCTGCGGCCGCCGCCCCCGAAGACGCCCCTGAAGGCCGCCGTCACGGGCACCCTCCGCGGCGACGGCTACGTGGTTGACATGCTTCACTATCAGAGCAGGCCGGGGCTGTACGTCACGGCCAACCTCTACCGCCCGGCCGACGCGAAGGAGGGCGAGCGGCTGCCCGCGGTCCTCTACGTCTGCGGCCACTCCGGCCAGGGCCGCAACGGGAACAAGACGGCCTACCAGTCGCACGGCATCTGGTTCGCGCGGCACGGGTACGTGTGCCTGGTGCTCGACACGCTGCAACTGGGCGAGATCGCCGCCATCCATCACGGAACCTACCGCGAGGGCCGCTGGTGGTGGCACTCGCGGGGGTACACGCCGGCGGGGGTGGAGTGCCTGAACGGGATGCGCGGCATGGACTACCTGGCGGGCCGGCCCGACGTCGACCCGGCGCGGATCGCCGTCACCGGCATCAGCGGCGGGGGGGCCGCAACCTTCTGGATCGCCGCCGCCGACGAGCGCGCCGCGGCGGCCGTGCCCGTCAGCGGCATGGCCGACCTCCCGTCCTACGTCACGAACCGCGTCATCAACGGGCACTGCGATTGCATGTTCCTGTATAACACGTTTCAGTGGCCGTGGACCCGCATCGCCGCGCTGGTCGCGCCGCGGCCGCTCCTTTTCGTCAACAGCGACAAGGACGCGATATTCCCGATGGACGCCGACGAGCGCGTCATCGCGCGCCTGGAGCGCATCTACAGCCTCTACGGCGCAAGCGACAGGGTGGACGCCGTCGTCAGCATCGGCGGCCACGCCTACAGGGAGGACATCCGCAAGGCAGCATATCGTTTCATCAACATCCATCTTAAGAACGACCCGCGGCCCGCCGCCGACAGCGAGGCGGACCTGGTGACCGGCCAGGGCCAGAAGCGCACCTACCCCGTCGCGCCCGAGAAACTGCGCGTTTTTCCCACCGACGCCGACGTCCCCGCCGACCAGTTGAACACGGAGATTGACCGGCACTTCGTCCCGATGGCGGCCGTCCAGCCGCCGCGCAAAGGGGAGTTCGACCGCTGGAAAGAGCCGCTGGCAGCCGAACTCAGGCGCGTCGCGTTCCGCGGCCTGCCGGAGCGCGTGCCCCCGGCCACGCTCCTTGAGCAGGCCGACCCCCGGGCCGCCCGCCTGGAGACCGAGCCGGGCATCCACGTGCACCTGCGGCTGCTCGATGCGCCCGACCCCGCCCGGCCGCCCAGGCGAGTGCTGCTGGTCGTAGAGTGCCCCGACTGGCCGGCCGAGCCAGCCGAGTGGATAAAGGCCGCCCGCGAGGCCGGCGATCTGTTGGTCCAGTTCGCGCCGCGCGGCGTCGGCCCCACGCGCTGGACCCGCAAGAACCCGCCCAACTACGTGGAGCGGTCGCACGTGCTGCTGGGCCTGACCGTTGACGCCGGCCGCACCTGGGACGTTGCCGCCGCCGCACGCTACCTGCGGGCCAAGCACGGTGAAAACGTCCCCGTGATTGTGGCCGGGCAGGGGGCCGCCGCCGTCCTGGCCGCCTACGCGGCGTTGTGGGAGCCCGACGTCGCGGGGACCATCCTGAAAGACCCGCCGGTGAGCCACATGGAGCCGCAGGCGCCCCAGTTCCTCAACGTGCTCAGGGTGTGCGATGTTCCCGACGTCCTGGGGATGCTCGCGCCGCGCCCCCTCACCGTTTACGGCGGTTCCGACGAGATGCTGAAGAAGGCCGGCCAGGCATACGATGCCGCCGGCGCACGCGAGAAGTTCGTGCGCAGGCCGGGCTAGTACCTTACGTCATTTGTATTTGTGGGTATAGCCGCTTGAGTCTGATTCTGGCCGTCTCGGTCGTGAACTGCCAGTCCACCGATTTCTGGTCCGC
>VGYT01000486.1 GCA_016872895.1 Planctomycetota bacterium
GCGGCGTTCGTCGCGCGGCTGGAGGAACTGAGCGGCCGATTCCTGTCGCCGCGCAAAGGCGGCCGGCCGAGGAAACGGGCAAAACCTGGGTAGCGTCCCCAGGTTTTCCCAGGTTTTCTCCGGCGGCATTGGTGGGGAAGCGGAACCACGGCGGCGGCAGGGATTCCAGAACCTTGCGGCTGATGCGGCAGCAGGCGGCGCCGAAGTCGCCGTCGCCGTAGTGGCCGCGGATGCCCTCGGCCCCGACGAAGCCGCAGTACACGATGTCGCCCGGCTCGGAGAAGATGGCGTCCGTGCTGCGCTGGCCGTCGGGCTGTAGGCGCCGAGGACGCGGCCAAGGCCCCCGCGGCGAAATGATTCGGAACGCATTTGAAGACACCATCTATAGTGTAGGTCTCGGCGAACATGGCCGGCTGCGCCGCGTTGCGCCTTGGCAACGCGGCGCGGGCGCGATTACGACGCGCCGAGGATCTTGCCGATCCAGGCGCGGTTCATGTAAATGAAGTTCGCGGCGTTGGCGGTGACGAGGACGATGGCTGCGAGCATCACGAGGTTCCAGACCAGTGCGACGGCGCCGCGGGGCTTGTCGGCGCCGAGGTAGGCCCTGCGGTTCTGGAGGATGAAGAACGAGACGTAGGCTATCGGCAGCATCAGGCCGCTGAGGGCCGAGGCGGGGACGCCGATCCAGGGTCCCATGGTTTTCCAGAGGATGGCCCCGAAGATGCCCGGGACGGGCAGCAGGCAGGCTGCGCGGTACTTCCAGCCGCCCGGCTCGATGCCGAAGAGTTCGCAGGCGGCGAACCCGCTGACGAGCATGTGCATGGTGATGGCGTTGAAGGCCATGCCGACGAAGCCGAAGCCCAGGACGAAGCGGCTGAAGACGGTGGGGAGGCCGGAGGCCTCGATCATGGCGGCGGCGTCCTTGGCCGACATGGCCGTGGCGGCCCACCTCTGGGGGTCGTAGAGGGTGGCCCCGGCGGCGATCACCATGAGGCTCGTCGCGACGGAGTAAGGTATGAACATGCCTGTCACGAGGTCGAAGCGCGAAAGGCCCCTGTGCTCCCTTCCCCAGCAGCGGGCCAGCAGGGTGTAGGGGAACAGGAAGGTCATGTTCACGCCGACGGCGGCGGACAGCGCGCCCATGAGGGTGGTGAAGCCCTTCTCGTCGCGGGGGACGTGGAAGGCGGCGTATCCGCGTGCGACCCTGGCCCAGTCGATGCGGCCGTCGATTGAGAGGCGTATGACGACGGCGGCGAAGGCCAGGATGACCATCCAGACCATGAGTTTGAAGATGGCCTCGAAGAGGCGTATGCCCTTGCGTCCGCGGGCGTAGTTCCACACGCACGCCGCGGCGGCCGCCAGTATGCAGCCCGCGATGCCCAGCAGGAGTGCGGAGCGGCCGGAGTCGGTCTCGGGCTTCCATCCGGTGGCCACCGTCAGCATGTCTTCGGTCATGCCTGCCGCGAGGGCGTACTGCGGAAAGTGCCAGATGAGCGTGACGAGCAGCGCCGCCGCCACCCAGATGTAGGCGACCGCTGGGCCGAGATAGGTCTTGAAGGCGGCCAGGGGCCTCATGCCGGTCGAGAGCACCTGGTGCGACATGGCCATCATCATCGTGACGCCCAGGAGCATGGCCACGGGCTGGACCCAGAGAAGGTCGTACTGAAGGTATGCGCCGGCGAAGAGGGAAGCGGTGGCGCTGCCTGCGCCGAGGGTCTGGGCGCTCTGCATCCAGCCGGGGCCGGACTTGGCCAGGTACCACCTGAAGCGGGTCAGGAGGCCCTGCTGGTCGAGAGCGGCCAGTTCGGCCCGTTCGCGTGCGACGGCGTCGGCGTCGGCGGCGCAGAACATCGGCAGGCCGCGCTGCGGGGGCGCGGCGTCGCCGGCCGGGCGGCACGAACAGGGGTCGGGGCGTGCGTTGGTCACGGGCCCTCCTTGCTTGTTGCTTGCCGCACGATGATGCACGGCGGGCGGGCGGAATTCAACAACTTCCTTTGCGCGGGCGGAGGACGGCCAGGCAGGGGAGGTTGCGGTACCGGCCGCGATAGTCCAGGCCGTAGCCGATGACGAAGCCGTCGGGGATGTCGAATCCGACCCAGTCTGGTCCGGCGAAGGCGGCATCTTGGGGCGGCGCGGCGCCGGCTGGTCGGCCGCGAGGGCGGCGGGGGGGGCGCAAGGGGCGGTCGGGCGGCACGGTGCAGGCGGCTCGGGTCGCGGCGAGGGCGCTGCGGGGGCGAGGCATGCTTTCGCAACGGCGCGAAAGCATGGCGCCCGTGCGGGGGCGGGCGG
>VGYT01000487.1 GCA_016872895.1 Planctomycetota bacterium
ACCTGGCCCAGGTGCGGGACGCCTCGAAGAAGACCGGCGGCCGGGCGACCCTCGTGGCGGCGCTCGGGGCCGACGGCCCGGAACTGGAGGCCGTGATCGGCAAGGTCAAGGCCGTTCTTCGCACGCTCGACCCGACGGACACGGCCGACGCATAGGCATAGCCAGAGCGCAAGGAGGCAGAGGTCATGGGCGTCAAACTCGGCATCGACGGCAAACTCTACTACTGCGCCGCCGGCATCGGCGGCACGCCGACATGGACGGAGGTCACTGCCGCCAAGGACGTCACGTGCACCATCAACAAGGGCGAGACCGACGTCTCGACGCGCGGCGGGGGCGGGTGGAAGGCGACCATCGGCGCCCTGAAGGACGCGAGCATCGAGTTCGAACTGGTGTACGACGATGCGGACGCGGCCGTGCAGGCGATTCTCGATGCGTTCCTCGCCGGCAGCGTCATCGGCCTGGCCGTGGCCAAGGGCGACATCACGCAGAACGGCACAAAGGCGTTCATGGCCGACTGCGCGGTCCTCAAGTTCGACGAGAAGGAACCGCTGGAGAACGCCATCACGATCTCGGTGACCGCGAAGCCGACGTTCTCGGCCAACCAGCCGCAGTTTGTGACCATCGGGTCGCCGTAACGGATCGCGGGGTCGGCCAGCGGCAGGCCGCGAGAGTCATGATCTCGCCATCGCGGGTTCGATTCCCGCCCCCGCTACCAGTACGACAGGGAATCGGGAACAGGGAACAGGAAACTGACATGAAAACGTTCGTCGATGCGACAGGCAAGACCTGGACCGTCACCATCAACACGAGCGCCGTCAAGCGAGCGAAGGACACCGCCGGCGTGTACCTGGTGGACATGGTCAAGGAAGAGAGCGACCTGTACGGGCGGCTGCTTCTCGACCCGGTGCTCGTGTGCGACGTGGCCTACGGCGTCTGTAAGCCCGAGGCCGACGCCCGGAAGTTCGCCCGCGACGATTTCAACGCCGTCCTCGTGGGCGACGCCGTCGCCGCGGCTCGGAACGCCATCCTGGAGGACCTCGTGGATTTTTTCCCGAACCCCATCCGGGGCATCTTCAGGAAGGCGCTGGCCGGGCCGCCGGGTGGGACGGAAAGCGCATCTGGCGGTTCCTCTGGGAACTCGCCGGCACCGTCGGCGTTGACCCCAGCAACCTGACCCTGCGAGAACTCGTGTGGATGGTCGAGGCTCGAAGCCGCGAGGCATGGGCGCACACGTCGGCGGTCCTCGCGCTCGTAGCAAACGTGAACCGGGACCCGAAGAAGCACGGGCCCTTTAAGCCAAGCGACTTCGACCCGCACAAGCGAAACGAAAAGGACCTCGTCATACCGCGCTGCGATATCGAGGTTCTAAAACAGGTCTTCATTGACGGAAAGGGAGGTTCGCCGTGACGCATCGCACACTGATGGTCTGCCTCATTGCTGCTCTGGCCGTTGCCGCCGTTCTCGCATCCGGCTACGTCGCCGGATGCCACAAGCCCGCGTTGCCGGCGCAGCCCCCGCGCCTCGTGGAGACCGCCGCCAAGGCGGGCGACGCCGGCATGGCGATCGCGCGGGCCGCCGACACCGCTGCCGTGAACATCGACGGCGCCGCGGTCAAGGTCAATGAAGTGGCCGGCGTGGTCGGCGCCCAGGCCCAGACCCTCCGCGAAGCAACGCCGGTGGCCGAGCCTGTTGCCAAGGTCCTCGACGCCCAGGCGGACGCGCTCCAGTCGGACGTGGCGCCGAAACTCATTGTGGCCCGCGAGGCCGTCGCCGAAATCTCCCGCGAGTCCAAGGTCGTGGTCCAGGTGGTCGTGCCGGAACTTCGCCAAGCCGATGCTGCCGCCCAGGCCATCGCCAGAGAGCGCGATGCGGCACTTGCGAAAGTCGCTGCCGCCGAAAAGCGGATCGCCGAGGAACAGGCTAAGGCCGACAGCGCCGTGCGGGCGGTCCTCAAGTGGCTCATCGTGGCCGGCGTCGGCATCCTGGCGGTCGGCGTGTTTCTGGCGCTCAAGGTGGACATGAAGGCCGGGCTGGCGGTTGCGGCGGGGGCACTCCTGCTCATCGGCGCCGCGACGCTGGTGCACCAATACCTTGAGTGGATCGCCATCGGCGCGGCCATCCTCATCGCCGCCGCCATCGCGGGCATCGCGTGGATGCTCTGGCGCTCGCGCCAGGCGTTCTTCCAGACGGGCAACCTCGTCGAGGCGATCAAGCAGCAGATGGACCCGGAGAGCCTCAAGGCTGTCTTCGGCGACGGGGCCGTGCCGGGCCTGGTGCATCAGATCGT
>VGYT01000488.1 GCA_016872895.1 Planctomycetota bacterium
TGCCGCTCTTCGATTGTCAACCGAACCACATATCGCTTGTTCATGCCGATCCTCCCCGGTATCCTGACCCCCGTGTGAGAATCGGCTATTCACACAAACTAACAACATCAAAAGACGACGGGTACTAGTGGTGCTGGTCATCTTCCTGTTTCTGCGGAACACCTCGGCCACGCTCATACCGAGCATGGCCCTGCCGATGTCCATCGTCGGCACGTTCGTCGTGATGTACGCCCTGGACTACAGCCTGGACAACCTGTCGCTGATGGGGCTTACGCTGGCCGTGGGGTTCGTGGTGGACGATGCCATCGTGATGCTGGAGAACATAGTGCGGCACATGGAGTCGGGCAAGGCGCGCCTTCAGGCCGCGCTCGACGGCTCCGGCGAGGTCGGATACACCATCATCTCGATGACCCTTGCGCTGACGGCCGTGTTCATTCCGGTCCTGTTTCTGGGCGGCCTGGTGGGAAGGCTGTTCCGCGAGTTTGCCGTGACCATCAGCGCCGCCGTTCTCATCTCGGGCGTAGTGTCGCTTACGCTCACGCCCATGCTTTCCAGCCGTTTTCTGCGCGACCCGGCCACGGTCCGGCGCGGCCTGCTGTACCGCGCCTCGGAGTGGGCCTTCAACGCCATGCTGCGCTTCTACGACGTTACCCTGCGCGTGGCGCTCAGGCACCGGCTGGCAACGCTCGCGGTGTCGCTGGCGGTGCTGGGCGGCAGCGTCCGCCTGTTCTACGTCATTCCGTGGTCGTTCCTGCCCAGCGAGGACCGCAGGCAGATCTTCGTTCCGACCGAGGCCGCCCAGGGCATCTCGTACGAGGCGATGTTCCAGCACCAGCAGGCCCTGGCCGCCGTCGTGCAGAAGGACCCGAACGTCGAGGCCTTCATGTCGAGCGCCGGCTCTCGCGGCGGCAGCGCGGGCAACACCGGACGCATGATGCTGCTTCTGAAGCCGCGGAATCAGCGGGCACTCTCCGCCGACCAGGTCATCCAGCACATGCGCCCGAAACTTGCCGCCGTTCCGGGCATCCTGGCGTTCCCGCGCAACCCGCCGCCCATCCAGATTGAGACGCGCATGGCCAAGGCCCAGTACCAGTACACCCTCCTGGGGTCCGACACCGATGAACTCTACCGCGCCGCCGGCAGGCTGCTTGAGATAATCAGGCAGATAGACGGTTTCCAGGACGTCACGAGCGACATGCAACTGGAGAACCCGCAACTGCGGATAGTGTTTGACCGCGACGCCGCCTCGGCCAAGGGCGTCACGGCGGCGCAGATTGAGACGGCCCTCTACTCCGCCTACGCGTCGCGCCAGGTCTCGACCATCTACGCCCCGAACAACCAGTACGAAGTGCTCCTGGAACTCCTGCCGGAGTTCCAGCGCCATCCCGCCTCGCTCGACTGGCTGTACATCCGGTCCTCGGGCGGGCAACTTGTGCCCATCAAGGCCGTGGCCGAACTGCGCGAGACCCTCGGACCCTTGACCATCAACCACTCCGGCCAGTTGCCCTCCGTGACGATCTCGTTCAACCTGCGCCCCGACGTGTCGCTCGGCTCGGCCGTTGCCGCCGTGGATGCGGCCGCACGGGATATCGTCCCCGACGCCATCAGCACAGGCTTCCAGGGCGTGGCCCAGGCGTTCCAGGCGGCCAGCCGCAGCATGGTCGTCCTGCTTGTCCTGGCCGTCCTGGTCATATACATGGTCCTGGGCGTGCTTTATGAGGACTTCTTCCATCCGCTGACGATTATAACGGCGCTGCCCTTCGCGGCGTTCGGGGCGCTGCTGACGCTGCTGGCGTTCGGGGCCGACCTGTCGCTGTATGCGTTCGTGGGGATCATCATGCTTATCGGCCTGGTGAAGAAGAACGGCATCATGATGGTAGATTTTGCAATTGAGGGCCGCCGCCGCGGCCTCTCGGCGGTGGACGCCATGCACCAGGCGTGCCTCATCCGCTTCCGGCCCATCATGATGGCCACGATGACCACGCTGATGGCCGGCCTGCCCATCGCCCTGGGGTGGGGCGCGGGGGCCGAGTCGCGCCGGCCGCTCGGCCTGGTGGTCGTCGGCGGCCTGGCCTTCTCGCAGAGCCTGACCCTCTACGTAACGCCCGTATTCTACGTTTACATGGAGAGAATCAGGGAGTTCGTGTTCCGGCTGCTGGGCGCTGAGGCTGCCCCTGCCGACGGGTCCGCCCCCCCCGTGGCCGGGCCGTAACGCAATTGCCGGCTGTGCCACACGCACTACTGCTTTGCGCGGCGGGTCTCCGCACCCGCCGCGCCC
>VGYT01000489.1 GCA_016872895.1 Planctomycetota bacterium
CGTGGCGATCATGACGGCGTCGATGTCCTTGCGGCGGATGATTTCACGGAAGTCGGTGCACTCAAGGCAGTCGGTGCTGCCGTACTTCTTGTCAACGAGCGCCTTTGCCCGGCGGCGCCGCTCGGAATCCACGTCGCACACGGCCACCACCTGGACCTCGGACTTGCCGAGGAACCCGTTCAGGTCGCCCGTGCCCATGCCGCCCGTGCCGATTGCGCCCATGACAAGGCGGTTCGAGGGGGCAGGCCGGGCGCCCGCCCCCAGGGCCGACGCCGGAACGACCAGCGGCGCAGCCGCCAGCGTCCTGAGGAAGCCGCGACGGGTGACGCCCCTCATTGCGGTTCTCCCATGCCCCCGCGGAGTCTTCTGTCCGAGCCGGCGCCGGAGAAGCGGGTGCGGCAGTGTATCAGACGGCCCGCGGGTTTTCAATCTTCGGGAAAAACGGCGCGGCCCGCCGCTGGCAGGCCGCGCCGCTCACCGTCCGCCTGGCGGCATGCCCACGCCGGCTTTCGCGTGGGCATGCTTCCGGCCCCTGCTGGAACATGCCCAGCAAGAAGCGTGCTGGGCCATGCCACTTCACGCCTGCTGCGCGGTAGCCGCAGGCATCTGGAGCGTCCTGCTCTGGATGCCAGCCTTGGCCAGGATCAGGTAGAGGACGAAGCCGACGATGAAGGCGGCCACCGGCGGACACGGGATCTTCCCGGCGAGGCCGGGGATGAAGTCCGCCGCGCCGACGACAAAGCCGAGGATCCACGAAATCCAGCCTGCGGGGTTGAAGCCCGCCCTCGGCCCGGCCCACTTGCAGCCCGAAAGCAGATAGTCGGCCATCATCGCGCCGCAGACGGGGCCGAACGAGGCGCCAATGATGCTGAAGACCTTGATGGCGTCGCCGGCCCAACCGGTGACCGCCAGGATGATGGAGGCAAGTGCCCCGAGGCCGCACGAGATTAGCGGCCGCACCTTGGGCAACGTGGTCTTGAAACTGTTGGCCGCGATGAACGCCGAGAAGCAGGCCGGCGGGAATGCCGCAATGGCCAGCAGGTACATGAGGACGTCAGCGGTCCTTTTCCCGACGATGCTATCCATCAGGCGAGGGGGCTCCATAATGGCGCCGCCCGTAACGATGCCGCTGCCGTACGCGCCGGCCACGACGAGAAGCGCCACGCCGCCCGCGAACACCGTGGAGAGGGCGACGCCGGCCAGGCCGCCCATGTGCACGTCCTTGGCGTCGCGGTTGTTCATCCCGAAGTCGGCCCCCGCGGCACCCGCCGTCGCGAAGAAGCCGACCACGTAGGTCGCCAGGAGCGCGATCACGCCGAACGACGTCAGCGGCGGCTGGACCCCAATCGCCGGCGGCGTCGACGTCTCGCCCGCCCTGACGAGGGCCTGGCTATCGAAACTCCCGACGCCGCCGATCGTCGTGACCAACAGGATGACCAGGATGGCCAGGGGGATGAGCGGCAGGAAGGTCGCCACGCGGGCGACGTACTTGATCCCCTTGACGCCCATGAAGGTGCCAAGGATGATCCACGCCGAGGCCACGATGGCGTGCGGCAGCGAACCCATCGCCTTGCTCGGATCATCAAAGAACCGGTTGACCAGCAGAAAGCCTGCGAAGAAGCCGTTCACCGCCAGCCAGCCGAACTGAAGCAGGCCCATCAGGAAGCCCGGCATCAGGAACCCGCCCTGCGCGCCGTAGGTGGAGGTGCCCACGATGTACAGGGGCAGCCCCGTCTTCATGCCCAGCATGCCCGGCACGAGGTAGAAGAGGAAGTGGCAAATCAAGGCCGCCAAAATCAGGCCGAGGAAGGCCACCCCCAGCCCCTGGGCCAGCGTCCCGCCCGCGAACTTGCTGTAGCCATCCGCCCCGGCCCCCAGCGGGATCTGCTGCCAGAAGACAAACCAGAGCATGATTCCCGCATACGTCTGCGCCGTGTTCTTGTACCACGCGGCACGGTTCCCGGCAGGATTCGGCACGGCAGATGCAAGGTAACCCGGCAAGTTTCCGTTAGCCATGTTCTCCCCTTTCTGCGAGATGGGACCCTGGACCTTGCCGGACCGGCCCGTGACGGCATCGGCGAACCTGTCGCGGCCTCCCGCGGCATTCCCCCGCCCGGGTACTGACTTGTTCTACAGGCGCGGACTGGCAAATCAAGGGAAAAATGTGGGCATGGTTCAAACAAGCCCCACGCACCGCGTGGGGATGGATGGTGCGGGCCGACCATCCCCCGGCGGTGCCGGGGGCTTTCAACCATGCCAAAATGTGG
>VGYT01000490.1 GCA_016872895.1 Planctomycetota bacterium
AGCACAGCGCGCCCAGACCGACCTGGCGATCGTAAACGCCGTGGCCATCGAAGTGCAGGACGTGATACGGCTGGCGGGCGTCGCGGGCGCGGTCGAGTTCCTGGCGCAAGGCCGGCAGCGTGGGCGGGCTGAGGACGTGGAGCTGGACCAGGCCGGGCAGGGCTTCCATGGCCTCCACCAGCGGCAGGGCGCTCACGCGGTGGTCAAGGTAGCCGCAGGCGTCGTCCTCCGGCCGCGCCGTGACCAGCAGGATGCGGATGGGCGTGGCGACGACGGGGACGCCGAACCCCTCCGTGCTGGGCAGCCGGCGGCGGACGCGGGTGGGCGTCGCACCCTGGAAAAGGTAACTCTTACCGTCGTGTAGCAGCTCCCACGGCAGGCCGAGCAGGAGCGTGGCGGCTTCCTTGGCGATCTTCTCCTCCGCCTCGGGCGCGCCGGCTTCCAGCGTGGCATCCACGTGGACGGAGAAGCGGCGCCCGGCGTGCTCGCCGATCTTCGCCCAAGCCTGCAGGACGTTCGCCGTGTGGGCCAGGGGCAGCGCCGCCTCGTGCAGGAGCCGCCCCCACCTAACGAGGTTCTCTTCCACCTTGCGCGCCCGGTCGCGGAATATCCCGCTCGGCCAGACGGCGTATTTCTCCAGATACCAGCGCAGCTCCTCCGCCTCGATGGGCCCAAGGGGGGCGACGAAGCGCCAGCTCTGCACGCTGTGCACCTCCGGCTGGCCTGCGGTGGCCGGCTCATAGACCAGCCGGGCGCGAGCCGAGGCGCGGCGGACGCCGTCCTGCCCGTGGAACTTCAGGTCCGTGAACTCCAGGACGAGCTCCTCCAGCGGCTCGGCCTTGGGCTGCGGCGTGGCGGGGACGTCGGCCGGGAGCCGCTGGCCCAGGGCGACGAGGATGGCGTTCATCGCCGCCTCGACGCCGCCCGCGTCGCTGCTCACGGGGATGTAGACCGGCTCCTCGCCGAAGAACTCCTCCAGCACACCGAGCCTGGTGCCATTCAGCGACAGCGGGATGACCGGGAACTCGTCCTTGCCGCGCTGTTCCTGCACGTCCAGGGCGTGGCGCAGCTCCTTGCCGACCCACTTCGACTGCAACGCATCCGGGCTGACCACCACGGCGTAGGCCGACGCTTCGTCAATGGCCTTCTGGATTTCTGACCAAAGCGGATCGCCGCCGCGCAACTGGCGCGAATCAATCCACACGTCCTGGCCGTGATCGGCCAGCGCCGCGCGCAGATCGCGCACAAAGGCGTCGTCCTGTGAACTGTGGGAGATGAAGAGCCTGGTCATATTCGCCACCCTTCCTGTTAGAACCTAACCAGAGCATCAAAGATGACATAATGGGGGCAGCTTCATTATACACCAACAGGCCGGCAATGGCAATAGGCATCTTCTGCAGAGGTGGCCGTCAAAGTTTTGCGCTGGATGGCACTTGATAGGGACGATTGTCGAGTTACATGACACTACGACCTGAAACGTCGTAGCTTAAGGGGCCTAAGCCTGCAGGCTACGGCGTTCCAGTCCCCGATACATCTCATTGTTTGTAATGTATCGGGGCAGGCCGTAGTGTTCCCATTCAGAACAAACTCGCTCGACCGGCGAGACTCCAGTGGCTGGGTGGGGTAGGGGGAGAGCTGACAGCAGATTTCAGTAGCAGATTAAGCAGATTGGCCCACTGGAGGTGAATCTGCTTAATCTGCTACCCGAATCTGCTGACAGCCCCCCGCCCTACGGCTGAGTTTCTGCCTAGGCCGTCGTCGTCACGAACGGCCGGCCGTCCTGGTGGCAAATCATCTGGATGGCGTTTCGCCCGGACATGGCCGAGAGCGGCAAACTGCCGCCCGGCTCCACCCACTGCCCGGCCAGGTAGAAGTTGCGCAGGCCGGGCAACGTTTTACGTACACCCAGAATCATCAGCGGCATAGTCTGCTTGGTGAGCAGCCAGCCGCAGCTCGATCCTTGCCAGTTCCCCGTGTAACGCTCGTAGCTCAGCGGCGTCGCCTCGTCTACCAATTCGATGTCGGCCCGAAGGCCAGGGTAGAGCTTTTCCAGGAAGCCGATCAGCAGGTCGGAGACCTGCGTCTGCTCGGCGTCGTAGAGGCGGTGGCCGTAGATGCGTTGCCAGTAGTGGT
Organism: Planctomycetota bacterium; assembly: GCA_016872895.1. GTDB lineage: Bacteria > Planctomycetota > Phycisphaerae > FEN-1346 > FEN-1346 > VGYT01. Next base: position 2,134 of record VGYT01000490.1, read on the forward strand.
AGTGGGTGGTCAGCATGGCAATCAGCACGGACTGGCCGGCGGGGGCCAGGCTGGGGTCAAAGCAGTAATTCTTCACGCCGATCTCGTAGCGATCTTCGCCCGCAATCGTGAGCGGCTCGTCCAGCAGGTGGAT
>VGYT01000491.1 GCA_016872895.1 Planctomycetota bacterium
CGCTGACCACGCATGCCAAGGTCAAGGAGGCCTACGCCCGCTGGCAGCAGGGGCAGATCCTCTTCTCCGACAACCGCACCAACTTCAGCTTCGGCGGGATCACCTTCGAGGAGTACCGCGGCCAGGCCACCGATCCGGCAGGCACCGTGCGCAAGTTCATCGCCGACGACGAGGCCCACTTCTTCCCGCTGGGTACAGCCACCACCTTCCGCACCTACTTCGCGCCGGCGGACTTCAACGAGACCGCCAACACCATCGGTCTGCCGCTGTATGCCAAGCAGGCCCCGCGCAAGTTCGAGCGGGGCACTGACCTGCACACGCAGTCGAACCCGCTGCCCATCTGTCTGCGGCCGGAAGTGCTCGTCAAGGGAACCAAAGCCTGACCATGAGCGGTTGGGAAGCGGCAGTGAGTGGACTGAACGCGGCCGTTGTCAAAACCTTCGGCCGCGAAGTCCTCTACCTGCCTGAGGCGGGTGGGCAGGCCACTGTCCGCGCGGTGTTTCAGGCGGTACGGGAAGTCGAGGATGCCTCGCCGGGCGTCTATGCCGTGCTGTTTGTCCGGCTGGCGGATCTGACGACGGCGCCAGTCCGCGGCGACGAGGTGGAGATCGGCGGTACCCGGTACAAGGTCTTTGATATCGAAGCTGATGCCGAAGGTGCCGCCGTTCTGCGGTTGCGGCAGGTGAGCTGACACTTCCGCCAGATTTGGCGGAAGTTCCCTGAAGGTCGTTCATGCCCAGTGTTCGTGTTTACCAGAAGAAGAAACTGCGGCTCGATCTGCTCAATTTCCGCCAGCGCCAGATGTACGAACTGGGCAGCGCGGGCGTTACGGCGGTCAAGGCGCGGCTGAGCGCCGCGCAAGGCCCGGAGGACAGCGCGGCCAAGCCGCTCACCAAACGGTACGCGATCTTTAAGACGCGGAAGGGCAAGGGCAACCGCCGGAACCTCACTTTCACTGGCGACCTGCTGCGCAACTTCCAGGTCCGCACCGTCAGCGAGAACCGGGCCAAGGCCAGCGTCTCTACCCGCAAAGACCGGATCAAGGCCTGGGCCAACCAGAAGCGCGAGGCCTGGATGGTGTTCTCGCCGAAGAATAGGGCGGCCGTGGTTGAGGTGGCGCGCAAGATGCTCGAGGCGATGAAGCCGCGTCTGCTCCTCGAACGCAACCTGGGTGGAAAGCAGCGATGATCAATCCGGCAGAACTGGTCGACAACCTGGTTGCTTTGCTGCGCGCCATCCCGGAACTCGTCAGCGAGATGGGCGGCGACGAGCAACGGATCCTCGCCTACCACGATCAGTACCCGAAACGCGCGAGCCTCGCGGCGGCGATCCACGACATGCCCGCGCCGGGGATCATGGCCGCCTGGCAAGGCACACAGCCGGGCAGCTTTGGCGGCGTGGATGTCTGGAAGCACCAGGTGACGCTCTATCTGCGGGCGCGCGAGACCTTCGACGGCGACCCGCCCACAGCCTACTACCGACTGTTCCGGCTGATCACGAAGGGAGTGCCATCGTCGTTGGGTGTGCCGCTGATCAACGCCACGGTCCATCCGTCCTGTTACCCGATGGACGTGCCGCTCATCCAGCGGCAGACGGACGCCGAGGGGCTCGACTATTTTGAGGTGCCCATGACATTCACGGAGGCAGGTGATGACTGAAACGGTGTACATGCGCTCACCTGATGGCGAGGTGCAAGAAGTGGAAGCCACGCCGGAGCAGCTTGTGCCACGCATGATCTGTGGCTGGCAGCAATGCGACCCGAGAGAGGAGGTAACGCCTGATGTCCGTGACGCGGATGCAGGAACTTCAGATCTGCTTCGGTAAGCAGAAGCAGGCCGACATCGGCACCGCCAATACCGGTGTCCAGATGTGGCAGTTGCGGAAGCTGAATGCCGCGCTGGCCAACCCAAAGCTCAACACTGAGAACGACGCTGAGGAATTCGGCAAAGGGCACGAGTTCCCGACGCAGTCCTTCCAGACGTCGTGGGACGTCAACGGCACGCTGGAGAAATACCTCGGCGGCGAGATCGGCGCCTGGGCCATGGCCTACGGGCTGGGCAAGGTGGTGAAGTCGGGCACGACTCCCAACTTCACTTACACCTGCACGCCTCTCATCCCGTCCAGCGGGGATGCGGCCGAACTGCCGTACTTCTCCTTCGTCGAGCAGATCCGGCCGGGCGCCGGCGTTGTGGCAGATCGCATGGCCGTGGGGTGTGCGGTCGAAGGTTGGACCATCTCGATCGGGAGCGGGCCAGGC
>VGYT01000492.1 GCA_016872895.1 Planctomycetota bacterium
TGAGTGTCTTCACCCAGCAGTGCCTGGACCGCCGGATTCCGGACGTGCCCGCCTTGCGGTCCGAGGCGGAGCACTGGTACTCTGGTCGCAACGCGGACCAGAAATCGGTGGACTGGCAGTTCACGACCGAGACGGCCAGAATCAGACTCAAGCGGCTATACCCACAAATACAAATGACGTAAGGTACTAGCCCCCGCCGTGAGGCGGGGGGCGAACCGCCGCGGGATGCTCTTTCAGTCTGCGGCCCCCTGCTTACGCAGGGGGCTGGTCGCGGCGCCGGCGGGCGGGTAACATGCCGGCCGGACCAGTCAACGCCGCCGTTCCCTCACCGGGCCGGCGGCAGAAATGGAGCGCCGCCCCTGCAACCGCGGGGGCGGTTGCTTCATACGTCTTGCGCTTTTCACTCTCTGTTCGTGCCGCTTTCGGCGGGTGTGACATGGCCACGACACCTGAGACCCAGCGAGTTGCGGTGTACTACCGCAACAGCGACGTCCGCATCCAGAAGCGGCCGGTGCCGAAACCGGGGCCGGGCGAACTCCTGGTGAAAATCCGCGCCTCGGGCATCTGCGGCAGCGACGTCCTGGAATGGTACCGCATGCGGAAGGCCCCCGTCGTCCTGGGCCACGAGGTCGCCGGCGAGGTGGTGGCCGTCGGAGAGGGCGTTACGAAGTACCGCCCCGGCCTGCGCGTGGCCGTCTCGCACCACGTCCCCTGCAACACCTGCCACTACTGCCTGGCGGGCTATCACACGGCGTGCGAGACGCTGCACACGACGAACTTTGACCCGGGCGGATTCGCCGAGTACGTCCGCGTGCCCGCCCTTCAGGCCGACCGCGGCGTCTTTCCGCTGCCGGACGGCGTAACGTTTGAGGAGGGCTCGTTCGTCGAACCGCTGGCGTGCGTGGTCCGCGGGCAGCGCTCGGTGAGCCTGCGGCCGGGGCAGACGGTGGCCGTCTTCGGGGCGGGCATCTCCGGCATCCTGCACATTGCCCTGGCGAAGGCGTGCGGGGCAGGGCGGATCATCGCGACCGACATCTCGCCATTCCGGCTGGACCTGGCACGCCGCTTCGGGGCCGACGCGGCCTTCGACGCCCGCCAGGACGTGCCCCGCCTTGTGCGCGAGGCGGGCGCGGGGCGTGCGGCCGACCTGGTGGTCGTATGCGCGGGGGCGCTGGAGCCGTTCCGGCAGGCCCTCGCCAGCGTTGACCGCGGCGGAACGGTCCTGTGCTTCGCCACGACGGACCCGGGCGTGGAACTGCCCGTGCCCCTGAACGAGTTCTGGCGGAACGACGTTACGCTGAAGCCTTCGTACGGCAACTCGCCTTACGACGCCGCGACGGCCCTGGCGCTGATTGCGGCCCGTCGCGTGCCCGTGGCCGAGATGATCACGCACAGGCTGCCGCTCGAAGAAACGCCTCGCGGCTTCGCGCTCATGTCCACGGCCGGCGGCGAGCACCTCAAGATCGTCATCCTGCCGCACGGATGAGGCTGAAGTCGCCTGCCCCCGCTTTCCGATAAACCTCTGAAGGGTTGCCGCACGCCGCGCCAGGGGCGCCAGGCGGGGAAATCGCTGCGCCGGTGCGGCCCGGAGAGATTGCCATGCATCTGCATGCCCTGGTTGTCAACGGCTCGGAATCGTCGCGCGCGACGTTCGTCCGGTTCCTGAAGGAATCGAAACTGGCGGATTTCACGTTCACCGAGGCCCGCAACGCCCGCGATGGCATTGTGCGCCTGGACCCCCTGGGCACCAACGTCGTCTTCCTGGAATGGGAGGGGCCCCAGGGCATGAACCTCGAGTTCGTCCGCAAGGTCCGGGCCAAGCAGCGGCGGCACATCCCCGTGGTGGTGGTTACGACCGACGCCGAACTGGTGAGACTGGAGCAGTCGGCCGACGACGGCGGCGTGGACTATTACCTGCTGAGGCCGTTCACCCTGGTGAGCATCCGGCAGAAACTTGCGCCGTTCATCACGCGGCTGACGGCCCAGAATAAGGCCGCGACTGCCCGCAGCAACTTCTAGCCGCGAGCGGTGACGTTTAGCCGCGGCCGGTACGGCCGCGGTCGTGTTCGGGGCGCCTGCGTCCGTTCGCGTCGCCGTACCGGCGACGGCTAAACAACGGCGTTCGCGTCGCCGTGCCGGCGACGGCTAAACAACGGCGGCGGGCGGTGTACCGGCGACGGCTAAACGACGGCATGGTCGCTTGCGGCAGCGGCTATGTACCACGGGGCGGCAGGGGCCGCACGAAGTCCCA
>VGYT01000493.1 GCA_016872895.1 Planctomycetota bacterium
GCCCTCGGCCGTCTCCACCTTCGCGTATCGGCTGAAAATCTCCAGCGCCGGGCCGATGCAGGCAAACACCAGGTCCGCGCCGCGAATGCCCTCGGCCTGAAGCCGCTCCATCCAGTCCCCAACGCGCTTGGGCAGTTCGCGCAGGACATCGCCCCAGTCGCCAACCGGCGCGTCGCCGGGACGCGGGCGGCAGACGAGATGGACGCTGGTGGCCAATGCAGCGGAATCGCGAGCGCGAAGCCGCGAACCCATCTCCGTGGCAATTGGCCACGAACCCGTGATGACCCAGCCGCCGCGGATCATTCCCGACAACAGCGCCTCCCAGCCTTCAGTAGTCTTGTGGGCGAACACAACGCAGCCCACGCCGTCGTCCATCAGCACGCGGCGACCTTCGGCGAACGCTTTGCCCATCGTGTCCTCAAAGAACGCCCGGTCCTTTGGGCGGCCACTGACCAGTTTCACTTCGTCCTGCACCGCTTCGCGCAGCTTCGGCGTCAGCGGGTTCTTAGGGTCGAACGGGTCGCGCAACAGGGGATGGTTCGGCAGCGTGCGCTTGATCCAGACGAAGAAGAAATCCGACAAGTCCGAGTATGGCACGGCGTCGTAATACGGCGGGTCGGTGAACCACACGCCAGCGGAATCATCTGGCAATCCACAGGAGCACGCATCGGCAAGGTGCACGGTGTCGCCATGCCGTGTGGTCACAAGATTGGGGAATGCTTCTGTTGTGCGCTTGATGGCGCTGTCCAGCGTGCCACTCGATTCGGAGATTGGAACAGCTTCGGCAAAGTCCCACTTCATGGGGATGGCGAACCGGGTCAACATGTGGGCGGGGATTTCTGCATGGGCCTGCCACGTTGCCAGACTGTTATTCATGTCGACCATCTTGCTCAGGCAGAGCGCCGTCAACCTGCGTGCATCAGCGCATTCGCCCAAGGCTGCGATCTCCTGAACAAACGCGGCTAAGGCAACTTTCTGCCGCGCTGTGAACAGGTCGCCCCACTGCAACATGCCGTACCGCTGAACCCGGAACCCGAGGGTGCCAACCGGCGGCAATGGCTCATCGGGCATAGCGCCTTTGGGTAGCTTAACCGCGGCTTGCTGGGCGGCGTGGACGGCGGCGTAATCGCGGTCGGTAGGCAGCCGGTACTGCCGCCCTGTGGCGTTCTCCTTCAGCGTCACCACGGCCAAGATCGTTGCGCCGCCCGCACGATGGCCATTAAGATCAAACACGACATCCGCCCCGCCACGCTGCGCGGCCAGTTGAGCGCAAACACGTGATGCGGGAAGCACCGTGTTACAGCAAGGACACGTCGCCTTGGCCCCTGTCACCGTTCCAACCGGCACGTGCTGATCGGACTTCGGCTCGAAGATCTCCAGCTTCACGAATGGCGGCTTGCCTCTGGGCCGCTCCACCGAGTACCGTAGCGCCCGGCGTCGGTTGGCCTTCTTGACGAGCCAGAATGACCGCACGAGTGGAATCTCCGCCCCACAGTTGGGTGACTCGCAACGGAGAGCACGCGCCCACAGGTAGGTGATTGGTTGCGCACCATCAGGATCGGGAGGATAGAGCTTCGCCAGTTCTTTCTGGCTCGCTTTCTTCACCTGAGTGCCGACGCTTCTCAACGCATCAACCAGTTTGAGGCCGTGGCCTGGAATGTCTTCCAGTACCGCCTTCATGACCAAGCAGGCGACGGGGTTGAGGTCGCTGGCGAACGCCTCACAACCCAACCGCAGGGCCTCCAGCGGGATCGAGCCGCCGCCGGCGAACGGGTCCACGACGAGCGGCGTCTCCTCCGGGTGGGCGGCCTTGACCAGTCCCCGCGCGGCCTTGAGGTACTGGGCATCGGACGACAAATCCCAGTTCGCAAAGTCGCCGATGAACTTGAGGAGGGCCTTCCGCAGTTCCTCGTCGGTCGCGCCGAGCTTCCCCGGAAAGCGGCAGAGCAGTTCGCGGGCCTTCTGTTTGAAGTCCGCCGGACAGAGCGTAGCGCATGGGTCGGGCAGCAGCAGTGCCATGAGCATCGCGCGGCAAGCACTGGTGGGCCGGGCCGCAGGCCAAATATGGACCTTTGGTACATGCCCGCACCGCGCCTCTTTCTCGGCAGCGGAGTGCTTGGAGACCACGGCAATCGGGAAGTCCACCTCCGCGAGGCGCTTGCAGTCCTTGGGGATCATGGACACCTCATCTCACCGCCGAGGCGCAGAGGACGCAGAGAAAGGGCGACTTGTGGGATCATTTCGCATCCT
>VGYT01000494.1 GCA_016872895.1 Planctomycetota bacterium
GCCCGCACCCGCTTCAGGTCGGCCCCGTAGAGCGACTCAAATGCAGCGGCCGCCTCGGCGGCCTTCTCCGCGTCGGCCGCACGGGCCGCCGGCGAAAACAAGGCCGGCGCAAGCGCCGCCGCAATCAGCACTATGCAGAACCGCAGAAAGAGGCACCTTATTGAAATGGCGCGGCGGGTCTCCGCACCCGCCGCGCAAACACTTGACCATATGAAAGTTTCTGCGGTTCCACTTAGCAGACATGCGCGAGGCATCCGTCACCCCCTTCCGCGCGGCAGGCACCGCTCGTGCGGCAATCACCCTTACTCGCGGCGGCTGCCCGCCCCGGCGGGCAATCTACCACCTGCCGCGCTCGGAGTTACGAAGCAGTCTTCAGCCCCAGGTGCAGGCGCGCCCGGGCACGGACGTTCCGCGCAGCGGCCACCGCATGACGGGCAGCAGCCTTGTCTGCGGCCCGGCCGGGGTATCGGAAACCCACGGCCATCGCCGTCAGGCCCTGAAGGTCGGGCCGCATCATTTCCCATGAAGGCTCCAGGTCCAGCGCCAGGTGAAGCAGCGCCGCCAGGTTGTGGGTCCTGGCGAACGGAATGGCGGCGGCGTGGAGAACGGCCTTCATGTATTTCTCGGCGCACTGCTGCGCGTGGAAGCAGACCGCGTCATAGTTGGGCGACTTTCGGACGCGGAGTTCTCGCGCGGCGGTGGCCATGTCGGCCTCGGCCTTCTCGACCCACTCGCGAGTCAGTGGATTCATAAATAACGCGGCCCTTCTGGATGACCTCGCGCAGGAAGAAATCGTTCCAGGCCAGGCGCCTGCGCACCTCGCCGGGCGTGCGAACCAGCAGGTCCACCGGGAACCGCACGTCGGCCTTCGCCAGGATATCCACGGCCTTTTGGACAGGGTTGCCGCGGCAAGGCATGATGACCAGAAGGTCCACGTCGGAATCGGGGCTGGGCGTGCCGCAGGCATAGGAGCCGAAGAGAATGACCTTGTCGGGCCGGAACGTCCGCCCGATGCGGTCGGCCGCCTGCCGGATGTCCTTCATGCTGACCATCGCAAGGCCCTCGGCGCCGCTACATTGTACCGCCGCACCTGCTTCTTTGCATCTGCGGGGCGCGGCAGGCCGGCTTCGGCTACCGGAAAAACCGCACGCGATACCACCGCCCTCCCCACGCCGGGTCGCGGATGCTGAGCACCTGAGCCTCACCGTCGGCCCCTAGTTCCACTTTGCCCACGTTCTTCTTATCCATGCCCGGCTGGCCCCGCTGCGGCCCCACGGCTTCAACTTCGAATCGGAAGTCAGCCCGCCCGATTTGTAAGGGCAGAGGCTTTGATGTGTCAGGCCCCTTCACATCGGGCCCGCTTGTCCACTCGGGCATCCAACTCTGGCCGTTGACCCATGTGGGCTCACGTTTGTCCTGCCAGCAACCAGGCTTCTCGGCGGCGATGTTTCTCCAAAAGATGCCCGCAGGCGTGATGTGCAGTTCGGAATGGTCATCAATCAGAGCCTCAATGATGATCTGTTTAAGCGGGGCGGCGACCTTCGCAGGCGGCTTGGCAGGCGCGGGCTTCGGCGCGGCGGCCTGAAGGTCGGTCTCAATCTTCTGAAGGGCCGCCACGGCCTTTGCGCGGCCGATGTCCTCGGCAGTGTGCAACTCCAGAAACCGCTTGTAGTACGCCTGGGCGCGGGCGAACATCGCCCCCTTGGCGGCAGCCGGGGCCGTATCCGCCAGACTCCGGTACCAGTCGCCAAGTTCCAGGCACGCCAGTTCCGGCGCGCCCTCCAGCGGCCGCGCGGCAGCGGGAACGTACTTCGCCAGACCGGCGTCCTGGACGCCCTCGACGTACTTGGCCGCCTCCGCCGCATCGTCCATGTCCACCAACAGCAGCCGCACCAGACGCAGGCGGACAGGCGGGCTATCCGGCTTGGCGGCCAGTTGCTTCTTGAGGTTCTCCACCTCAAAGGCCAGCCGGGCCGCCTGCTCAAGTTCCTTCAGGCGGCCGTCCAGCGCGGCCGCGCGGTCGCTCCTGACGGCGCGGGCTACCATGAGGGCACGCTTGCAGTACGATGCCTCGTCGGGCCTGGCGCCGGTCTTCTGACGCTCGGCAAGCGCTGCCACGATGGCGTCAATCAGCGCCTCGCCTGCCGCAGGCCGGGCGGCAGAAGCGGCCCCGTCAAACTGCCGCTGACGGATGTCAACCATGCGGTCGGCGCACGCGGCGGCCCTGCCGGGGATCGC
>VGYT01000495.1 GCA_016872895.1 Planctomycetota bacterium
CGTGTGTCGGGGAGGGATTGCCGTCGTCGTAACTGCCGAGCGTGTCTATGAGGTCAAAGCAAACCTGTCTCATGGCCTCTTTCGTGCCATAGGGCAGGTTCTCGTCTATCGCGCCGCCATCGACCCAGCCCTTGAACCTGTCATCATCGGCCGCACTGTTACCAGGCAAAGTACCAGCATGGCCGCAAGCGTCGGCGTGCTGGTCTCGGATGTGGACCAGGCCATTAGGACCAACGAGTTGAGGTGATCCGCAAGTGTCAACAATAGAGGTTCCACTTGAGAAGATCCGCATAGACGGTGGCACCCAGCAGCGTCCGCTCCACAAGGGCGCCCTTGAGCGCTACGAGGATATGTTACGCGACGGAATGGAACCGCCGCCGCCGCAGGTGGTGTTCGACGGCAGCGCCTACTGGCTCTGGGACGGCTTCCACCGCTACCACGTCGCGCGGAAGGTTGGGCGTTCCGAACTCTTGTGTACCGTGACGACCGGGACCCGGCGAGACGCCCAGTTCCTGAGTTTCGGCGCGAACAAGGACCACGGCGTTCCGCGTCCACGGGGGTGCGTCGCCGAGATCATCAAGAAGATGCTGATGGACAAGGAGTGGGGCACTCTGTCCCACGGCGTGATCGCCAGGCACGCCGGGGTAAGCAGCCAGTACGTCTCCAAGGTCAAAGCGACTATAAACCAAGTTGATAGTCGAGATGCGCCGCGGCTGCGCACCGGCCGCGACGGTCGGACTATCAACACAGCCAACATCGCCAAAGCTGCCCATCAGAGAACTAAGTCACCCGCGAGGGTAAACCCCGACGACATCCCGCTGGACCTTCCCGCTAAGCCGAAGGACGCCGCCCCTGCTTCCGGCGGCGCGCCGGCGGTCCAGGCCGTCACCGACAAGGTCGGCCATGCCGTCGAGGGCGCCGTTGCCGATGCCTTCCGCCGCCGCCAGGAAATCCAGGACCTGATGACGACCGTCTCGAAGGTCAAGACCACGGTCCTGAAGGCCATCGAGGCCAAGGACCTGCTCTTCGCCGACATCAATCCCAGCCGCTTCGAGGCCGAATGCAACAGCGTCTTTCACCAGCTCAAGGCTGCCATGCCCCACGCCGCGTGTCCGTACTGCCGCGCCGCCGGGTGCAAGGTCTGCCTCGGCCGCGGGTGGGTCAACGAGGGCGTTTATGAGCGGGCGCCGAAGGAACTGAAAGCGTCATGATCCTGAGGTCTTACCAGCAAGACGCCGCCGACAGCATCTTCGAGGCGTGGCGCACCGTGCGCTCGACGCTGCTCGTCCAGCCGACGGGCACGGGCAAAACCGTGACGTTCGCCCACGTCATCAAGCGGATGCCGGCGGGCAGGGCGCTGGTCCTTGCGCACCGCGAGGAACTCATCTTCCAGGCGGCCGACAAGATCGCCCGCGTCACCGGCCAACCTCCCGACATCGAGATGGCCGAGATGCGGGCTGACCACGGCATGCTCGGCAAGGCCCGCGTCGTGGTCTCCTCCATCCAGACGCAGTGCGCCGGCCGCAACGGCGACTCCCGCATGAAGCGGTTCAACCCCCAGGAGTTCAGCCTGCTCGTCCTGGACGAGGCGCACCACGCCACGGCCCCTACCTACCGGCGGGTGCTGGAACACTACGGCCAGAACCCCGACCTGAAAATCCTCGGCGTCACGGCCACCCCCGACCGCCACGATGAAGAGGCCCTCGGCCAGATATTCGATTCCGTGGCCTACGACTACGAACTCCTCGACGCCATCCATGACGGATGGCTCGTTCCCGTCCACCAGCGGGCCGTCGTGGTCGACGGCCTGGACTACTCCAGCATCCGCACGACGGCTGGCGACCTGAACGGCGCTGACCTGGAGCGCGTACTCGTCTACGAGACCGACCTCCAGAAGATCGTGGGGCCGGCATACGAGCTGGCTGCCGGCCGCAAGACCCTGGTGTTCGCCGCCAGCGTTGCCCACGCCGAGCGCCTCTGCGAAATCTTCAACCGCCACAGGTCCGAATGCGCCCGGTTCGTGACGGGCACGACGCCCAAGGACGAGCGGCGCGGGATGCTCGCCGACTATGCCGCCGGCAAGTTCCAGATTCTCGTGAACGTCGGCGTGGCGACCGAGGGGTTCGACGAGCCGGGCATCGTGTGCATCGTCATGGCCCGGCCCACGAAGAGCCGGGCGCTCTACGCGCAGATGGCCGGGCGCGGCACGCGCCCGCTGCCCGGCCTGGTGGAT
>VGYT01000496.1 GCA_016872895.1 Planctomycetota bacterium
CTGCGTCACGTGGTGCGGCAGGTGGGGGATCACGATTCGCGCCATGCGAGGCATGGCGTCATCCTACCGCATCACGCGCCGCGTTCAAGCAATAACCTGGGTAGCGTCCCCGGGTTTCAGAACGGCCCGCATGAGAGAGTCTTTCACGGGTTCCGGGCCCTTACGGGTGCCGCCCTTTTGTCCTTGATTTGCACAAAGGAGGCATGATAATCGCCATAACTATTGACCTTTCCTTCTCTCGCGGCAAAGGGGGCATGCCATGTATCGCGTGAGGCACGTTGCGGCTGTGCTCGTGGCGATGTCTTTCGTCGGGCCGATGGTGGGGCTGGGCGTAATGCTCCTCTGTGCGCAACCGGCCTGGGGCAGGGTCAGTTTCTTCGACCTTGAGTGGAAGCCGCGGCAGGGCCCCCCGGCGCCGGAGCCGCCTGTCACCCCGCCGCCTGTTCCACCAACGCCCGCGCCGCCGGAGCCGCCGGGACCGCCTGTGCCCCCGCCGCCCGTTCCGCCGCCCGCTCCGGGGCCGGTCGTCGCGCCGCCCAAGCCGGTCAAGATGGAGCCGCCGGACGCCGCCACCCAGGACAAGAATCTGAAACTGGCCCGAATGATCTTCGAGAAGGAATACGCGCAAGGTACGCCGGAGGCCAGGCGTCGGTTGGTCGCCACGCTGCTCGACGAGGCCGGGAATATCAAGAAGAACTTCGACGCAAAGTTCGTCCTCCTGGAACAGGCGCGGAACCTGGCTGCCGAGGTGGGGGATGCCAAGTCCTGTCGCCAGGCCATCGAGCAACTGGACGAGGGCTTTACGGTGGATGCAGCGCACATGGCCGCCGACGCCCTGGCGCGGCTCCTGCCGCCCAGCGGCGCGGACGTCTCTGTGGCGGCGTGGGGCGTGGAGGTCCTCGCCGGCCTCATCGACGTCGATCGCTACGAAACTGCCTCGAAACTGCTGAACTCTTTCCCCGCGACCGGCCTGTACGCGAAGGAGGCCGCCCTGGCGGCGAGCCTCAAGGGCCTGAAGGCGGACCTGGCCGAATACGCGCGCGTCAAACCCGCGCTTGAAAAACTCAAAACCGATCCGGCCGATCCCGCCGCCAACCTTGCCGCAGGACGGTTCTACTGTTTCACGAGGGACGACTGGCCCAAGGGGCTCCCGCTCCTGGCCAGAGGGTCGGATGCCACGCTGCGGGACCTCGCGGCCCAGGACCTGGCGGGTCCGACGGAGGCGTCGGCCCAGTTGGCCCTGGGGAACTTGTGGTGGGAGGCGGCGAAGGGCCCGGGCGTCCCGGCGGAACCGCTGCGAAGCCGGGCGGGCTACTGGTACGAGAAGGCCCTGCCGGGCCTGAAGGACCTGGAAGAGGTCCTGGCGCGGAAGCGGCTGTCCGACCTCGCGGCGAGCCCCGCCGCGCGCTCGGGGCCGGCCGCGCGGCCTGGCGCGTTGCGCGTGCCGCACGGTTTCAGGGCCAAGCCGGGGACTGTGGCCGAACCTTATACCCGAACGGGCTGGGCCAGGCAGATCGTCCACGCGGCCACGGGCATCGAACTCGTGTTCATTCCGGCCGGCCGGTTCCTGATGGGGTCGCCGGAGAACGAGGAGAAACGAAGCGATAACGAGACCCAGCACGAGGTGATCCTCACCAGGCCCTTTTACATGGGCGCGCGCGAGGTCACTCAAGGGCAGTGGCAGAAGGTGATGGGCGACAATCCCAGCGCAAACAAGGGAAGTGATACGTTGCCGGTGGAGCACGTGTCGTGGGACGATTGCCAGGCATTCTGCCAAAAGGCGGGAGGCGGTCTGCGCCTTCCGACGGAGGCCGAGTGGGAGTACGCGTGCCGAGCGGGAATACAGACGCCGTTCAACACGGGCCAGACCATCAGTACTGACCAGGCAAACTATGATGGCAACTATATCTATGGTTCAGGTGCCAAGGGTGTGTTTCGCCGGGCAACGGTTCCCGTGGGCGGTTCTCGTCCCAACGCCTGGGGCCTGCACGACATGCACGGGAACGTGTGGGAATGGTGCGCGGATTGGTCCGGGGCGTACCCGGGCGCCTCCGTGACCGATCCGACGGGTGCGCCTTCGGGAACGACTCGCGTCATGCGCGGCGGTGCGTGGGACCGCGCTCCTTACTACTACCCGTCGTCTTTTGATGTTGTTAGTTTGTGTGAATAGCCGATTCTCACACGGGGGTCAGGATACCGGGGAGGATCGGCATGAACAAGCGATATGTGG
>VGYT01000497.1 GCA_016872895.1 Planctomycetota bacterium
CGCGACGCCCAGGCCGAAGGCCGGCTCCAAACGACTCACATGCTTCATCTTGCGAGGGCCGGATAGCATGTTCCCGGTAATGGTGCTACAGTCTCCAAGATTGCGACAATTCCTTTCCGCTGCCGGTAACGCGCCTGTAACACGTCCGGGCCCGGCTCGCCAGCCGTCAGGCCACCCTGGCACGGCCACGAGCCGTGCCGTGGCCAGCGGCACGCTTGCCGTGCCAGGGGGCGACGCCGTGGCAGGCCCGGCAACGCGCGGCCGGCGCAGCAGTCGGCCGGCCCCGCATAAATGCTTGATGCCGCGCGTGCCCTTGCGTATGTTGTTGACCTGGCGTACGGGCGGCAGGTTCCCCCAGGGGCATCGCATGGGAAATCAGCCGGACGAAAAGCCCGCGGCGGGCGGCGCAGCCAGGGCGGCCGGGACGGAACTCGCCCGCATCCTTGCCGTCCTCGGCGTCAACCTCATCGTCGTGCTTCTGGCGGTCGTCCTGACCTCGACGGACCGGGGCCGCCTGCCCGACCTGGATGTCCGGACGCTGGCGGTGGAGTTCCTGCCCGTGTCGGCCGCCGCCGGCCTGATGCTGTCGTGCCGGCGCCTGGACCTCGCGCTGCCGGCCGTCCTTGCCCTGGCAATCGCGATGCGGGGGAACCCGTGGGTTCTTTCGAGCGATCCCACGGTGCGCCTTGCCACCGTCGCGGGCATCGCCGCGGGCATCGGCCTTCTGAGCGCCCTGGCGACGTGGATGGGGCGAATCTCAAGCGCCCTGTGGACGGGCCTGCTGGCCGTGGGCCTCTGGATGTTCGCACGGGAACTTCACAGCGTCCTGGCATCGGCCGGCCCGTGGCCATGGCCGGCGGCGCTCGCGGCATCGCTGGGGGCGCTGGCCGCGGGGGCGGCCGTGCTGGGCCTGGCGGGCCTGGTATCGCTGCCGAGCACGCCGCCTATCTGGCGGACGGGGTCGCAAGGGCTTGCGGGCCTCATCGGCGCGTGGATGGCGGCGGGCATCGGGCTGGCCCTGGCGGCCCAGTCGGAGATCGCGCGGCCGATGAGCAAGGACCCGCTCGCGCCCTATCCGGCGATGCTGGCGGCCGGGGCGCTCGGCGGCGGATACATCCTGCGCGGGCGGTGGGGGGCTGTCGCGGCCGTGCTCCTGACGTGCGTGGGGCACCTCGTCTGGTCGTTCATACTCAGCACAGACCTGGGCTCGACGACGGCGAACCTCGCGATGCCGGCCGCTGCGCCGCTGGCCGCCGTGCCGCTCTTCCTGGCGATTGACTGGGCAATCCGGCGCTCGACCTCCGAGTCGGCCCCGACCGGTCTGCTGGCATGACGCGCCCGGCTCCGCCCCGCCAGGCCGAAGGGCGGGCTTCGCGCGGCGCTCGGCTGCGCGGGGCGGATGGCCTGACCGACCGCGGCGGGCCGCTGGCGACGGTATTCAAGAAGGACGCCGCGGAACCTGAGAGCCCGGAGGAACATCATGGCCAAGCGCGCCACCATCCTGATGACCGAATTCGTCACCCACGACGTGAAGCGCTTCATCCTGAAGAAGCCGCGAGGCTTTGAGTTCGTGCCCGGTCAGGGCACGCTCATCGCCATCAACAAGCCCGACCTGAAAGACGACGCGCACCCCTTTACGCCCACGTCGCTGACCGAGGACCGCGTCCTGGAGTTCACCATCAAGATTCACCCCGAGCATCACGGCCTGACGGAGCGGCTGGCTCAGTTGCGGCCGGGGGATGAACTCCTGCTGGGACCCGTCTTCGGCACAATCCAGTACAAGGGGCCGGGCGTGTTCATCGCGGGCGGCGCGGGCATTACGCCGTTCATCGCCATGCTGCGGCGGCTGGCGCGGGACGGGGGTCTCGCGGGCAACACGCTCCTTTTCTCGAACAAGACCCGCGACGACGTCATCCTGGAGAAGGAACTTCGGGCCTGCCTGGGAGAGCGGTGCATCCTGACGCTCACGGGCCGGCCCGCCGCCGGATATGAGAACCGTATGATCGATGCAGCATTTCTGAAGGAGAAGGTCGGCCGCTTCGACCAGCCGTTCTACCTGTGCGGCCCGCCGCCGATGGTGCAGGCGCTTACGGAAACACTTCGCACGCTGGGTGCGAAGCCGGACAACGTAGTGTTTGAGCAGTAACGTCCGGCGGGTTAGAATAGTCAGTTCCGCCGCTGCCGATAAGGAGGCCAGGCATGAAGAGATTCTGGCAGAAGGTCGTCAGC
>VGYT01000498.1 GCA_016872895.1 Planctomycetota bacterium
GGGTCCCCCGGCAACGATGAGCCGCGTGGGCTCACCCCCGGTATGCGAATCGATGACGGAGATTTTTTTCATGCCGGCTTCCTTTTTAACACGAGGTCCCAAGCGCTTTCCACCCGGAGGCGCCGAGGACGGGCTTTCCGCCGAGTTTTTTGCGGCGTCGGAGAAACGCAAGACCGCCCGAACGCCGTTCCCGCCGCTCATCGCCCTCCGGGGGTCAGGTGGGTCTTAAGGTAAGATGTCATCAGATTGTAGAGATGCATCGTCGTTCCCCTCCCTTCGGAGATGCCGTGGGACCGGTTCGGGTAGGACATCGAGGAAGTCGTGGCCCTGCCGGAACGCGGTGTCCCCTGCCGGCGGCGCCGCGCCGAGGAAGACGGCCGCCCCGTCGGGGATCTTCTCCATCAGTCGGGCGCGGCGGGCGGCGTATTCCGCCTTATCGAAGGTGAGACCGCCGGTCGCTCGAAGCAGGCCGGCCGAGACGAGGATCAAGCCAAGGACGGCGAGCGTTCGCTTCATGTTCGAGACTCCTTATGATTCGGATGCCGGAAGGAACGCGATCCGGACGGGGGCGATTCCATTCCGGAAATCGTCCCAAGATTTCATAGCGCCTCCTTTTTCACCCGCCCGGCTAATCATAACGGGAGGCATGTTGCAAATCAATATGCGGGGCTGAGCCCTCCGCTCGTAAGAAGACCGCCCTGCTCGGTCCCGCCGCGAACGCTGACTTCCTTCTCCAGGGCGGCGCGGCAAGCTGATTGAACGAGATCCCCAGCCGGGCCGCGCGAAGGACCGCCCGGCGGTGGAGGTCGGGGTCGACGTCGGAAGTTGACGCCTTTCGGGGTTAGGATATAAACTTCGGACTTACACTGCGAACCGGAGAGGAGGACTCATGCGCTCGATCCCTAAAGCCCTCGCGCTCCTGATCGCGGCCGCCGCTCTCGCCGGCGCCGCCGCGGGCCTCGCCGCTCCTCAAGCCGCCGCACCGGCCGGCCAGCGCGTCTGGCAGATGTCCGGCGCCCAGGACTCAGACGCCATCCTGCCCGAGAAGGCCCGCGCCGCGCTGGTCAATAGCTGGCGCAAGGACCGGCTGGAGCAGATCGTGCCCGCCCTGATGCGGCGCGAAGGCATCGACCTCTGGCTGGTCATCAACCGGGAGTACAACGAGGACCCCGTCTACATGTCCATGGTCGCCGAGCCGGCCATGTCCGCCCGCCGGCTGTCGATCCTGATCTTCCACGACCGCGGGGCGGAGGGCGTCAAGCGCCTGACCGCCAACTGGCACGGCGCCGGCTCGGCCGGCCCCTTCTACGAGGCCATCTTCAAGGACCGGGCCAAGGGCTGGAAGGCCCAATTCGAGACCGTGGCCGCCTACATCCGCGAGCACAAGCCCAAGAAGATCGGGCTGAACTTCTCCGAGCACTGGGCCTTCGGCGACGGGCTGACGGTGGGCCTGATGCGCGAGCTGGAGAAGGCCCTCGACCCCGCCGACCGGGCTCGGATCGTTTCGGCCGAGGCGCTGTGCATCGGCTGGCTCGAGACCCGCCTGCCGGCCGAGATCAGCGTCTACCGCCATCTCAACGGCATCGCCCACCAGCTCGTCCGCGAGTTCTTCTCCAACCGCGTCATCACGCCCGATGTGACTACGACCGAGGACGTCGTCTGGTGGCTGCGCCAGAGGATCACCGACTTGGGGCTGGAGACTTGGTTCCAGCCGTCCATCAGCGCCCAGCGGTCGCCCGAGGACCGGGCCCGCTACGGCCAGGGAGATCGCGTCATCCGCCGCGGCGACGTCCTGCACTGCGACATAGGGATCAAGTACCTGGGCCTGTGCACCGACACCCAGCACAACGCCTACGTCCTGCGCCAGGGTGAGACCGAGCCGCCCGCCGGGCTGCGCGAGCTGCTGCGCAAGGGCAACCGCCTGCAGGAGATCTTCATGGACGAGTTCGCCGCCGGCAGGACCGGCAACGAGATCTACCTGGCGGCCCTGGCCAAGGCCAAAGCCGAGGGCATCGAGGGCAGCATCTACACCCATCCGCTGGGAATCCACGGCCATGCCGCCGGCACCACCCTGGGGCTCACCGAAGCCCAGAGCGGCGTGCCGGTGCTGGGCGACTGGCCGCTGCACGAGAACACCTGCTACGCCATCGAGCTCAGCGCCTCCCACCTCGTCCCCGAGTGGGGGAACGCCCGAGCCTCCCTGGGCCTGGAGGACGGAGCCGTGTTCGG
>VGYT01000499.1 GCA_016872895.1 Planctomycetota bacterium
TGCGCTGCGCACGTTTAGCCGCGGCCGGTACGGCCGCGGTTCGCACCCGGGCGAACGACCGTCGCCGTACCGGCGACGGCTAAACAACGGCGTGCCGCCGTTACGGCTAAACAACGGCGTGCCGCCGTTACGGCTGAACAACGGCGTGCGCCCGCCGTTACGGTTTCCGGCCTGATGCGCGGCGGCGGATGGCCTCGATGAAGGCCAGGCGCTCGGGCGTCAGGTCGCGACGCACTTCGGCGGTCGTCCGGTAGACCTCCAGGATGAACGTGCCGCTGTAGCCTACCTGTGCGAGGGCGTGGGCCACGTCTTCAAACGGAACGACGCCGAGGCCGGGGATGAGATGGTCGTCCTCGGTTCCGCGAGTGTCGTGGAGGTGGACGCCCCAGAGACGCGGCCCCATGGCGTGGATGGCGCCGATGGCGTCGCCCGCCAGGGCAGCGTGGCCGGAATCGTAGGCGAGGCCCACGTGGGGGCTGGCGGCCCCGTCGGCGGCGCGCCGGAGGGCGGCGGCGTCGCGGCCGAACATGGGCGGCGGCATGTTCTCGATGAGGAACCGCACCTGGGACCGGCGGCCGATGTCGGCCAGGACGCGGGCCGAGGACGCCAGCATCGCCGGCCGGAACAGGTCGTTCTGCGTGTCGCCCTGCGGGGCGGGGTGGATGATGATGTCGCGGCAGCCGAGGGTTCGGGCATACTGCGCCTCGCTGCGCATGATGTCCAGCGCGGCCAGGCGCGCCCGCTCGTCGGCCGCCGACAGGTCGCAGGGCGGCCCGTCGAAGCCTTCGAGCGAGAAGTAGCCGTGCAGGCTGTCGGGGACGAGGCCGGCGGCATCGAGTGTGCGGCGGACGGCGTCGGCGGAGATGCCCTGGGCGTAGTTGCGATATATCTGGACGCGGCGGATGCCGACTTCCTGGAGGAGGGCGATTTCTTCGCGGACGTCCCAGGTTTTGAAGTCGAAGGCGATGACTGCGCCGAGTGGGAGGTCTTGCATGGTCAGGTTGCGCCGAGGCGTTTGCGGATGTATTCGGCGCGGGCCACGTCGCGCTGGGGTTCCGGGAGTTCCGCCCCGCGGATTTTCTGGATGTGGCCGGGGCGAGTCAGAAGAAAGAGTTCGTTGACGGCGGCCAGGTCGACGCCGCGAAGGCGGCCCATGTGGATTCCGAGGCGGACGGCCGAGAGGAGGGCCAGCGTCTCGTCGCTGGAGATGGTGCGGGCGTGGGTGAGGATGCCCCAGGCGCGGTAGATGCGGTCGTCGAGCATCGTGGGGCTCTCGCCTGCCAGGACGTGGCGGGCCTGCTGTTCGTAGGCGATGATCTGCGGGATGACGGCGCCGAGGGCCTTCAGTATTTCGTCCTCGCTGCGGCCGAGGGATGCCTGGTTGGAGATCTGGTAGATGTCGCCGGTGGCCTGCGTGCCCTCTCCGTAGAGGCCGCGCACGGCCAGGCGCATGCGGGCGACGGCGCGGAAGACCTTCTCAATCTGCTTGGTAAGGACCAGCGCGGGCAGGTGGAGCATGACGCTGGCCCGCATGCCGGTGCCGACGTTGGTGGGGCAGGCGGTGAGGTATCCGAGCCTGGGCGAGAAGGCGAAGGTGACGTGCTCTTCAAGGCGGTTGTCGAGCGAGTCGGCCTCGAGCCAGGCTTCGTGGAGTTGGAGGCCGGGGAATATGACCTGGAGGCGCAGGTGGTCTTCCTCGCCCGCCATGACGGCGGTTCGCTGGGCGTGGTCGATGCCCACGCCGCGCACGCCTTCGCCTGCGGCGAGTTCGCGGCTGATGAGGTGGCGTTCGACGAGGCATCGGCGGTCGATTTCGGGCATGTCGGCCAGTTCGAACCAGGTGATGGTGTGCGTGCCGAAGGCGCTGAGGACGGCCCGGCGGAGGTATGCTTCGAGGTCCTGGCGTTCTTCCGGCCGCAGGCGCGTGGAGAAGGGCCGCCCGGCCACGTTGCGTGCCAGTCGCACGCGCGTAGATAAGACGATGTCGCTCTGGGGTCCGCCCGGCGCCAGCCAGGGGCTGGGCGACAGGATGAGTTCATCGAGTTTCACCCGGTGCTTCCTTGTTCTTGATGAGGTCGCGCAGGCGTGCCGCCTCTTCATATTTTTCGCCCTCGACGGCCGCCTGGAGTTGCCGGCGCAACTGCATCAGTTGGCGCTGGCCGGCGAGGTCTGCGCCCGCGCGGCGTGGGAGTTTGCCGGTGTGCTCGGCGGCGCCGTGGACCTT
>VGYT01000500.1 GCA_016872895.1 Planctomycetota bacterium
CCGGCCCCAACAGGCGGCACAGGCGGGCCGACCACCGCCACCGGCGCCGGAGGGACGGGCGCTACCGGCGGAACTGCTCCGGGAACCGGCGGCACGGGCGGCGCTGGCCCGGCCCCAACGGGCGGCACAGGCGGGCCGACCACCGCCACCGGCGCCGGAGGGACGGGCGCTACCGGCGGAACTGCTCCGGGAACCGGCGGCACGGGCGGCGCTGGCCCGGCCCCAACGGGCGGCACAGGCGGACCAACCACGACGGCTCCCGGCACGCCAGCCACTCCGGCCGATTGGGCAGTTATACCCAATGTCGATGGTAAGCATGCAGACATGGCGTACGAAATTCTCGTCAGAGAGGGGTGGAAATGTTCATCCCCAAGGTTCCAGCCCGTGCGGCCGTCCTCAATCGCGCCAACAAAGGAGAAGGAGTTCACTGTTGACCACACAGTGCCCCCGGGAGGCATGCGGGCCGACAGGATGTCCGTCAGGATAACGATGTTCACTTACGGCAAGTTCGCCGTGCCCGACATCACCGGCAAGACCAAGCAGGAAGCCGAGACAATCCTGGCCCAGGCGGGTCTGACGGGCGTCCTGGACGGCGCTGACGGCAGCCACAGCGATTCCTACAAGGCCCTGCACGACAAGGTGAAGTTGCAGGTCCCCCCCGCCAATTCCGACATACCGGCCAACAAGGTCGTGAAGTACCACCTTTACAAGTACCTGGGGACGGGCCAGGGCGACCACGTCCCGCCCATCGACAACAGACCAGGCGGAAAGACGGGCGACCTGGTCGGTGTGTTCCAGGGACAGGTGCAGGAGGTCCGCCAGAGAGGCTCGAATCCCCCGCGCACGTTCCAGTCAACCGTCCGTGCAACGATAGAACTCAACAATGGCGTGTACACGCTCACCACCTATTATGTGCCGCGCGGACCCGCCGGCGAAGACCGATGCGAGGCACTCACCATAGAAGGAAACCTGGTGAACTCATCCGTGGGCACCCCTGGCGCCGGCAGGGTGACCATAGGGGCCCGCATAGTGGGCGCCGAGATCAACGCCGACGAAACGTGGCAGATGGAAGACGGCACCGTCTTCGAGAGCAGGAGAATCTGGGTCGGCGCTAACCAGGCCAGCCTGGGCATTCGCGCCACGCATGTCACCAACGCATCGACGCCACAAGAGCGGGAAACCACCACCATCATCGGCGCGATAAACCGCGTCGTAGCGCCGCGCTGACAAGGGTGACGGAATGCGAACGGCAATCGCCGCAGCAGTTCTGCTCATGACCTGCCCTGCTCTTGCGGGCCGCCTGACGGCCGCCGAGACCATCAAGGGCCGCGTGGCGGATGTCAGCAATGACGCCGTCAAGATCAAGACCGAGGGCGAGTGGCTGCCCGCCGTGGACGACCCCGTCGAGATCTACTTCGAGATGCCCGGCGTCCCCGAAGGCGCCACCGTGGCCGAGGGCAAAGTGTCCGCCGTTGCCGCTGATGCCGTGACCGTCAAGACCGACCGCACGTTCACTGCGGTTGAGCGCAACCACCTGGTGCGAATCACTTCCGAAAAACCGCAGAGACGGCCTCCCGCCGGCGAGAAGGCGCCGCCCGGCGGCCAGTCGCTCGCCATCGGCAGCGCCGTCGTGACCGTGCCGACGAAGCCTGTGCCATCGGCCGGGTCGGCAATGGGCGACAACGTAACACAACTTCTGGCCAAGGGCCACGAACTCTGCACCCAAGGCAAACTCGCCGAGGCCCAGCAGATTTACGGGCAGGCCGTGCAGTTGCAGCCGAACAATCCCGACACCCACTATGCCCTGGCCACGGCCTTGAACTTCAGCGGCAACTTCGATGCGGCCATAGCCGCCTATCAGGCCGTGCTGCGCGTCTCGCCGCAGACGCCCGAGATCCGCGCGTGGATCGCCCAGGTCTATCTCCACAAGGGCGAGTACGCCTCGGCAATTCAGTGGGCCAACCAGGAGATTGCCGGCAATCCAAAGTCCGCCTTCGCCCATTCGCTTGCAGGGTCCGCCTTCCTGGAGACCGGAGACGCCGCCAACCGCGACCGCGCGTTCGCCGCGGCCGTGGCGGTCGACCCCGGCATTGCGGATGTCCGCCATCGCCACGGCAACGTCTTCTACAATCACCGACAGCCCCGGCGAGCGCTGACTGACTTCGGTTCCGCCGCATACATGGCGCCCAAAGCCAGCGGCCCGGTCCTGGGCGCAGGCCTC
>VGYT01000501.1 GCA_016872895.1 Planctomycetota bacterium
CTGCTGGCCCGCGCCGACGGGCTGAGCCTCGACCTGGTTAAGGCGGCGCTTGAGGAACTCCGCGTGCCGTACCTGGTGGTCCTGGGAGCGCACGACGGCCCGTCCGCTGCCGCCCCCGCCCCCGGGCCGGCATCCGGGCCGGCGACGGAAGCCGCGGGTTACTCACCCGCCCCCCCCTGCGGCCTCAGCCGCAGCGCTGTCGTGTGGGCCTTCCAGGGCCGCGGATTCTCCGGGCCGGAGGGGTACTGGAGCCGTGAGGTCCTGCCGGGCCTGGTGGTGGTGGGCCTGGACACGGTCCAGCCCGGGCGCGCGGCGGGGCACGTCGACGCCCGCCAACTGGAGTGGCTCGACCGCACCCTGGCCGCGCGGGCCGACAAGGCCGCCCTCGTCGTCGCATATCATGCACTTATGCCGATGCATCCGCTGGACGAGGGGGCTGCCTGGCGGCACAAACTGGTCGATAACGCGGCCGCCGTCCGCGAGGTGCTCCAGCGGCATGCGAACGTGCTGGCCGTGCTGGCGGGCAACTGCCATTTTGCCGAGGGCCGCGTGGCCGGGCGCGTCCTGTACCTCTCTGCGCCCAGCGTGGCGGTGTGGCCGCTGGCGTACCTGCTGGTGCGGCTGACGCCCAGGGAGGCGGAGGCCGTGTGGGTTGCGCTTGCGCCCGACGACCTCGCCCGCCGCGCGCAGGACCGCCTTCTGCGCACGCCCACCTACCGGGGCGTGTTTCCGGCGGGGGAGGACGGCGACACGGCCTGCGTGCGCCTCTTCGGCGGCAAGAAAATGGAGGTCTATTCGCTGCCCGCCATCCGGCCCTGATGGGGAAGAGGGCGGGGGGGGCGCCTTCTCACAGCACTTTGACGGCAAGCAGGGTGATGTCGTCGGCGCGCGGGCCGGGTCCGGCGAATTGCTGGATGTCGGCCAGGATTGCATCGACCGCCTGCTGCGCGCCCCCTGCCGCGTGGCGCCGGATGGCCTCCAGCAGCCGCGGCCGGCCGAAGCGTTCGCCCTGCGGGCTGGTGGCGTCGAACGCCCCGTCGGAGAAGACAAAGAGCATATCACCGCCCTTCAGGTCGATGGCCTCGAACGGATACCGCGCCTTGGGCGATACGCCCAGGAGCGGCCCGCCCACCGCCAGGCGCTGCATCCCGCCCTGCCGCACGAGGACGGGCGGCTCGTGGCCGGCCGTGCAGTAGGTCAGGCGGCGGGCCTGCGAGTCCAGGACGCCGTAGAAGAGGGTGACGAACTCCGAGGCCTCCGTGTCGGCCGCAAGGCCGCGGTTCACGTGGTCCAGGATGTGGTCGAGGGCGTAGATGTGCTCGGCCTTTGCGCGGAGGGCCGTGCGGACGGAGGCCATGAGGATGGCCGCGGGAACGCCCTTGCCGGCGACGTCGCCGACGGCGATGCCCCAGTTGCCGCCGGGCAGTTCAATCCAGTCGTGGAAGTCGCCGCCCACCTGGGCCGAGGGCACGGTGATGCCGCAGAACTCGTAGCCGGGAACCTGCGGCGCCTGGGCGGGCAGGAGGCGTTTCTGGACGGCGGCAGCCATGGCGAGTTCTCGCTGCTGCTGCCCGGCGGCCACGACCTCCTCCACGAGTTGGGCGTTGTGGATAGTGAGTGCGGCCTGGTCGGCAACGCTGCGGAAGAGGCGGACTTCTTCCGGCACAAAGACGTGCGGCTCGGCGGTGTAGATGTGGAGCGTGCCGAGGGGCTTGCCCTTTGCCACCAGGCCCACGGCGAGGCTTGAGACGAGTCCCTCGCGGCGTGCCTCGTGGGGGTAGCGCACCTGTGCGTCGGTCTGCATGTCGTCGATGGCGATGATTTGGCCGCGGAGGGCGGCCTGGTCGTGCGGGTTCTCGGCGGCGATGACGGGGCCTTTCTTCAGGTACTCGGGCGAGAGGCCGTAGGCGGCCTTGACGACGAGTTCGCCGGTGGCGTCGGCGAGGAGTCGCAGGCTGCACGCCTTGACGCCCATGACCTGGGCCATCGTGCGGACGATGTTGCCGAGGATGGCGTCGGGGTCGAGCGAGGAGGAGAGGAGGCGGCTGGTTTCCGATAAGAATGTTAATTCTTCTATGTGTTCGCGCAGGAGGGCCTGCTGGTAGCACAGGCGCGTCAGCGTGTTGGCGAGCAACTGGAGGAACGAGACGGCGGCGCGCATCTCGGGCTCGGAGAACAGGGGC
>VGYT01000502.1 GCA_016872895.1 Planctomycetota bacterium
GCACGGCGGCGATTGGCGCACGTGCATCAGGACGCGCGAGAAGCCCATCTGCAACGAGGATGCGGCGTACCAGACCGAGTTCCTCTGCCACACCTGCGAGATCGCCCAGAGGCTGCGGCGCCCCCTCAAGTGGGACCCCGTGAAAGAGGAGTTCATCGGCGACGATGAGGCGAACCGGATGACGAGCAAGCCCTACCGGGCACCCTGGCATCTTTAGAGGAAAGGAGCCCGGAGAATGAACACCCTCATGCAGAAATGTGCGACGTTGCTCGCGGTGGGCGCGGCCTGTTTATGCGCGACACTGCGTGCGGAGGAGGCGATTCAACAGAAGGCCGGCGCGCTCATCGCCAAGCAGGACATGGTCCAGTTGGCCCAACTGTGCGAGCAGGTCCTGCGCCCTGGGGCCGAGAAGGAGCGCACCGAGCTGTGCAAGGCGATCATCGCCCACGTCGGGCGCGAGGACGTGCCGCCGGTCGTCAAGGGCGAGCTGCTGACGCTCCTGGGCCGCTTTGGGAAGGCGGAGAGCGTGGATTTTCTCGCCGGCCTGCTGCCCCACGCTGACCCGCTGTTTCACACCCGTGCGGTCCTTGCCTTGCAGACCATTCCCTCGGAGGAAGCTGCGGCGGCGCTTCGCAAGGCGTTGGCCGGCGCCGTCGAACCCGAGAGGCGGGCCGCCCTGCTCCACGCCCTGGCGCTACGCGGCGACCGGGCGAGCCTGCCGCAATTCACCAAGGATGCGGCCAGCGCCAACGACGCGGTGCGGACGGCCGCCCTGCTGGGCATCGCGCGGGTGGCCGATGAGCCCGCCAACGCGCTGTTCAAGGCCGGCATGAAGCAGGGGCCAGAAACGGCGAGGCGTGAGGCCACAAACGCCTACGTGCTCCACGCCGACCGGCTTGCGAAAGTGGGGAAGAAACAAGAGGCCCTCGGCATCTGCCACGAGTTGCTCGGCGAAAGCGGGTACGCTAAAGCAGCCGCGCTGTTGGGCATGGCCCGGGCGGGCGGCGCGGCGGAGACGAAGGCGATCCTGGAGAACCTGAAAGGCGCCGAGCGCTCCGTCATCGCCGTCACCGGCAACGTCTTCGACTACATCCCCAGCAGCGGGCAGGTGGTTGCGGCCGTGTGCGAGAGCGTCGAGACTGCGGACCCCGCATTCAAGGTCCGGCTTATCGAGGTGCTGGCCCGCTACGCCGACCCCGCCGGGCTTGCCACCGTTCTGGAGGCCGTCAACGACGCCAACCCGGCGGTGCGCGCTGCCGCGGTGAGCGCCCTGGGGCGGTTCGACGACAAGCGGGCCGCCGATGCGCTCGTGGCCGCCCTGGCGGGCGGGAAGGAGACGGCTGCGGCCCTGGGGGCCGTGGAGATGAGCCCGATGAAGTCCGCCCTTGCAGACGGCCTGATCGCAGCTCTGCCAGACATTTCTGGCCCGCGACGCGTGGCGCTCGTGCAGGCGCTGCGCGCCTGCCCCGCCGACAAGGCCGTGCCCGTGCTCCTCAAGGCCGCGGAGGACGCCGACGGGGTGGTCCGCAGCGAGGTGTTCCTTGCCCTGCGTAGGATCGGCGCCCCGTCGGCATACCCGCGCCTGGTGGAACGCCTGGCCGAGGAACCGAGCGAGCAGGTGCAGTCCGTGGGAGTCACTGCGTTGGCCGCGCTCGGCGCGCGCATCAAGGACCCTTCGGGGCGGACGGCGCCGGTCCTGGCCCGCCTGGCCGCGGGCGGGAGCCCGGGCCGGCCGGCGCTGCTCCTGCTGCTTTCGCGCGTTTCAGGCGAGGCCACGCAGGAGCCTGGGCTGAAGTTCGTGCGCGAGGCGCTCGGCGCGCAGGACGAGAAGCTCCGCCGCGCCGCAATCGAGGCCATGGCGGGATGGCCCGACCCCGAGCCCGTGATGGACGAACTGCTCGGGGCGAGCAAGAAGGAACCGGAGTCGGCCCTCGGCGTCCTCGCCCTGCGAGCCTACTGCAAGCAGATCGGCGCCCTGGTCGAGAAGCGGAACGCAGCCGTCCGGGAGAAACGGCTCTCGCCCGACGACGCCCAGAAGGAGATCGTCCGCCGCTGCACCCTGGGCATGGAGATCGCGCTCCAGCCCGCCGAAAAAGTGGGGTTCCTCAGCCATCTCGGGCAGCAGCCCCATCCGGATGGCCTGAAGCTGGTCGCGGGCCAC
>VGYT01000503.1 GCA_016872895.1 Planctomycetota bacterium
GCCGGCCACCTCCAACGCGGTCGAACGCGGCAACCGGCGTCACCGCAAGATGCAGAAGACGGTCTACCGCGTCCGGACGGCTGTGCACATCAGCCACCGGATCGCCGCCGACATGCTCCGCGACGCCCAGGCCGAAGGCCGGCTCCAAACGACTCACATGCTTCATCTTGCGAGGGCCGGATAGCATGTTCCCGGTAATGGTGCTACAGTCTCCTTTTCTCTTCCCATTTCTCTCAGCCTCACAGGTGCTCGAGTACTACATACCGACCATACCGGTCCCAAGGACCTTAAGGCAGTGTGGACATACAAAGATGCGGATAACCTTCAACCGAATAATACCAGTCTGCTCGAAGTAGCGGACCTTCTGGATTTCCTTTCCGCAATGCGGACAGATGGGCCATTTGTCCGCATCTTGAATCGGCTCATAGTCAATTTTTCCCATCATTCACCTCCCCGGATAACGTTGTGCGTAACCTGCGGGGCGGCCTGGCGCGGCCGTTGCGCACGCAACGGCCGTGACAGGACGGACCGTCAGGTTCACGCACGTGTTAGATGGCCCGGCATCACGGTACGATCTTGAGGGTTCTGTCAAGAAGCTGCTCCGGCGTTGAGTCGAAGTTCTGAGCAATCTCAGGAGCCGTAACCGTGTCGTGCAGCGCCCCTCCGAAGTCACCCAGGAGGTCCTGAAACTCGGGAGGCAGATGATCCCACGCGCCTGACCAGCCATGCTCCTCAGGTAGGCAGAAGAAGATGTCGACGGCCCGGCAGTTCGCATCCGTGCGGCCCTCGGGCGACGACAGGAACCGGAGCAGCCCTTCGAGCGACGCGCGGAGGGTGGCACGATCGGTGGGACGTCGTTCGATTTCTTCGCACACCGCTGGCACGAGTATGCCGAGCTCCCGAGAAACGGCTGGGCTTCCGCCGAACGCCTGCTGCCATGCCTCATTGAGTGGTTTACCAATCGTCATCGCCTTCGGGCCATCTAACAATGTTTAGACCGATCCGCCTAACACCCCGAACACGGCTTGGAGTGTCCGCCTAACACGCCCCGGGAATCCGGGGAGGACCCGACCTAACTCCTTAAACGGCCGCCTGTTGCGTGCGAAAAGCGTTCTTATCATGGCGTCTTATGCGGATCGGCATAAGACGCTCCTGGCGCCAGCATGTGAACCGGGCTGCGAACCCCGGCCGGCCGGCGGTTCAGAAAATGCGTAGAGCCTGTATCAGGGGCCTGGCTGCCCCGGTCAAGGCGCCCGAACGCTCGCTCCGCCGGAGCGTCGGGCAAGCGCCCGTGGGGCCGGTGCAAGGTCTCGCCTGCTTGCCGCACTGGAATGCCCCCCGTGCGCGCGGCTTGGCCTGCCTGGAAGCGCTCCCAGCAAGCCGCCCGGAAGTGTACAGGACGAATTGGGCGTTTGCCAGAGATTTTTGAAGCCGCCCCTGCGTCAACGGCGGTGAAAGGCGTGTATGTCCGCGGCTACCGGCCCGCTCCCCGGCCGCCCGCGAGGGCCTCCAGTTCGTCCGGCCGGCGGAAGGTGATGATGCGGCCGTCAACGGCGATGATGTCGGCGGCTGCGAGGCGGGCCAGCGCGCGGCTGAGCGTCTCCGGCGAGGCGCCCAGTTGCCGCGCGAGTTCCCCCTTCGGCATGTCCAGGCGCACCGACGCGCCTTTCTCCAGGCTGACGCCCTTGCGGCGGGCGAGGTCCGCCAGGTATCGCGCCAGGCGGCCGGCAACGTCGGTGAGCGAAATCTGCTCCACGAGCGTCGTCAGTTGCCGGCACAGGCGGGCCAGGCTGGCGATCAGGCCGAAGGCCAGCGCGGGGCTGTCGCCGAGGCCCTTCAGGAAGCGGTCGCGCGGAAAGAACGCCAGGCGGCTCTCGGCCAGCGTCTCGGCGAAGGCCGGGAACGTCTCGCCCGCGAACATCGCCGCCTCGGCAAACGCCTGCCCGGGGCCGAAGACGTGCAGTATCTGCTGCCGACCGTCGGGCGACAGTTTATACACCTTCACCTTGCCTTCCAGGACCACGTAGAACCCGTCGGCGGGCCGGCCGTCGCGGATGATCATCTGGCCTGCCGCCGCCTTGCGCTCCACGGCCAGTCGCGCAATCGCCTCGCGGGCCTTCGCGTCGAGGCCCGAAAAGAGCGTTACGTGCTTGAGC
>VGYT01000504.1 GCA_016872895.1 Planctomycetota bacterium
AAGCCGGTGCGAGAAAAAAGATTTTGGGGGGGCGGGGGCCGGCCGGCCGGTCATGGATTCCAGATCGGCGGGACGGCCCGCCGTCACCTGGACCCGCGTGCGACAAAAAACTCATTCGTCAGGGCTGACCGTGACTGCTTGAATAAGGCAACCTGTAGTCGCCGCTTGCGGAACTCGCTGCTGGCGTTCGCCGTATCATGTGCCGCTGCCGGCTGCCAGGACGAGCCGGCGCAGGAGAATCCGCCAGGCGGGGGCATCCGGCGCCCGCCGACGTACGACATGCCCATGAACGATGTGCGCACGCAAGCCGATGTGGTCTTCGAAGGCGCCATCAAGTCGATTAGCAATCTTCAGGTTGAGCGCAAAGGCAACGGCATCACGGTTTTCGGGCCGCCGGGCACGGTGATAGCGGGCGTTGATCCGCGATTCTTGTTGGTGGTCGAAGTCACCTCGGTCCTGAAGGGCGATGCGGCCAAGGGATGGGTGGGCGAGAAAGCGTTTGCGATTCACAGTCCGGCTCGCGACTTGGGGATGTCAGCGCAGGAACCGCCGACGGGCAGACGTTGCCGCTTCTACCTCTTCGGTCAGGAAGATGGAGCGGCTGGGAATGTACGTTTCTCCCTCATACTTGCAGAGCAAGGTTCGCTCGTGCCTTTGCAGTCAACCGGGAGCAATAGATGAAGTGGGTGCGAGAGGAGTACCTTCAGTTCATGACGTTCAGCGGCCATCCGCGGCCGATGTTCGTTGAACTCTTCGGCCCGCTGGTCGGCCTTGAAGACGAGTGGCGGGCCCAGGGCGCCGCGCCGGACGAACTCGACCTGACGGCCTTCGACTGGGACTTCGTCGAGACCGTCGGCTGCGGCGGCAGCACGGGCCTTCGCGGCGGCCAGGAACGCCGGACGCTCGCGGAGACCGCAGAGTGCAGGATCGAGCGCGACGACCTCGGCCGCACCGTCAAGATGTACAAGACGGCCTCGACGATCGCGCACCCGCTGGACTTCCCGGTCCGCGACATGGAATCATGGCTGCGCGTCAGGCCGCTGTACGAGTTTCACGAGGACCGCATCAGCCCGGAGGCCGTCGAGGCCGCGCGGGCGGCGCAGGCTCGCGGCGCGCTTGTGGTTGCGGGCATTCCGGGGGCGTTCGACACGCCGCGGCAACTGATGGGCGAAGAGGCCGCCTGCCTGGCCTACTACACGCAGCCCGACCTGATGCACGACATCCTGGCCGCGCTCGCCGACACGGTCGTCCGCACGCTGGAGCGGGTCACGGAGCGGGTGACGGTGGACCAACTGTCGGTCCACGAGGATTTCGCCGGCAAGTCCGGGCCGCTGGCCGGGCCGAAGCAGATTCAGGAGCACTTCCGACCCTATTATCGCCGCGCGTGGGACGTGGTGCGATCCCGCGGCGGACGCATCTTTCAACTGGATAGCGACGGCAACCTGAACCCCGTCATCGACGCCCTCCTGGATTGCGGCCTGACGAGCATCTTCCCGATGGAACCCGCGGCGGGCATGGACGTGGTTGAACTCCGGAAGCGCCACGGACCGCGCCTGGCCATGCTCGGCGGCATCGACAAGCATGTCCTGCGCCAGGACCGGGCGGCCATCCGGCGGGAACTCCGGTATAAGATGCAGCCGCTGATGCGCGGCGGGGGAATGGTCTTCGGCCTGGACCACCGCATCCCGAACGGCACGCCGCTGGAGAACTACCGCTACTACGTCGATGCCGGCCGCGAGATCCTCGGCCTCCCGCCGCGCGAACCCGGCCGGCGCGGCTGGCGGCGGATGGCGTTTTGACGGGGGGGGCGCGACGGGTCGCGGCGCCGTCGCCTTCGCCCCGCGGCTGAACGGGCGGACATTGTCGTGCAACTTCGCGCGGCCCGCCCTCCGTATCGGCGGGCCGCGCGGACCCGGCCGACGGCAAGCGCGTGGCGTCCTCCGCGCCGCGTGAATACAATACTTGAGTGCGGCGTCAACCTTGAATAGGGGGGCGCCCCCGGGGACGGGCCATGAACACTCGCATAAGTCTCGCATTGTTCGGCGCGATGCTGGCGGCCGGCCTCGTGCTCGGCGTCTCGGCGTGGGCGGCGGAGGCGCCGAAGGCGGGCGAGATGCCCGAGGCGGCCCGGCGCGCGGCCATCGACGGGCGG
>VGYT01000505.1 GCA_016872895.1 Planctomycetota bacterium
CGAACAGGCCGGTATACCCGTCGTCGCCGTCCGGCACGATGAAGTCCAGCCGCGTGCCGCCTTCCGCCTGGCCGTAGCCCGCGGGGTTAAGCACTTTGTCCGCGGCCAACCGAGCATGTTGCCACTCGGCCTTGTCATCGGGGCGCACCTTGAAGAACACCCAGACCGCGTCGTGATTGGTCTTGTCGCGCCAGGAGTCCTTCCATGAGATGTCGAACGTCACCGTCGCGGTCTTCGCGTCGCGCGGGGCGATCGTCACGTTCTCGATGGACACCTTCCACTGGTCGTAGCCGCTGGGCGCTTTGCGGATGACCGGCGATCCGTCGGTCGGCCTCCACTCCGGGTCCGTCGCCCAGGGGGGATGCGGTGCCGCTTTCGGGGCCGGCGGGCCCTCGAGCAGCGGAACGATCTTCGCGGTGCGCACGCAGCGGAAACCCACGTGCCTGTTGCCGGCCCGACTCCCGGACCCTCCCGCGGTCGCCGGCGACGTGTGAGCCGCCATCTGGCGGTCCGACGCGCGGAGCGTCCGGAGGTGGTCGCTCGCGCCGGGCCACGCGCTCACCGCCCCGCCGCGGCGCCCGAAGCCCATGCCCCATTGCTCGGGGCCCACCGGCTCGGGCCAGTCGCCATGCGTGCCGGCGAAGCGGCGTCCGCTGGCCCGACCCACGTTCACGACGGGCTCCCAGAGGTTACCGCCGAGTTCGAGGATTCCCCAGTAGGAGGCGCCTGCCGCGACGCGGCCGCTGTCGGGCGTCGCGAAGATCGCCCCGCGCACGGGCCCCTTGATGGCATCGGCGGCTACAGTACCACTCTTGCCCACACGTCTGACCGCGCCGTCCCACACCGCGTTGCCGCGCGTTGCGTCCGGCCCGTTGTCTCCTTGCCACACCGCGCGCTCATTCGGCTTGCCGAAGTTCTGAACCGCGTAGCCATCCTGGTCGCCGCGCACCACGTCCTTATGGGACCGGTAAGCCGTGCCCACGACCCCGGCCGTGCCCCAGGCGAATTCGTCGGCCACGGGCCGCAGCGGTCCGCGGCATGCCTTCTCGTACTCCAGTTCCGTCATCGGCCGCAGTCCCGCCCACGCCGCGTACGCCGTCAAGTCGCTCCATATCAAACCGCGGCACGCCACGTGGGGCCTGTCGCTGGCGTACACCGCCGCCGCGGCGGGCTTGCCGGGGACCGCAATCTTGATCCCGGTCAAAGGTTGGCCCTCTATCAATTCGATCGGCGCCAGGCGGCCCTGTCGATCCAAGACGACCGTGTTGAGAAACTCCACGTACTCCCCTTCCGTGGTCTCGTGCCTCATGCAGTAGAAGGCCGCATGGCCCTTCGGGAACCGCGCCGGGAGCGTTTGCGTGCCTCCGCTGGTGAAGTCCTCGGCCCTGTACATGCCCAGCCCGTCGCGGTTGCCGAGGTTCTTCTTGCTCTCGCCGCCCAGCGTGATCGCATCCTCGCTTTCGATGTGGAAGGGATCGGCGGTGTCGCCGGCTGAGAACTGGCCTGCGAGGACCGTCGTCGAGCCGTCGCCGGCCCAGAAGGCGCACTGCGGCACATAGACCATCTGGACGGCCAAGACCTTGACTTCGACGGCCTTGGGGTCGGCCACGCCGTCGGCCTGGTGCAGCCAGCGGAGCGTCACGCCTTTGAAGTCGTTCGCGCCGCTGCCCGCCGTCGCGCGGTAGATGAACGCCCCGACGCCACGCTTGCCGTCGTCGCTCAGGCCTATGTCCAGCTTCGCCCCGGCGGGAGCCGAATGGTCGGGGGCATTCGTCGAGAGCGTTGCGTGTAACCACCCATCGGCGCCCGGCTTGCGGAACTTCACGAACACCCAGGCCGCATCCCAGCTCTCCAGCTTGAGCGCGCCTGTCCCTCCGTGCTGTTCCGGCGCCACCTCCCACGCCGCACGCCAGGAGTGATCCCAGGCGATGTCGCAGGTGACGGAGCTCTGTCCGGCAGCAGGGCCGTCGGCCCGTCGCACGCTCTCGATCCGTATGGGATCGGCCTTCCCCGTGCCCCGGAACCGCGCCTCCGGATCATTCTCCGCTGCAAGGGCCGACGTGCAGGCCGCCAGCAACGCGGCAATCGCAGCCCTCCGCGCGCGGGCGGACGAGGTTACACCAAATGACCGATTCATGGCCACCTC
>VGYT01000506.1 GCA_016872895.1 Planctomycetota bacterium
TGATTCGTCGATGCGCACCTTGCCGATGGGCGACCCGATGGCCGAGACGCCGACCCCCGCATCGCCCAGCCGCTGCTCGATGCGCCGCCGCTCGTCGGCCGTGAAGTCCAGGACGTTCTTGCCCCACACGCCGCGCAGTTCCAGGAACCGCAGGCCCTCGCTCGCCAGCGTCCGGACCTGGAGTTCCAGGTCGGGGCCGATCTCGTCGGCGAAACCGCTCAGTCTGATCATCGGCTGCTCCTGTGCATGGTGGTACGTTGATGCGGATAACCCGCCGCTCCCGCCTGCGCCACGGCTTCGGCGGACAAGCCCGCGGCGGGCTCGGGGCTGCGCCCGGGTGCCACGCCTTCGCTTGCTCAAGCCCGGGCCCTTCCTGAGCGCCCGCCACGGCGGCCGACGTTACGCTGCTTCCCACTCGGCCCGCAGGTACTCGATGGTGGCCGGGAGTTGCTTCGCGAGGTCCTCCCACGAGCATTCCATGCTGATGCGCTTGTCGTAGCCGATGCCCTTCAGGGCGGCCAGGAACGACCGCAGGTTCGTCCCGCCCGGCTGCGGGGCCACGCGTCCCTTCGGCTCGGCGACGTGCACGTGCGACAACAGTTTCCCTGCCTCCTTCAGCGCATCGAGCGGCTCGTTCTCGAGGGCCATGTGGTAGAAGTCGCACAGGACCGAAAGGCCCGCCGTGCGTGCGCGGCGGAGGTATTCCAGCCCCTCGGCCACGGAGTTCAGGATGTTCGATTCGCCCCGGTTCAGCGGCTCAAGCGCAATCGTGACGCCCGCCTCCCGGGCAAGCGGCCCCATCAGCCGCAGGACCTCCACGAATTGCTCCTCGGCCTTCTCCCTGGGCCAATCATCGGGCGCGCGGCGGGCGGCGCCGGAGCCGAACACCAGGACCGATGCCCCCGTCTCTCGGCAGCGCTTGCACGCACGCGCCATGTACGCTTTGATTCGCATCTTGTCCACGTTCGGACCGGTCACCTTCAGATCGCCCGGAAACAGGCAGTTGTAGGCCGCGATGGGCACCGGCAGCGTCTTCGGGTCCATCGGTCTCTGCCAGAGAGGGTCGGCTGGCCGGAGGAAGTTCTGGACATGCCCCTCGGTGAAGTGGCCCCCGGCGGCCTTGATCACGGCCGAGTTCCCGACTGGCGTGCAGACGCCGAACTGCATGGCTCGACTCCTTTGGCCCGCCTCCGGGCAACTCGCCGCCCTGGCGGCGGCGCCTTCGCAGCAGACTGCCGAATCATAAGCCGGCCGGGGCAGGGGTCAAGCGCATTTCGGACGTCCGCGTACTGCGTCGGTCTCGATGGGCGTTCTCCTCTCCGAGTGGCATGCCCACAGCCTGCCCGCCGCGGCGGGCCGCTGTTGGCGTGGGCATGCTTGGCGCCGATGGCGCGAGCGTGCCCGTCAAACGGCGTGCGGGGCATGCTACGCAGCGCGGAAATCATCCGCCCGTGACCGAGGTATTGCGCATCCGCACGGCGGGACTTCCGAACCGGCAGCCGACATCCCCCCCGCGCCGTGCGCACCGAGTGCCGCTCGGCATATCTTGTGCTTGCCCGCTTGTCTGCCCGGCCGCGCGCGGCTATACTGCGGCAGGTGCGGCAGCAGTCGCGCGGGCGATTCCGCTGGGTGCTATGCTTTCGCGCCGCTCAGAAAGCATGGTCGTGCGAGGCCCGGGCGCTTAGCTCAGTTGGCCAGAGCGCCTCCCTTACAAGGAGGAGGTGGGAGGTTCGAGCCCTCCAGCGCCCACCAGCGCCTTCCTCGGGAATCGGCCGCCATAGACAAGAGCCGCGAGGGCGGCGCCGGAACCTCGTCCGTGCCAAAGAAACTGGGCGGCAGGCCGCGACCTGCCGCCCAATCGGAACTCAATTACGATCACCCATCCCCGCCCCAGGCGCGGCGGGTCAGGAGACCCGCCGCGCGGCCGCTGCCCTGAGCCGCCGCGCAGATTCTACCTGCCCGCACGCCGCCGAAGGGCCAGGGCCGCGAGGCCGAGCGCCAGCAGGCCGAGCGACGCCGGCTCGGGCACCGTGCCCACCTCCGGCAGGCCGCCCACCTCGCCGCCGCCGCCGCCGGACGGATGCAGCGTGTTGAACAGCGTGTCTATCAGGTTGTAGTCCAGTTCGTTCAGGTCGCCGCTG
>VGYT01000507.1 GCA_016872895.1 Planctomycetota bacterium
GCCAGCGCGCCCGCGGCGGCGGCCAGCGCGGCCAGGAGGATGCTGCGTCGGATGCGCACGCGAGGTTCCTTACTGTTTGCCGAACGGTTTCTCGGTCTTCGAGCCGCCGCGGACGCGGTACTCGTAGTCGGCCACGTCGGGGCGCATGCTGGCGATTTCATGCGTGCTTACGTAGCGCGCGGGCAGCATCAGGGGCGCCCAACTGGTCTCGTAGAGTTTGAAGCCCCGGGCGTCTTTCCAGACGACCTGGATGTCGACCCAGACGTTCTGCTTTTCCTTGTTGTCCAGGAGGGTGCGTACGCGCAGGAGGCCGCCCTCTATGCGGTCGCTTTCCTGGCGGAGGACCTTGACGTTGTGCCTGGTCATGCTGGATTCCAGCAGGACGCGGCCGGCCTCGTCGGCCCGTTTCGGTTCGGCGTTGCAGCCGGCGAGGGCCGCGGCGAGGCCTGCGGCCAGCGCGAGTTTCCGGACATCCATGCTCTGCTCCTTTCGTCAGAAGCGATACATCGGCATGACTTCGTACCATGCGCCGGGCCTGGCGCCGGCGCGGACGGCTTTCTCGACGAGTGCCGGCGGCAGGCGGTTGTCGCCCTCGACCTGCGGGCGCAGGCCGACGCACGCCTCGCCCTCCTGCGGCACGGAGACGCCGTAGTAGGTGTTTGTCCAGCGCGGCAGCAGGCTGCCCTGGCAGTCGTACATCTCCAGGCGGACGGCGTGCGGCCCGGGCGCCAGTCTGGCCGCGAACATGAAGACCTTGCCCGGCAGCGTCGTCCAGTGACGCACGTCGCCGCTGACGTTCCAGTAGGCCGACACGTTGCCGACGTAGGGCGTATTGTCGAGGATGGTCTTGAGGATCGACTTGCCCGCCTGTGCGGCGTCTTTTTCGGCGATGCGGTCCTGCGTGGCCGCCTGGTCCCACAGGTCCAGCACCTCGAAGGCCTGGCCGGCGTAGTGGCCGTCCACGTACACGCGGATTGTGCGCGGCGCGACGGGCGTGCGGCCGAACTCGGTGCGCTCCATGTTCATGCCCGCGAGGTACTTGTAGGGCGCGCGGCCGACCTCCACCTGGAGCACCGCGTTGGCGTCGGCCTGGTATGCGGGCGTGAAGAACTCGTCGCGGCTGTCGGTCGAGCGCAGGACGGGGCAGGGCGCGGCGGCGCCGGGCGGCCCGCCTGCGGGCGGCGGCCCTGCGGCGGCCGCAGGCCCGGCCGGGGGGTCGGCCGCCGTCCCGCGGACCCCGGCCACGTTGATGATGCCATCCATGAACAATTCTTTATTCTTAGGGTCGCTGAACGTCCTGTAGGCCCACTCCTCGCCCTCCGCGCGGCGTTTCTCGAACTCCTGTGCGGCCTTCCGGTCGGCGGCCAGTTCCTTGTCGGCGTCCTTGCGGTCGGTGCGGGCCGCGGCCTTCCGGAAGGCGATTGCGCACTGGTCGGCGTCGTTCAGCCTGGCGAACGTGCGGCCGAGCCAGTAATAGGCCAGGCCGAAGTCCTCGCCGTAGGCCGGGGGCGTGGTCTCCTTGACGACGGCCGCGCGGTCGGCCGAGATCGCACGCGAGAAGAAGATGCGGGCGTCGTTGTAGGCGCCCGCCCGGTACTCCATCATGCCCAGGTACGTCGCCAGCATGGCCCGTTCGTACGTTTCGCCGCGGTAGTACTTGAGTTGCTCGGTCGTGAGCGCGGCGGCGGTGTTGTCGCGCTCCTCGCCCAGGTGGTCGAAGGCCTCCTTGAGGCGCGGCCGGCCGCGAAGGTCGCAGCCCAGGAGCATGGCCGTGCAGCCGAACTCCATGCGCCGGAGGATGTAGTTGTTGTCCTTGGGGTCCTGGACGAGGCCCGCCTCCAGCGCATCGAGCGGGTTCACCCAGGCGTTGCTCGTGCGCTGCGGCACGCATCCGGCCGCCAGGACGAGCGCGGCGGCCAGGGCGAGCACCACGGCGAATCGTCGGTCGAACATCGGCACCCTCCGCCTCGTTGCGCCGCCGGCGGGCAGCACAACGCTGCTCGCTGCGGATACCTGCGACTTTACGGTCGGTACGTTCCCGGCGTCTCCGGCGTAAACCGGAATAACGGTCGTGGCACGGCCGGCTTGTCCGGCCGTGGGAAACATCGCCGTCACTCCGCCACGGCCGGACAAGCCGGCCG
>VGYT01000508.1 GCA_016872895.1 Planctomycetota bacterium
GCGGCCGCTCATGTTTAGCCGCCCGGCTTGCCGGGCGCGCCGCAGCCCACGTTTAGCCGCCCGGCTTGCCGGGCGCGCCGCAGCCCACGTTTAGCCGCCCGGCTTGCCGGGCGCGTGCGGCCGCTCACGTTCAGCCGCCCGGCTTGCCGGGCGCGCGCCGTAAGGATTGACGAGCAATGGACGAACGTATGATCTTCTCAGGCTTCGGCGGCCAGGGCCTCATGACCCTCGGCAAGTTCGTCGCCGAACTCCTCATGCGCCGCCACCAGGTGACCTTCTTCCCCTCTTACGGAACCGAGGTTCGCGGCGGCACGGCCTACTGCCACGTCTGCGCCGCCGACCGCCCCATCGCCAGCCCGGCGGTCGAGCACGCCACGTGCCTGGTCGTCATGAACCAGATGTCGTACGACCGCTTCGCGCCGCTCGTCCGGCCCGACGGCCTCGTCCTCTCCAACTCCGGCATGGTCAGGCCCGACGGCTCCCACGGCCGCGCGCGCCTGGTGGAGATCGACGCCTCCGGCCTCGCCAACCGCCTGGGCGACGTCCGCGTCGCCAACATGGTCATGCTCGGGGCGCTGCTGGCCCTCAAGCCCCTGGCGTCCGAGAAAGACGCCGCAGCCCTCCTCGAAAAGAAACTCGGCGCCGAACCCGGAAAGCGCGAAATCCTGGACCTCAATAAGAAGGCCCTGCGCACGGGCCTTGACGAAGCGGGCCGCCTCGCATCCGCCCGCGCATGACCTGCCTGTCAGAGCCGCGACCGTAAGGGAGCGGTGCCGTTGCCGTTGTTCGCCGCGGCCCGCGCCTGCCACGGCGCCGCTCTCTCGCGCCTGTGGCACGGCCGGCTTGTCCGGCCGTGCAAGCACGCGACGAATACCGCGGCCCACATTTTCCCGGCGCAGGCGGCAAGCCGCATCGTATAATCCATCGCGGGGCGGTCCTGGTGCAATTCCGCT
This sequence comes from Planctomycetota bacterium, assembly GCA_016872895.1. Taxonomy (GTDB): domain Bacteria; phylum Planctomycetota; class Phycisphaerae; order FEN-1346; family FEN-1346; genus VGYT01. Next base: position 954 of record VGYT01000508.1, read on the forward strand.
TATCACGGTCGCCACCGTCAGGGAGCGGTGCCGCAACGGGTGAAGGAGGGCAGCCATGCGTCGCGCAATAGCGCTCGTCGTTGCACTGGCAGCGGTTCTGGCGGCGGGCGCGTTCTGGCGGCGCTCGGAAAGCGCGGCATCCGGCGGCGAGGCGGCGGAGGAGGCCCGCCCGGCCGCCACCGATGCCGCCAACGATTCGGCCTTTACCGACCGCCTCAAGGAAGTCCGTCTCATCGAAATCAAGCACCTGCGGTCAAACGACGAGAAGGACTTCCAAGCCGGACGCCAGAAACTCCTCGCCATGCACGACGAGGCCGCCGTCAAGCCCATCGTACAGGTCCTCTACGGCGAGAACATGCGATACCGCGGCCTGCTGCTTGAAATCCTCGGCCAGTTCGCCGCGCGCGGCTCAAAGGTGGCGCAGGCGTACCTCCAGGAGATCGCCGTCGGCGACGGCAACACCGCCAACCGACGCCGCGCAGTGGCGAACCTCAAGACCTGGACGGGCGACCCGCCCACCGACCGCCTCATGGCACACCTGGCCGCCGACAAGGTCCCCGCCATCCGCGACCGCGCCGCGGCCGCCCTGGCGGCACTGAACGAAAAGCGGGCCGTCTGGCTCCTTATCGAGCACCTCGTCACACAGGAGCAGCGCGTCACAGGGGCCGAAATACGCGACGCCCAGGTTACCCTCGACATCCGCGCCCAGGAATGCGGCACGCCCAGGTTCCGCACCTACCCCATCTCTGCGGCCGTCCCCGGCGGCATCGCCACATTCACCATCGAACTGCCCGAAGTGGCCGTTACCGACGTGGCCACGACCGTGTCCATCCCCGACCGCAGCGTCACCCCCGTTGTCCAGCGCATCAAGGTGGAGCACCCGGAAATCCTCGCCGCCCTTAAGGCCCTCACCGGCAAAGACTTCGGCTACGACCAGGGCGCCTGGCAGAAATGGCTCCAGACCGCCGAGGCCCAGAAAAACATCCCCGGCTGGCAGCCGGTCATCCTGAAAAGCGAAAAGAAGTGATAAGTGCAAAGTGAGAAGTGAAAAGAGCGAGCCTTTGCGTGTGCCGTGCTTTCGCGCCGTTGCGAAAGCATGTCACCCGCCGTAGGCCGGCGGGTGTGCGCAGCCCCGCGGATTCTCTCTGAGATGGCAGTGGGCGTGTTATGCTGATCCA
>VGYT01000509.1 GCA_016872895.1 Planctomycetota bacterium
TTCTCCCGGAAGGACTCCACCCCTCCGGGGCATCTATCGGCCTGGACACCCGACAAACATCACTTTATCCCGGTAATGGTGCTACAGTCTCAAAAAGCGCGCGATTTTGCCTTACCTATCTTAACATTTTGCCCCTCGACCCCCTCTGGCGCTAGCGCCAGGGCCGTTTTGCCCCTCCGGAAGGGGTCAAAAACGCCCTTTTCGGGGCGCGCCGGCGCGGCCAAAAAGTTATCCACAGGTAGGGTAACGGCGGGAATCGGGAATCGTAGTTCGGGAATCGGGCAACGGCGAACGGCGCGTGGGTTCGCAGACGGTATTGCGCGCCCCGGAAATGCGAGCATGGGCCGCCGGGGCTACATAGGCCCGCCCGCGGGCTTTTCGCCGCGCTCGTGCGACCGCAGGCGCTGGCGCAGGGCGGCCATCAGGGCGGCCCCTTGGCCTCGCGCGGCCGATTCCTTCAGGACGGCCGCATCGGCCCCGGCCTCGGCTGCTTCCCGCACCTTCCCTTCGGCCATCAGGCGGTCGGCCTCGGCCAGACGGTCGGCCGCGCGGGCGGCGCACGTGGCCGCGATGATGCGTGCGGCGGCGTCCTGGGCGGCCTCGTCAACGACGGCCCTGCGCATTTCCTCATCGGTGGGCAGTTTGAGCGTCTTGGCGGCAAGGCCGATGCCCGGATTGGCGTTCTGGATGGCCGTATCTTCAACCCGGCGGCCCTTGCGCAGCGAGTCGGCCAAGACCGGCCGTCCGGTGGCGGCGTCGGTTATCCGAAGCGACGCCTCAAGCGCCCCTGCCCGCTCGTGATACTCGATGGCGTACGGCCAGTCGGCGGGCACTTGCCGCACGATGACCGCCGGAGTGCGGGCAAGGGTGTTCTGGAGCCGCGCCACGTCGGCCTCCGCGCGCCGCAGGTCCGTCAGCGACACGCGGCTCCACCGGCCCGTGCCCCAGCAGCGGAGGCATCGCGTCCATCCCGGCCGGCCGCCAGCCGCGGCGCAGAACGGGCACGGCCCGCCCGGCGGCAGGCCGGGAACGAAGCCCGTCCCGCCGCACGCGCGACAGATGAGCCAGCCCCTGCCGCCGCAGAACGGGCACGGCTGATCGTATTCAAGACGCAGCCGGGCCAGGTAGTCCTGGGCGCGGGCCAACTGCTCGCGCACGGCGGCGTAGTCGGGGTTCGGTTCCTCCTGCCGCACGTTGTAGCGGAACATGCGCTGCTCGGTTCGCACCAGGCCGCCGCGAACCTCCGGCATGCCCGCCTCCAGGCGGACCATGAAGGCCGCCGGCCCGGCTTGCCGGGGCGTCGCCGGGGCAAGCCCGGGAGCGCCGGGGGCGACCTGGAGGGCCAGGAACTCCGGCCTGGTCTCATCCAGTCGGCGCCAGGCGGCAGCGCGCAGGTCGCTCGTGGCGGCCGAGGGCATCGCCCCGCCGTCCGGTTCCGGGGCGACAGCGTAGCGGATGCGCTCGAAGACCTGGCGGCGGGCGGCCTCGCGCTGGTCGCGGTAGGCGACTGTTTGCGGCGCGTACTCGGCGGCCTCGGCGGCCCACAAGTAGGCGGCGCCCCAGCGCCCATCCGCGGCGGCCGCGTCGGCCCGCATCGCGGCCACGCGCGCCAGGCCGTCGCGCGCCGCAGCGAAGTCCGGCACGTAGTCCAGCGCCCGGCGTAAGGCCGTCTCCGCCGCCGGAAGATTTGCGGCGGCCGCCTGGCCCCGGCCCTCGGCGGCGAACGCCTCGGCCGCGCGCCGATTCACATCGGCCGCAAGGTCCTTCGCCTGCTTGTACGCCGGGTAAACGCCGATGGCGGCATTGACGGCGGCGAGCGAATCATCCCACTTCGATTCCTTCGCCAGGCCCGCGGCGCGGTCGTAGTGTTTCTGTGCCTCCGTGCGGCGGGCCTCGGCCTGAGCCAGGAGGTCCGTCGCCTCGGCGTGGCCGGGCCACAGTGCGAGGGCCAGGCGCAGTTTCTCAACGGCCTCGTCCAGCCGGCCCTGCACGAGGAGGAACCGCCCGTCGATGGCCGCGCGCCGGGCCGCCTCGGGCATCTCGCCCGCCTTCGGCGCCTCCGCCGCCCACGCCGAGACGCCGAGCACGAGGCCGGCCGCCAGCATCGCGCCGAACAATGCGAGACTGATGC
>VGYT01000510.1 GCA_016872895.1 Planctomycetota bacterium
TTTCGGGTTCCATCACGGGCACGGGCACGCTGACGGCCGACCTGTACGACCTGCGCAGCGGCGTGGCGAGCGTCCGGCTGGCGGGCGGGGGCGGAGGGGGGGCCATCAAGTTCGGCGCCGGCACGGTCCTGCTGACCGGCACGAACACCTTCACGGGCGGCGTGGCTGTAAACGAGGGCATCCTGTCCATCTCCAAGGCTGCCGCGCTGGGGGATGCCGGCAACACGGTCACCCTTGCGGGCGGCACGCTTAACGCCACGCAGAGCATGACCCTTGCGTATCCGATGGCCGTTACCGCCCCCGGCAGCGCCCTTAGCGCCGACGCCGGCAAGCGGATGGTGGTCACGGGCGCCGTCAGCGGCGCCGAGGGGCTTCAGAAGACGGGCGACGGCACGGTGTACCTGATGAATACGGCCAGCACCTTCGGCGGGGCGGGCAAGGCCGTAACCCTTGCCGATGGCATCCTTGCCATCGGCAAGAACCAGGTGCTGGGTGATGCGGCCAACAAGATAGTCCTCGACGGCGGCACGCTGGCGGTGCTCTTCGGTCCCGCCCTCAACGCGCAGCCGCAGAACCTGATTCCGTATCCTGGCTCGCGCGACATAGAAGTCGCGGCGGGCGGCGGCACGCTCTACGTCGCGCAGGGCCGCAAGTACCAGACGTCCTCGGCCCTCAGCGGCGACGGCGACCTTGTAAAGACCGGCGGCGGCGAGTGGTATCTGGGCGGCGGCGACACGTCGGGCTTTACCGGCGACCTGACGATGGCCTACTCCATCGGCAACACGGTCATTTCGGTGCCCTACACGGCCTCGCGCAGCCAGATCCGCCTGAAGAACAGCGGCGCCCTGATGAACCTTGCGAGCCTGACGATTGAGACGGCGTCCATCTTCCATCTGGACAACGACGGCGGTGTGAGCGGCAACCGCTTCAGCGACACGGCCCCCATCATCATGAAGGGCGGCGAGTTCCGCCTCCAGGGCCGCAACGCCGCCAACCAGTACGTCACCGAAACCGTCGGCGTCGTGACGCTTGACAGCAGGCACTCCCTTATCACCTCCCGCCGCGCGCAGGGCAGTTCAAGCACCACGCTGACCCTGTCGGGCCTGACGCGCAACACCGGCGCCACCGTCACGTTCTCCAACGACGGCCAGGGCACCTTCGGCCAGGCGGGCTTCAACTCGCGCATCATAATCACGGGCTACACGACGGGCAACCTGAACGACGGCATCATGGGCGGCTGGGCCCTGCTGAGCACGACCACAGGCTCGTACATCACGACACCCAACGACACGGCCGGCATAGCCTTCGCCGGCTACGACAACACTAACGGCATCCAGCGCGTCACCAGCACCCCCTCCACGAACCTCAACACCGCGGCGCCGAACGCCAACGTCATAGTCTCCAGCGCACAGGCTCTTGCCACCAACGTGACCGTCAATTCGCTCATCGCGTCGGGTAACATCAACCTGACCCTGACCGGCTATAAACTGACCATCGACACGGGGGGGTTCATAAAGACCAACAACAGCAACAACACCGTCACGGGCGGCACGCTGACGGCCGGCAGCGGCGGCAACGCCGAACTGTTTCTGCATTTGCCTTTCGCCGCCGCCAACAGCCTGACCATCTCCAGCGAGATCGCCGACAACGGCGCGGGCAAGGTCGCACTCGTCAAGGGCGGCAGCGGCCGACTTATCCTCTCCGGCGCAAACACCTACACCGGCGGCACGTTCGTCAACGGCAACGGCGCGGTGGAAACGGGCGCGACCAACAGCGTCACATACCTGGGCCGGGGGCCTGTGACCCTGCGGCAGGGCACGTGGCTGGACCTGAGGGCCACGGGCGCGGCGGCCGACCCGCTGAACGCCGGCAAGAGCGTCTATAACATCCAGGACTGCGCCGAACTGGTCCTGTACGCCACGCCCGACGCCAATGAAGTCTACAACTTCGGCCCCAACTCGGCCCTCCTTGTGAAGAGCGGCGTGGCGAATCTGGCGGGCCTGACGTGGGGCGCGAACCTGAACGTCCAGACCGGCGCGGTCCTGACCGAGGAACAGGCCACGCAGGGCGTGCTGGACACCATCACGGGCCTGAACCTGGTGACCACGCCGACGGCCTACTACG
>VGYT01000511.1 GCA_016872895.1 Planctomycetota bacterium
ATCCGCTGAGACCAGCCGTTCTTGACCGTCTGCCGGCCTTCAACCGTGAAGATGAAATACTCGGAGAGGCCCTCCTTGACGATCTTGGGGGGGGCGGCCTTGCCCTCGGCGCGGCCGAAGAACATGCCGCCGCCGATTCCGCCGGCCTCTGCCTCGGAAAGGGCCCTTCGCATCGCCTGACCCTTGGCGGCGGCCGGGGCGGCCGTGGTCGGCGCGGGCGGCGGGGCCGCCTGCGCCAACTGCGCTATCTTCTCCACCAGGTTGATCGTCCCCACCACCAGCCGCACCTGAGCGCCCTCATAGTCCTCGCCGGAGTTGTTCACCACCGTAACGTACCCGTCCACGGCCGCCCGCGTCTCCCCCGCGTCCGTTATCATCACGTAGTCGGCGCTCCAGGAGATGCCCGAAGTAAAGTACGACACCTCCACCGCCGCCTGCCCCTCGAACCTGGAGTCCACGTTCCATATCAGAACCTGCGGCCGGTCGGCAGGGAACGTCGTGTCCAGAACCTCGATCTCGGCCTCATGCGCCAGCGGCCGGAAGTAGGCGCTGGTGGGGTCTATCAGCGTGTTCGCCCACGAGAACTCGATGCGGTTCTGGCCCTTCTTGAACGTGATGGAGCGCGTCTCGCGCACAAGCGTCAGGTCCTCCGAGTTGTAGATCGTCAACTGGACCGCGTCGCGCGGGGGAAGCGTAACAAGGTCAACGTTCCGCGCCTGGGCGGCCGCGGCCAGGAGCACCAGGAGCACAAGCGACACCATCGCGTGTTTCATGGTCTTGCCTCGTCTTGAGGATAACCCGCCGCTTCCGCGGCGGGGCTCGGTGCGGCGGGCCCGCAGGTTATTGCCCTTTCAGCCGCACGCGGCTCTGTTTCTCGTTCCGGCCCAGGTGGAACGCACCCTCCGACAGGTACTTCTGCTTCGTCGAGGCCGCCAGGGAGAGCGTGTACTCCACCGTCCGGTAATCGAACGGCTTCACCTCGGCCGCCTCCATGCCGAACTCCACGTCGCCCGCCAGGACGTGCCGCACCTCCATCTTGATGGGCTTGGCGCGGTAGTTGCGGATTTCCTCCTGCCACTTGCGCGTCTCGTCCCATCCCACAACAGGCGGCACAGGCCGCACCGTCTCGTCGTAAATGAAGTTCTGCCGACCAACATCCAGCACCACACGCTCGTACACAATCTGGTCGTCCTTCCCCACGTTCAACTCTATCTTCTCCCTGATGGGGATGTATTTCGTGGACTGTGCCACATAGAACGTCAGCCCGTCGCGCCCGTTGTCGCGGAACACGCGGATTATGCCGTCCGGCAAGGGCGACTCGCCCAGTTTGTGTTCCGCGTCGTTCGCCAAAATGAAAAACCGCACCGGCTTGGGGCCGTACTGGTGCGGACGGTAGCGGTAAAGAACCTCAAACGGCACGTCGCGCGCACGGAACGACACCATCCGCTGCGACCAGCCGTTCTTGACCGTCTGCCGGCCCTCAACCGTGAAAATGAAATACTCCGACAGGCCCTCCTTGACGATCCGGGGCGGGGCGGCCGGCCTGGCGGTCGGCGGGGCGCCGGGGGCGGCAAACGCCGCCGCCTCCGCAGGCTCGGCCTTGTCCACGGCCTTGCGCATCTCGCGCAGGCGCACATCCTTGCCGTCCCTGAGCAACATGCCGGCCTGCGCCAGTTGCGCGATCTTCTCCACCAGGTTTATCGTCCCCACCACCAGCCGCACCTGCGCGCCCTCGTAGTCCTCCCCAGAATTGTTCACCACCGTAACGTACCCGTCCAGCGACGCACGCCCCTCCCCGGCGTCCGTTATCATCACGTAGTCCGCATTCCATGAAATCCCCGAAGTAAAATACGACACCTCCACCGCCGCCTGACCCTCAAACCGCGAGTCCACGTTCCAGATAAGCACCTGCGGCCGGTCCGCAGGAAACGTCGTGTCCAGAACCTCTATCTCCCCCTCGTGCTCAAGCGGCCGAAAGTACGCGCTGGTGGGGTCAATCAGCGTGTTCGCCCACGAGAACTCGATGCGGTTCTGGCCCTTCTTGAACGTGATGGAGCGCGTCTCGCGCACAAGCGTCAGGTCCTCCGAGTTGTAGATCGTCAACTGGACCGCGTCGCGCGGGG
>VGYT01000512.1 GCA_016872895.1 Planctomycetota bacterium
GCTCATCGCCGTCTCCTTGCTGCGTTCCGAAAGGGTCCCGAAGTGCCGCCTTCCCCCCGCTCACAAGCGGCGCCGCGAGACTACACCCACCCCCCGTAGGCGTCAACGAGTTTCCGCGTCCCTCCGCCCGGTGGGCGCGCCAGGATTTTCTGGCGCCGCATTTTCCCTGGGAACGGCCCCCAGTGTGTCCTTTCGACCGAGTCCGCCGACTTGTCCGGCGTAGCCCGAAGGGCGAAGTCGGAAGGCGGACGAGCGGAAGCCTGCCCTGAGTTCGACTTTTGCCGTTTTGTCATAAGTCCTTTTGTGGCAAGAAGTTACATGAGGGCCTTTTCCACCAGGCGCGGAACGCCTAAGTCCTTGCGGCACAATAACTTACGTGTTCTGGTTCGTCAAAAACGGCAAAAGTCGAACTCAGGGCAAGCCTCCGCTCTCCCGGCGAGCCAGGATCGGTCGGGATGAACCTAAAAACGGCATGCCAGAAAATCTTGGCGCACGCGGACCAGGTGGCCGGCGTCGGGCTATCGGTTGGCCGCAGAAGGGGTCTCGTAGAACAACTGCCCCTCGCCGCCTGTGACGAGCGTCACGCGCGGGTCGGTGACGAAGGTTCCGAGGTTTCGCCACTCGAACTTTTCCTGGCGATAGCGGTTGTCGGCGCCGAGGCGGCTGCGGAGGACCTCGAACTCGATGTTGTTTTCGGAAAGGATCCGCTGCCAGCCGGCGTCTCGCGGATCGTCGGTCGTCCGGAGGACTTCCGGCGTGCTGAACGAATGGAAGAACGCACGGCCGTAGAGCCGGAACTTCGGCCGGACCTCTCGCGACAGATGGCGTTCGAGGTACTCAAACACCTGATCGTGGGCGAGGCTGCCGATGATGACGACGTCGAATCGGTCTGCGAGGTCGAAGCACGCCTGCATGTTGAGGCGCTGCTTCGTGGCGCCGCCGCGCGTCGTCGTCTTGCGCAGGGGGGAGGTCGAGGTCAGAATCGCGATCTTTTCCATGCCTGGCCTGTTGCTCGATCGTCCGGAGGTGCGTGTTTCGGCCGACGGTTCACGCCGCCAAGTGCGACCGGTGCTCTGCGATCAACTCAGGCTGTCCTTAGTATAGCCGAGTTCCTTGACGATGGCCAGCACTTCGCTCCAGGTCGGGAAGGGGCGGTTGAACTTGGTTTTGTACCGGTCGATGGCGCGGACGAACTCGATTTCTTCGAGCGTCAGGTCGCCTTCTTCGACGCGCTTCTGGAAAGCCGCCTGGTCCTCTTTTCGGCGCAGGTCGAGTCGCCGGTCGAATCCAGCGCGGCGGTCGACGCCGGTGCGGCGGTCTCGCAGGACTCGTCGATCGCGGGTCCCTCGGCGCTCGGGTCCGCAGTAGTTGTTTGGTTTTCCCGAGCGGCGGTCCGCCGCGGACGGTTGATCGGCAAGAGCCTCGTCCAGCGCCTCGATCAGGTCATCCTGAGCCACGCTTTGCCCTCCGCAGAATGCACCTGTTGTGGGGCCTCCGAGAAAAATATCGGCGGGAAAGGCCTGTTGGATTAGCGAATCCGGGCAACATGGGGGCCAAAAGGGGGACGGGAGGAAAAGGGGACGGGAGTATTTTGCCGGAACGGCCCTCTCGTGCTTCGTAGCGAAGTAGCACTTCGCTACTTCGCAGAGTAGCATCGGGTGCTTCGCACAAAATACTCCCGTCCCCTTTTTGGCCTTCGTGATGAAATCGGCTGGCAAAAGGCGGCGCCGATGAGTAGGCTTCCGAAGCGGTAACGTGGAGACCGAGCCGATGCGCGTGCGGGTTGTGGCTGGCATTGCGGCACTGGCCGCGTGGGTGACGATTCTGGCGGCGGTCCCGGACGCTTCGTCGGAAGACGCGATCGTCCGCTACGACCGCGAATCGCGCTATTACCGGATCCAGGTGGTGGACTATCCGGCGCAGGGCCGGCGGTGTCTTCACTTCTCCAGGTCGCGGGGCATCCAGTCGAGCATGATCCTGGCGGACCCGGCGCGGTTGGACTTGAGATACTCGCAGACGATGGCGGCGGCCCTGGCGCTGCATCCCGACCCGCGAGAAGTTCTCCTCATCGGGTTGGGGGGCGCGTCGATTCCAAAGTTTCTCCAGAAGTATTT
>VGYT01000513.1 GCA_016872895.1 Planctomycetota bacterium
AGGCCGCCAAAAACGATCAAAAAACGCAAAATCGGACCCTGTTCCGGTCAAAATCGATCAAAAACGTTCAAAAAGCGCGCGATTTTGCCTTACCTATCTTAACATTTTCGCCCTCCACCCCCTCTGGCGCTAGCGCCAGGGCCGTTTTGCCCCTCCGAAAGGGGTCAAAAAGGCCGTTTTCGGGGCGCGCCGGCGCGGTCAAAAAGTTATCCACAGGTAGGGCGATGGCGGCAAGCGGCAAGCGGCATCCGGCAACGGCGAACGCCAACCGCAAACGCCAGCACTCAGAATCCGCGCGTTGTATCCCAAGTCATAACGGATCGGCGAACGCCAACCGCAAACGCCAGCACTCAGAATCGGTTGACAATGGCGACTCGCAGCGGATACACTGCATCTGCCGCCCGGCAAGGTTACATCGCGGGCGCGGCACCAGGGGGCTTTGCCCCTTCGCTGCGGCGTGGCGGCTGCGCACGGAGGGGCGGACAGGCCAGGAAGGGAGAAGCCATGAGCAATCACCTGACTCGACGTAGATTCCTTGCGGGCGCCGCAGCGGGCGGGGCCCTCGTGGCGGCGCACCTTGCGGCCAGGCGCGCGGCGGCGGCTGAGGCCGAGACATGGCCCGAGCAGACTCCCGCCAAAATCTACAAGGTCTATGCCGGGCGCACCGGCGACGCCTACCTCACCTGGCCGCGCGAGGAACTCGACCGCCTTGAGAAATACTTCGCGGACCTCGAAAACAAACTCGGCGACGTGAAGTTCATCGGCGGCGACCGCGTCCCGCCCGCCAAGGTTGACGAAGTGGCTGCGCGCATGGCCGACGCCGACGCCCTGCTTATCGTCCACCTGTCCGGCCACGGCGGCGACGCCCCCGTCCTGACGAAACTGGTGGACGTGGGCCTGCCCACCGTCGTGTTCTCGCAGCCCTTCAGCGGGCACGGGTGGATGTACTTCCCCCCGTGGCGCAAGCAGGGCAAGAAGGTCATGCTCCTTGCGACCAGCAACTGGGACGAACTCGGCCACGCCGTCGGCCTGCTGCGCGTGCCGGCCCTGATGAAGCAGACGCGCATCCTGACCGTCGGCGCGCCTCACGGCACGGCTGCCGCGTGCTCGCCGGAGGAGGTCAAGAAACGCCTCGGGGCCGACCTGGCGACCATTCCCAACGAGCGTGTGATGGAGGCCATGAAGGCAATCGACCCGGCCGCGGCCGAGGCCGAGGCGCAGCAGTACTGGATAAGCCAGGCCGTGGAGATCGTCGAGCCGAAGGTGCCCGAAATCATCGAATCGGCCCGCATGTTCCTGGCCGTAAAACGCCTGATGATCCAGGAGAACGCCCGCGCCATCGCCAGCCGCCACTGCATGGGCAACCCGCGCGGATGCCTCACGTTCAGCAAACTGAACGACCTCGGGATGGTGGGGGCCTGCGAGGGCGACATCGACTCTACGCTCACGATGCTCCTCTTCGCCTACGCATTCCGCGTGCCCGGCTTCATAAGCGACCCGGTCATCGACACGGCCAAGAACGCGGTCATACATTTCCACTGCACCTCGGCCACCAAGATGGACGGCCCCGACGGCAAGCGCCTTCCGTTCCGCATCCGCACGCAGACCGACAGCCGCGGCGGCGTGGCGCTTGAGGTCGAGAACCGCGTCGGCCAGCCCGTCACGTGCGCGAAACTGGTCGGCCTCGACACGATCGTCCTCTGCACGGGCAAGATCATCGAGACCAGCCGCAGCCCACTCGCCTGCCGCACGCAGTTCACCCAGAGCGTGCCCGATGCGCGGCGGCTGTTCCTCGGCTGGGGGGCCGACGTCGTCAAGGGCTCCGTCATGACCCTCCTGCACCGCGCGGTGTTCTACGGCGACCACATGCGGGCGATCGAAGACCTCGGCGCACTGATGGGCCTGAAGGTCATCGAGGAAGGCGGCCCGGCGTAATACTACTGGCGCGCCGCGCAGCACGGCCGGCCGGCGGAATCGCGCCCGACCCACGCCGCCGGCGACGCCGTGGAGCGCTACGTTTATGACCCTTACGGAAGCGTCACCATCTACGACGGCACGTGGACGAACACGCGCCAGGCGTCGGCCTATGCGAACGAAATCCTCTACGCCGGCT
>VGYT01000514.1 GCA_016872895.1 Planctomycetota bacterium
GCACTGGTACTCTGGTCGCAACGCGGACCAGAAATCGGTGGACTGGCAGTTCACGACCGAGACGGCCAGAATCAGACTCAAGCGGCTATACCCACAAATACAAATGACGTAAGGTACTAGCAGGTCGGGGCTGAAGGCACAAGCGACGCGGCGGCGCGGGCCAAAAACAAGCGGCCCGGGGCGATGGCCGCCCCGGGCCGCGCGATTGCCGCCGGTTCCGTCACACGATGCTGACCTTGCGGCCGCGGAACGCGACCCTTCCGTCGGCCAGGGCGAAGAGGGTGTAGTCCCGGCCCACGCCCACGTTGCGTCCGGGCAGAAACTTCGTGCCGCGCTGACGCACGATCACGCTGCCGGTGGTCACCGCCTGGCCGCCGTAAGCCTTGACGCCGAGAAACTGGGGGTTCGAGTCTCGGCCGTTGCGGGTCGAGCCTTGCCCCTTCTTATGAGCCATGACGCTATCCTCCGGTTGCCTGGCTGCAACATGCAATAGTATATCGAAAAAGCGGCAGCAGGCAAGTGCTTTTTCGCCGTGACTGGTAACGCGTCACTTATGTTGGGGCGCTTGCGTAAAACGTTTAGCCGTCGCCGGTACGGCGACGGCCGCGGCCGTGCCGGCCGCGGCTAAACGAGATGCCGGCGAACTCGCCCCACTATGGCTGGCGCCGTACCCGCCCTACTTGCCCGGGGCGGGCGGCGCGACGGCTTCCAGGAGGGGCTTCTCCGCCCCCGCGCGTTCGCCGCGTATGGCCGCCACGTGCTTCAGATAGGGCCTGGCGTCGTCGGGCCTGCTCGACGCCGCGTAGACGTAGCCCAGGAGGAGGTTTGGCTCGGCGCTCTGGGAACGGTTCCGAACGTCCTCGGCCAGGTCGGCGAGGATACGGTCGTACGTCGACGGCTTCTGGTAGGCGGTCTTGAGGTCGGGAACCTGGCGGGCCCACTTCGGGTGCGCCTTGAGGCCCCTGTCCAGGACCATGGCGGCCTGAAGGTAGCGGTAGTCGCCCAGGAGAGCGGCCAGGCGGCCGAAGAAGGCGGCCGGCTGGCTGGGGTCCATGACGATGGCGGCCTCGAAGAGCGCATCGGCGGCGCCGTGCTGGCCGGCCTTCATGGCCGCTTCGGCCCGCCGCAGGTAATCCTCAAAACTGGCCGGGGCTGTCGGCAGGCGCTCAGGCGCGGGCGGCATCTCGGGCGGCAGGTCGGGGTCACCCGGCAAAGCGGACTGGGGCTCTCCGGGTTCCCGAGCGTCCGTGCGGCGAGAGCGCCCCGGCGGCGCATCGGCCGTGGTGGGTGCTCCGGCTGGGGTCAGGGTCCTGTCGGTTCGCGCGGCCTCGCGCAGGCGCCAATACAGGGGCGAAGTAGCCACGTCCGCAGGCGCACTTGCCGCCGCGTCGGTCTCCGGGGAGGGCAGGGGCGATGGCGTCTCTTCGGGCGGCGCGGCGTGCGGCCCGCGCTCGGTGGCCTCCTGGGGCAGGCCGAGCCGCGGGTCGGCCTGCGGCGAGGGAAGCCCCAACCGAAGGTCCATCCTGCGCTGTTCGGGCGTCGGCTCGGGCGGCGTGGACTCGCCCGGCGCCGGGGGAATGCGGCTCATGGGCGGGGCGCCCCCGCGGCCCTCGACCAGCGCGTTGACCCACTCGATGGCGCTTCGCGGAATGTACAGGCCCGGCTTGTACGCCGCCGCCTGCTGAGGAGACACGGCCGGCGGCGGCGTGCTGCCGGCGACGGTCGCCCCCGGCAGCGCCGTGTACCCCGGCAGCGCCGAGTTGATGTTCGGCAGCCCGTACGGGGCCCGGTTCTGGGGCAGCGGAGTTGCAAAGCGCGTCTGCGCCGTGGTAATCGAAGTCACGCTGCCGGAACCGGGGAAGTAGGGCAATGCGGCGCCGTACTCGACGCCCGTCCCGATGTCTTCGATGCCGACGGAGTCGCGCCTGAAGTTCGACAGGGCCAGCGACGGCAGGCCGGTGGCAACCTGGCTCCCCTGCTGGGTGAACGGCACGTTGCCGCGGAACGACTTGCCCGCCCGAACGTTGCCCGTCAGGTCGAGGTCGCCGTAGCGGATTGACCCGAACGCATACGAGTCCGGGCGGGACGGCGCG
>VGYT01000515.1 GCA_016872895.1 Planctomycetota bacterium
TGGCGCGGGGCGCGTAGGCCGATAGGGTGCGGCCATGACGACGCGACGGGATTTTCTCCGCCTGGCGGGCTGGGGTTCCGCGGCGTGTGCCCTGGGGACATGGGGGCGTACGGTGCGGGCCGAGGCGTCTCCAGCCGCGCCCGCCCGCCGGCCGAACATCCTCTTTGCCTTGGCCGACGACTGGTCCTTCGGCCACGGGGGTGCGTACGGCTGCCGGTGGGTCAAGACGCCCGCCTTCGACCGGGTGGCGCGGGAAGGCATCCTCTTCACGCGTGCTTACACGCCCACCGGCAAGTGCGCCCCGTCGCGGGCGTGCATCCTGACGGGGCGCAACCCGTGGCAACTCAAGGCGGCGGCCAACCACGTCTGCTACTTTCCGCCGGAGTTCAAGACCTATGCCGAGGCGCTGGCGGAGCACGGCTACTTCGTGGGCATGACGCAAAAGGGCTGGGCGCCCGGCGTCGCGCAGGATGCCGACGGAAAGCCTCGCGAGATGACCGGCCGGCCTTTCAACAAGCGCACCGCGCCGCCGCCCGCCAAGGGCATCTCGAACAACGATTACGCCGGCAACTTCCAGGACTTTCTCGACGCCGCCCCTCCGGGCCGGCCGTGGTGTTTCTGGTACGGCTCTGTCGAGCCGCACCGGGGCTACGAGTACGGCAGCGGCGCGGCCAAGGGGGGCAAGCAAACCAGCGACATCGCCCGCGTGCCCCCTTGTTGGCCCGACAAGGAGACGGTGCGCAACGACCTCCTGGATTACGCCTTCGAGGTGGAGCACTTCGACCGGCACCTCGGCCGCATGCTTGACCTGCTCCAGGAGCGCGGGCTGCTCGACGATACACTGATTGTAGTCTCGTCGGACAACGGCATGCCGTTCCCGCACGACAAGGGCCAGGCGTACCAGGATTCGGACCACCTGCCGCTGGCCGTGATGTGGAAACAGGGCATCCGCGCCCCCGGCCGCGTGGTCGACGATTACGTGAGTTTCATCGACTGCGCCCCGACGTTTATCGAAGCGGCGGGGATATCGTGGGACGAGACGGGCATGGCCCCGGCCGCCGGCCGCAGCCTGGTCGAGATCTTCAACGCCGAACAGGGCGGCCGGGTCATCGCGGCGCGCGATCACGTGCTCGTGGGCAAAGAACGCACCGATGTCGGCCGGCCGCACGACTGGGGGTACCCCATTCGCGGCATCGTCAAGGACGACATGATGTACCTCCACAACTTCGAGCCGTCGCGATGGCCGGGGGGCAATCCGGAGACCGGCTACCTGGACAGCGACGGCGGTCCCACGAAGACCGCCGTCCTCAAGAGCCGGAACGACCCGCAGGACGGGAAGTGCTGGGACCTCTGCTTCGGCAAACGCCCGGCCGAGGAACTCTACGACCTGCGCAAGGACGGCGATTGCGTGGTCAACCTGGCGGGCCACGCCGATTATCAGACTCGCCGGGAACAACTCAAGGCCCAACTGTTCGAGGAACTCAAGGCCCAGGGCGATCCGCGCATGTTCGGCCAGGGGCACGTCTTCGACGAGTATCCGTATGCCCAGCCGGCGCAGCGCAACTTCTACGAGCGGTTCATGAAAGGCGAGAAGGTCCAGGCCGGTTGGGTCAACCCATCCGACTTCGAGTCGGCCCCGTTGGACTGAGGCGGCGGTCGGCGGGCGGCGAACACAGGTTCCACACAGAAATCTGGCGGAGAGGGGGGGATTCGAACCCCCGGTGACCACTAAAGGCCACGCCGGTTTTCGAAACCGGTCCGATCAACCGCTCTGGCACCTCTCCGCGCGCTTGGCGCCAGATGATTGTACCGCGGCCAACGCGGATTGTCCATCCCGCCCCGGAGGACCTACTTCGCCTTCCCCCCTCCATCGTCGCCGAACCCGGCGGCGGGCGCCGCGGCCCACTTCCTGGCAAGGTCTTCGCCGATGACCGCCGCCAATTCTTTGGCCGTTGAGACGCGCAGTTCCCTGATTCCGGCAGGCGCGTCCTCCCGCGCCAACTGTCCGGAACGAACCTTGCTGTAAACGCGCTCCCGCACAGAGGCTGCATAGGTGGAGAGGACCGGCAGCACCTGCTCGACTTT
>VGYT01000516.1 GCA_016872895.1 Planctomycetota bacterium
TGAGTGTCTTCACCCAGCAGTGCCTGGACCGCCGGATTCCGGACGTGCCCGCCTTGCGGTCCGAGGCGGAGCACTGGTACTCTGGTCGCAACGCGGACCAGAAATCGGTGGACTGGCAGTTCACGACGGAGACGGCCAGAATCAGACTCAAGCGGCTATACCCACAAATACAAATGACGTAAGGTACTAGTGCGAGCCATCCTGAGCCGCCCGCCTGTACGGCGATGTTGCGGCCGACGGTGTACGTTCCGCCGATCAGGAGGGCGGCGTCGGCCGTGCCGCTCGTGTCGCCCAGCGTAACGGCCGACGTGGCGTTGCCGAGTGCGCCCGCGCTGCCGCTCGGAGCGTTTCTGCCGACGATGAGCGTGCCGGCCTTGATGGCGGTCGGGCCGGAGTAGGTGTTTGCGCCGCTCAGCAGGAGCGCCCCCGCCCCGCGCTTCTCGATGCTGCGGCCGCTGCCGCTCACGACGCCGGAGACCGCCAGTTGGCCGTCGCCGGCTATGTCCCAGACCGCGTTTGACCCCAGCGCCACCGGACGCGAAATCGTCTGGACGCCCCATGCCGCGGCCGTCCGCGTCAGGTTCCCCTTGACGATTGTGAGCGTGCCGGAGGCCCCGCCCAGGGTGAAACCTACGCCGCCGTCTATCGCCAGGACGTTGACCGACTGGTTCCCGGCCAGGTCTATCGTGTCGCCGTCGGCCAGGCCCGCGCCGCCGAGGACGACGTCCCACGTGGCGTCGGGGGCGCCGTCGGGGCCCCAGTTGGCCGCATCGGCCCAACTCAGTGTGCCCGCGCCGCGGGTCCACGTCTTGGTCGTAAGGACGGACCAGCCGAGGTCCTTCAATATCTCCCACTCAAGGCGCGTGGGCTGGCGGACGACCTGGCCCTGGCTGACGAACGGGCTCATAAGGGCGTTCGGCAGCAGCGTCTCGTCCAGGTGCGACAGGCTGGACCCGCCTGAGTAGGTGGTGGGGGCGTACACGGGCACGTTGCCGCCGTAGTACGCCACGGCGTTTGCGCCGGTGAACCACACGGGGTTGTCCAACTGGTTGAAGTTGCCGGGGGTGCCCGTGGACTGCTTGGCGGGACGGTTGCCCGCGTCGTCCCTCAGGTTCTGGTCCCATTGCGTGAGGCCCCGGTATCCGGCCGACGCAGAAGGATCAAATGCCGTGCCCCAGCACAGGCCCCAGAGGTCGCTTCCCGAGTAATAGGTGGGCATGAATCCAAGTGGGTGGCCGACCTCGTGCACCACGACGCTGCGGAAATCTATCTGGTTGGATGCGGGCGCACCCGTGCCGAAGTTCCAGCCGCCCGGCGTGCCGGCGGCGTTCGTGTCGAAACTTATGCTCGCGTCGAACTTGCTCCACGGGCCGGTGTAATCGACGCCGTCGCGCCAGACGTGCTCCGCATAGGTCCAGGCGGTCGTGCCGTTGCCGTTTGTCGGCCCGCTCGCAGAAGCCAGGGTTGAACCGGTGAAGTTGTACCAGAACAGGTGGAACTCGACCTGGCGCCCGGCCGTGTTGGTGATGCGGTCGGCCCAGACGGCGAACGACGCGGTGACGTCGTCCATCTGCTGGGCCGTCCAGTTCTGGGCGCCCTTCGTCTCGCCGTCGGAATCGTTCTTGTTGTAGAACCAGATGTCGAAGGCCCCCACGGTCTGCTTGACCGGGGTGGCCTCGGTGCGCGCCAGGGGCCCCGCTGCAAGGCAGGCGACGGCCAGCAGCAGGATGGGCAGCCTCGTTCTCACCGCGTGCCTTGCCGCCCCCGGCCGTGAACCTCGCCAGACGCCCGCACCCTCGCCGCACTTCTCCCTGTGGTTATAATAGCCGCAATCGGCGAAAGGTCAAATGCGGCCGCCAAGGCGGCCGGCCAAACCTGCCGCTGCCGGTTCCCGAATTCCGCCTCCCGCCTGCCGCCTCCCGCCGTTACCCTACCTGTGGATAACTTTTTGACCGCGCCGGCGCGCCCCGAAAAGGGCGTTTTTGACCCCTTTCGGAGGGGCAAAACGGCCCTGGCGCTAGCGCCAGAGGGGGTGGAGGGCCGAAATGTTAAGATAGGTAAGGCAAAA
>VGYT01000517.1 GCA_016872895.1 Planctomycetota bacterium
TTCGGCCAGAATCGCCCGACAACGGGCAAGCGTGGCCTTCATCGGCGTCATGGGGAACCTCACCGGCAAAGTGTAATCCGCTCCGCAGCCGCGTGCAAGCGCCGGGGCGGGTTGCGCGTCAGAGTTCGGCGGCGATTTCTTCGAGCACCGCGAGGCCCTCGCGCAGCGCCTCTTCGGTGATTACGAGCGGCGGGTTGATCTTGACCGCGCAGCCGCCCACGCCCACGGGGGCAAAAAGCATCACGCCGCGCGCGACGGCCCGGCGGACGAACTCCCAGGCGTGCTCCGGCTGCGGCTCGGTGGAGCCCGGCCTGGTGAACTGAAGGGCCGCGACGAGGCCGACGGCGTCGGCCCTGCCGACCTTGCCGCGCGATGCGGCGGCGATGCGCCGGGCGCCTTCCGCCAGGACGGGGGCGAGGGCGGCGGCGTTCTCGACCAGGCGCTCCTTGCGTATGACCCGCAGGTTCGCCAGGGCCGCCGCGGCGCAGACGGGGTTGGCCGAGTGCGTGCTGGTCATTTCGCCCGGACCATACATGTTCATCAGTTCTTCCGTCCCCAGGACGGCCGCCAGGGGCATGCCGCCCGAGATTCCCTTGCCGCACGCCGCAAGGTCGGGCACGACGCCGCAGTGCATGAAGCCGAACGGTTTGCCGGTGCGGCCGAAGGCGGCCTGGATTTCGTCAAAGATGAGCACGGCCTTGTGCCGGTCGCACCAGCGGCGGAGGTCCTGGGCGTACTCGGGCGGCATGAGGCAGGCGTTGCAGCCCTGGTACGTCTCGCTCATCACGCCGCAGACGTCGTCAGGGTCCACGCCCTTTGCAGCAAGCGCGGCCTGGAAAACCTCGAAGCGGGTGTCTTTCTGGCGGAAGCCGTCGGGGTAGGGAACTTGGACGAACCTGGGGTCGCCGTCGCCGAGCCAGGTCTTGAGGGCGGGAATGCCGCCGGCCAGTTGCACGCCCATCGTGCGGCCGTGGAAGGCGTGGTCGAAGGTGACGAAGACGGTCTTTTTCTTTCCGCCGAGGGCCAGGCCGCGAGTCATCGCCAGTTTTATGGCGCACTCGCACGCCTCTGAGCCGGTGGTCAGCAGGAACACTCGCGCCAGGGGCGGCGGCAGCCAGGACGAGAGTTCCTCCACCAGTTGCAGCCGCACCTCCGATGGGAAGCAGTAGGCGTGATAGAGCCCCTGGTCGGCCATGTCGCGGATGGCCTGCACGATTTCGGGGCGGCCGTGCCCGCAGGCGGTGACGAGCACGCCGCTGGAGAAGTCGAGCCAGCGGTTGCCGTAGGGGTCCGAGATGCATGCGCCGTCGCCGCGGTGCCAGACGACGGGCGGCTGGCCGCCCATGGAACGCGGCTCCATGTCGCGGAGTTTCTTCAGCAGCGGCACGGAGGCCGCGACGGGGATCTCGGTAGCGATGGTGCGGTACTTGGTCCGCACCTGTGGCACTTTTTCGGGAACAAGGGGGAACTCTTTGGTTGCCACGTCTGTTGGCCTCGTCTCTATTCGTACTGGCGGAACCTTACGGCGGCGGGGGGGCCGTAGTCTATGAGGACTTCCCTGCCGCCGGCGAGGATGGACTTGCGGCCGGCCTCGATGACCAGTTCGTTGTAACTGCTGTTGGCGGGGGTGGCCAGGATGCCCTCGCGGTCGTAGCGGCGGATGAGTTGGCGGCGTTTTCGGATTGCGCCGGCCGCCGCCACCCTGCGGCAAGCATTGATGATGTATTCCACGCTGCGGTGGCCGTATCCGGCCGGCGTAAGGACGCCGCCGCCCTGGTCGAGCAACTGGTAGTAGTCGGGGTTCGGCTCGGCGTAGGCGGTGTCGCCCGGCTCCTGGCCGGCCCGCTGGAAACTGTATTTCACGCCGCGGAACTGGTCGCTGTGGAACACGAGGCACGCGTCCTTCTTTGCCTGGCACCACAGGGTCATGGCCTGCGAGTTGCCGCCGGCGGCGGCGTTGGGGTATCCGATGGCGTTGGCCACGCTCAGGCACCCTCCGCCTTCCCACAGGATGCGTGCGTCGGTCCACAGGAAGCCTTCGTTGCCGTTGGGGTAGCGGTCGCGGATG
>VGYT01000518.1 GCA_016872895.1 Planctomycetota bacterium
GAACCCGCCCGTTCGCCCCCTCGCCCCGCGGCCAACCGGCCGCCACGCCCCCCATGCGCCGCGACCGTCCTCAACCTCGTCACATCCCAGTCCCGCCGTGTCATAGTCGGGAGGTTCTTCACCGCTGCGGTCGCGCGGCGATGCTTGACGCGGCGGAGCGGCGGTGCTACGTTACGAGAGCCGAGGGCGGCCTGCGGCGGGCGGGCGGCGGGGTCGCCGACCGGCGTGGCGGGCGACCGGCCGTGTCGGCGGCCGCCCTGCGGCCCTTGCGAGGGGGCACGATGCATCCCTTGCTCATCCTGCTGATCGGCGTCCTCACCGTCATCGGCCTGATCCTGGTCCTGCGCCTGAACGCGTTCCTGGCGCTTATCATCGCGGCGATCCTGGTCAGCCTGCTTGCGCCCGGGGCGTGGTCGGCCAAGATCACCCGCGTGGGGGAGGCGTTCGGGTCGGTCGCCGGCAAGATCGGCATAATCATCGCCCTGGCCGCGATCATCGGGCAGTGCCTGATGGAGAGCGGCGCGGCCGACCGGATCGTGCGGTCGCTCCTGAAGGCCCTGGGCGAATCGCGGGCGGCCGCGGCCCTGCTGGCAGCCGGGTTCATCCTGTCGATCCCCATGTTCTTTGACACGGTGGTCTTCCTGCTTGCGCCGCTGGCCCGGTCGCTGTGGATGCGGACGCGGAAGAACTACGTTCTTTACCTGACGTCCCTGGCCGCCGGCGCAGCCATCACTCACACGCTGGTACCGCCGACGCCGGGGCCGCTGTTCGTCGCGAGCGAACTGAACGTGGGCCTCGGCATGATGATAATCATGGGGCTTGTGGTCGGCGCCCCCACGGCCGCGCTCACGTTCATGATCTGCAAGGCGATAGGCCGGCGCCTGGACATCCCGCTGCGGCCGCTCGCGGGCGCACCGGAGCCTGAACCTCTGCCTGAGGACCGGCTGCCCCCGCTGTGGATTTCGCTGGCCCCGGTGCTGCTGCCGGTGGTCTTGATCTCGGCGAAGACGACCGTGGATGCGCTCTCGCCGGGCGCCGGGGCGGCCGGGTCGGCGCAGGGCGCTGCGGCGTGGCTCAAGACGGCGGCCTCGATCGTGGGCGACCCGACCTCGGCCCTCCTGCTGGCCACGGTCATCGCCTTGGCCACGCTGGCCCGTTACCGCAAGCCGACGCTTAAGGGGCTGGGCCGCTCGACTGAGACCGCCCTGATGAGCGCCGGGGTCATCCTGCTGATAACGGTGGGCGGGGGCGCCTTCGGCGGCATGCTTCGCGAGTCGGGCATCCAGCAATGGATCCAGGGCCTGCTCGGCGAGGGTACGCGGTCGCCGGGGATGGTGCTGCTGGTGGTCGGGTTCCTGGCGTCGGGGTTCCTGAAGATCGCGCAGGGGTCCACCACCGTGGCGTTGATAACGGTAACGTCGCTCTTCAGCGCGGTGGGCGTCTCGCAGGAGATGCTCGGCTGCCATCCCGTGTACCTGGCGTTGGCGATCGGCGCCGGCGGATTCGTCTGCCCCTGGATGAACGACAGCGGTTTCTGGATCGTCGCCCGGATGTTCGGACTGACGGAGGTGGAGACGCTGAAGTCCTGGACCATCGTGGCCGCCGGCGCCAGCGTGATAGGCTTCGTGATCACCCTCGTGCTGGCGACGGTGCTGCCGATGGCCGGTTGAAGGGATGCAGGATGCACGACGCGGACTACTTCCGCTGGCTCACCTGCCGCACGAAGACCGCCTGGTGGCACGATTCGGCACACCCGCCGGAACTGGCGCGCGGCCTGGCGCGCGGCGCCGTGGGCGTAACGACCAACCCGGCGCTGACGAATCTGGCGCTGGGCGCCAACCGGGACGCCTGGGCGGCGGAAATCCGGGAAGTATTGTCGCAGAAGCCGGAGCCGGAGCGGCAGGCGGAACTGCTGATGCGCATCCCCGTCACGCACGCGGCGGAGGCGCTCCGGCCCGTCTATGAGCGGACCGGCGGACGCCAGGGATACGTCTGCGCCCAGGTAAACCCCGCCCGGGCGGGTG
>VGYT01000519.1 GCA_016872895.1 Planctomycetota bacterium
CAGGCGTCACCCTCTGGCCGCCGGCGGCCGAGAGGATGCGCGCGGCGTCGGCCAGCGTCAGACCCGCCGGGTTCAAGACTTGCGGATTTTGCCGGTCAGCGTCCATTGAGAATCTTCCAGAACTGTGTCGCCGTCGCCGTAACTAGCGATGTTTGCGAGACATACGGGCGGCCCGAATTATGCATGTTGCTCCATTATTCGCCTTGCTTCCGGCCGGAAAACATGCCCTGATCCACGTGGTGGGGCGAACAGCGAAGGCCAAGGCGATGAAGACGACCATCGACGAAGCCCTTGAAAACGAGGCCCGCCCGTGTGGGTACACAGTGAGGACCATCCTGGCGCGGCACGCCGCCAGATAAACGAAAGGGGCCACAGATGAAGACCACGCGAATGACGGTCGAGGGCACAAAGGGTTGGGCGAACATCGCCCGCCGCGAGATGGCGGGGAAGGCGGTCATCGGCATCCGCGGCGGCGGGGCGGCGGGCGTCTTCGACCTGAACGTCGACACCCGAGACGAGCGCAGCCAGCGCTACGCCGCCGCCCGCCTCCAGCGGGAACTCGACGGCTACCAAGGCACTACAGGCGACGTGGCCGACTACCTGCGGGCCATCCAGACCTTCGCCGACTGAGGCGACCAGCGAAAGGGGCACCCGATGAAGACGGCAGCACGCAAGAGCGAGAACGTGTTGGGCAAAGACCTCCGCGTTGGCGACGTGGTCATTCGCGGTGGGTACGCATGGGTCATCGACCGCATAGCCTTCGAGCCTGACTTCCCTCGCTACGTTTGCACCTGCCACTGGTCGGGCAACGGGGCGGACCCGCAGTTCTTCAACAACAACTTCGACACCGGCCAGCGCGACGATATCCCCTGGTGCCGCGTGGTGAACCCGAAGCCCCGCCGCCTGATCTGCCGCACGGACGCCCCGGCGTGGTACGCAACGCAGGTGGGCCGGAAGGTCGAACTCCGCCAGACGGGCACCGACAAGGTGCTCGCCACCATCCGGCCGCCGGCGGCGTGGGGTGATGCGTGGGGCTGGAACCTCATCGACGGCGGCGTCCTGGTGGAGCGGGCGGCCCGGTAGGAGAGGCCCGGCGACGGGCCGCCCGCCGGCGGCCCCCAGCCCGGCAATTCCGCCGCAAGGAGAGATGCTATGGCCACGAAGCAGAAACGCCCGCCGCGCCTGGCGAACAGCACGCGGGTCCACGTCAGGAGCGACCACTTCGCCGAGGAGTTCGACGGCGTCGTCACCAAGGGCGAGTATGACGGCGGGTGGCTCTACCGCGTCAAGCCGACGAGCGGCGACCCGCCGGCGGTCGCCAGGAACAAGGAGGGCGAGTACTGGTTCTGGGACTTCGAGGTCACGCCGCTGGGCCGCAGGAGGCGGTAGGCGGGCGGCGGCCGGAATATTCCGGAATTCGCCTTGCACTGTGGCGAAAAGCATGCCCTGATCCACACAGACGTATGGGCATACGAACCAGGAAACGAAAGGAGCCTTGGAATGATCACCACGAAGCAAGCCAAGACGGTCCTCCCCGCGATGCGGGCGGCGGTCGCCGCCCTGCACGAAGTCTGGGCGAAGTGCCGCGAGGTCGAGCGGGCCATCGGCCATGACCTCGATGGCCTGGAGGGCGTCATCCAAGACATGGCGGCGGGCCTGGACGACCCCGAGTCGATTGACGTGGCCTACGTCCGCGACGCCATAAACGCCCAGGCGGACGAGCTGGTGGACGAGGCCGACGCCTGCCCGCGATGCGGCGAGCGCAGCGTTGACAGCCTGGTCTGGCAGGACGATGGCGAGACGGTCCACTGCACCAACTGCGGCACTCGGTACACGCCGCCGAGCAAGTAGGGGCCGAGCATGCTGACGCTGAAGCAGAGACAGGAGCGGGCCGCACGTCGCGCCGCGAGGATCGCGGCGATGCACGAGGCCATTCGGGCAGCGGCCTGCACCGATAACGAGAGGAGTCTGGTCATGAAGAAGCACGAGGTGAAGGTCGGCGGCGAATTCA
>VGYT01000520.1 GCA_016872895.1 Planctomycetota bacterium
CAGCGGCGGGGCGCGCACCCAGGACCAGCCGGCGTTCATCTTCGAGGACTCGCAGGGCAGCGCCACCATCACCGAGATGAACTTTTCAAACAACGCCTACAAGACGCTCGTGTTGCTGAAGAGGCAGGGCCAGACCGCCTTCGAGTTGAAACCCCGCCAGGCGACCGGCATCCCCGGCGGGATAATCCCGCTTTGGGCAACGCCCTAGCGGCGGGGACCTATGCGGGGTGGCATGGAATCGGGCACCCCGGGCGGCGCTTGACCGAAGGAGACCGACATGGGCACAGGCCGAACGTTCGGGCGGGCAATTTTAGCCGTTCTCATCCTCTCTGGTGCCGCCGCGGCCGCGGACCAAGCAGGAGGCTGGCCGGCGCCGGCGCCCGGCTTCAAGGCGCTCCAGCCGGGCGAGCACCCGCGCCTGCTCTTTCGCCCGGGCGACGTCGCCGCCCTGCGCGAGCGCGCCAAGACGCCCGAAGGCCAGGCCATCCTCAAGCGCCTGCGGCTGTGCCTGAACGGGAGCGACGGCGAGTCGATGCCCACGAAGTTCGGCGTCAAGGGGCCGGTCGACAAGGACGGCGCCGGACCGCTCGAGGGGGCCCCGCCCGGCCTCTTCACGTTCTCCCATGCCGCAGGCTTCGGAATGCTCTACGTCCTCACGGGCAACCGCAAGTACGCCGACCTCGGCCGCGAATGCATGGACAAGGCCCTCGAAGGCTATCGCGATCGCGACCAGAGGTACTCCTTCAAGGCCCCGTACGGGGCGCTGCGGGCCGGGCCGTCGCTCGGCTGGACAGCCCTCGGCTACGACCTCTGCTACGAGGGCTGGGACGACGCGTACCGCAGGAAGGTGGCCGACGCCCTACAGAACTACAACGAGGGCAAATGGATGAGCCTGGAAGAACTGGTGCGCGGCGCCCGCCAGCATCCCGGCTCGAACCACTGGGGGATGCAGGTGGGCGGCGCGGCGATGGCCCTCCTAGCGATCATGAACGACCCCGGCGTGGACATGAAGAAACTCGGGCCGCTCCTTGAGACCAGCGAGAAGGCCATGATCCGCAATATGACCGAGGGGTTCGGCGACGGCGGGTTCTTCGCCGAGGGCGACGGCACGGGATCGATGGCGTCGCACATCGTCTTTTTGTCGGCCCTCCAGGCATGGCGGGTGGCGGCCGGAAAGGGTTTCTATACGCCGCGGCCCAACGCCCAGTGGATGGCCCTGAAGTGGTTCTTCCTGACCGTCCCGAAGAACGGCCAGATGGACTTCCCCAAGCGCGGCGCGTACGACCACAACATCTGGGCGCGGAACGACATCAGCGGCGGATGCTACTTCGGCACCGGATTCGGCGTCGCCACGGCCGAGCAAAAGGCGGCCATCCTGTGGTTCTACAACCACTGCGGCCTCAAGCAGACGGATGAGAAGCAGAGCACGCCGTGCGACACGCCGACCCCTTACCCGCACCTGGCCATCGTGCCGTTCGTCAACTGGCCGCTGGGCGTCGCGGAGCGGAACCCCGGCGAGGTCCTTCCCCACGCCTACCGCGACACCAAGTGGGGCTTCTACGCCTGGCGCAACCGCTGGCAGGACACCGACGACGTCGTCATCTCCATCCTCACCAGGACGTCCAAGGGCAACTATAGCGCAAGGGGCGAGAAGGCGCTCACCGTCTGGGGCCTCGGCAAGAAGACCACCTGGGGGACCATCACGGGCGGGTTCACCGACGACTATCGGCCCGCGCGCGACGGCTCGACCGTCCTGACGACCGGCGACGGCTCGTCGCTGGCCATCGATTTCTCCGGGGCCTCCGGCTGCGACGCCATGCTGGTGATGACCGGTCCGGGCGCCCCGAAGGACAACGTGGCGGAGGCGGGCGGCACGGCGTTCAGTTTCCTGTTGCTCGCCAGGGGCGAGACGCCGAAGCCGACCGTCCAGGGCGACAAGGTGGCCGTCGGCCGCCAGACGGTCGCCGCGGCAAACGGAAAGATCGTGCTCG
>VGYT01000521.1 GCA_016872895.1 Planctomycetota bacterium
CAGTCCGCCCCTGCCGGGGCGGTGCTTGCGCCCGTGGCTAGTACTACAACGCCAGTTGGCGCGGCGGCTGTCCTTAGCCGCCCGGAAAGGGAAAAGCGTCGGCCCATCCATAAACACCCCTAGCGCGGCCCACCGTTGGCGGGCCGCGCTAGTGGCAATGCCAGTAACTGGCAACCTGTAGGCAGAAACCGCCCGACCTCTTAGGCCAGGCGCCTTCTGCGGATGTAACACCCTACGCTGCCCACGCCCATCAGCAGGCCGGCCATCGTCAGGGGCTCGGAAACGCCGGTCTGTACAAGGTCGAACGAGAGGTCCGCACCCTTCGCAGCGTCGAAGTCACTGCTGAACAGGAACTTAACGTGGTCGATCTTGGTGAAATCGACCCCCGTTGTGACGGGCACGAAACCCACGTATGGCGCGAACACCACCCCGGCCCCGTTAACGGCGGCAATCGTAGCCTCGTACTTCGACTGGTTGGCACCCTCATACACGTCGATCCGGAGGTCCCAGGGATGGTTGTCTGAGGTGAATTTGACCACAATGCCGCTCGTTGTACCCCCATCCGTAAAGTCGGCCACGTACGAGCCGGTGTAGTCCAGCAACAGCGTCCCCTTGATGGCGTCGTCTTCATCCCATGTGAGGATGCCGGGGCTCGTCAGAACTATGGCCGTCGCATCACCGTACTCCCGGTACGTAACGGTCAATGTGGCAGCGCGCGTCCCGCCTATGACATCCGTCAGCGAGGACTCCGAGGCCGACGTACTTCCGACGGAGGCCTGGGTTAGGGATAGCGTTCCGTAACTAAAGGTGTCGATCGTCAGCGCCGCTGCGGGCTGCGTGAGCAGAATGAGCGCCGCGGCCGCAAGGGGCACCAGCGCCGCCAAAGGCGGGCCGCGGGTTTCTCTGCAAGATAACACCCTTCTAGGCATAGTCATGTTAACTCCTTTCTGAAGCCGTAGTTGCTGCCACCTGTTGGGCCACGCGGCGCCCCTACCCTCGGGGCCGCGTGGTCGGCCCGGCGGTGCCGGGCGCAATCTTACCTGCCATGCGGTTCGGTTTTCGCTCTCCTCCTTTCTCCGGGACATCCCCTCTCACCGGTCAGACAGCCAAATCGAATGTTTCCTATTCGGGAACTCATGCCCGGCGGCGGGGACGCGGTCCCACGCGCCGGGCCGACGCCTTCCCGCCTCACGCCTGCGAAACTGTCAGCAAGATATCCCCACGCGGTCAGCCCCGGCGACCGCGCGGCCACCGCTCCGCAGCCGGAATCGGACGGGCGCCCGCACTACCGCGCCGTCCGCCGCCTTGCCACGTAACCCGTCAGGCCGCCGATGCCCAGGAGCATGCCCGCCATCGTCACGGGCTCCGGCACCGGGATGAGCACCGGGATGGGCGATGCGCTCGCCCCGCTGTCCTGGACCGTGGCGGTGCCGATGGTCCACGACCAAGCGTCGGTCTCGAAGTAGAACCAGGACGACGTCTCGCCCGGCATCAGAAGTTTCTCCATGAACGGGTAGTACGACTGGAACGAGAACCCGAACTGCTGCGCCTGACCGTTCGTCCGCCACAGGTTCAGAACATCGCCCTGGTCGAACGCCACGTCGCCGCCGTAGTCCAGGATGCCCGAGTCCAGGAACTTCCAGCCCGACGCGAAGCCCGTTACATTGCCGCTCCGTATGGCGGCATTTCCCGAGACGCCGGTGTTCGCCACCCTGTAGGCGAACAGCATGTGGCTGTCGGTGTACTGCCAGGCCTGCGAATCCAGTCGCCCGTACATGTTGGAATTGGCGAAGTTGACCGACAGCGACGCCTGTAGCGTCCAGCCGGCCGGCAGCGCCGCACCCGTGTACACGTTGAAGTCGGGCCCGGGCAGGCTTAGCGCGGGGTCGGGATGGTCCCTCAGGTTGCCGACGACCAGCGGGGCGTCGGTCCAACTGGGTACGCCCGAGATCG
>VGYT01000522.1 GCA_016872895.1 Planctomycetota bacterium
GGGGGGGGGTGGAAGGTGAGAGGGTGGGAGGTGGAGCGGAGGGCAGGGGAATCGGTCTGATGCGACCCCTTCGGGGTCGTCAACTCCCTCTGGCACGGGTCGTGCTTGTAAAAAAAACGAAACAAAGTTGACCGAACTGACATAAGCGACTATGTTTAGAGCCGATCAAGTCCCAGAACGATTCTGAGACTGGCGGGGTCGGGCAGGTCAACGGCAAGCGTGCAACACGCTAAGGAGGGAAGCGATGAGTGGTCTGATGCGTCGCAGGAAGTTGTGGTCCTTCACCCTGGTCGAGCTGCTGGTCGTGATCGCGATCATCGGCATCCTGGCCGGCATGCTCCTGCCCGCCATCGCGGCCGCACGCGAACGCGCCCGCCGGACTAGCTGCATGAGCAACCTTTCCCAGTTCGGGAAGGGGCTCGCGATCTATTCCATGGACAACAACGAGAACTATCCGACCAACCTCGTCGGGCTTTCCGGCGTCATTGATAACCCCAAACTGTGGAAGTGCAAGAGCGACGGCAGAACGGCTGCCACGTCCATCTCGCAGATTACGGACGGGACCCGTTCCAGCTATGCCATGGCTTCAACCGTCGGCGGCCAGGCCGTTCGGTCGTCGTCGGCGTCCAGCCTTGGGGTGGTCATGGACAAGAATGGCGGGACATCTGCCTCTGATGGCACTCCCGGCAACGGGGCTTTCGGCGGCAATCACGCCGGGGCCGGCGGCAACGTGCTCTACAATGACGGTTCAGTCGCGTGGCATAACTCGGGCGACGCCTGGTCGGACATCAGCGGCACAACCACCAACATAACGTGGGTGTTGTTCTAGGCATCAAGGCACAGAGATGGTTTGGAGATGCAACGGCCGGGAGTCACCGACTCCCGGCCGTTTGCTTTCTTAAGGAAGAGCGCAAGGCGCGCGCCTGGCAGGTTCAAGGTTGGCTCGCGGCGCGGCGGGACGCCGCGCCCTACCGGGAATGGGCCTGGTAGGGCGGACCGTGCCGCCTTCGCCCGGCGGCTACGGCGCGCCAAGCCCGGTCCGCCGGAGCAAGGCGCGCGCCTGGTGTCCCGGTAGCCCCGGCCCGTCCCGGGCCGAGGGCGGGCCAGCGCTGGCCCCGAGGACGGGGCCGCGCTACCGAGACGCGCCCCGGGCTGTCTCGCGGCACAGTCTCGGCGCGGCACTCCCTTCTTCCTTTCCCCGCCGCCGTGCTTTGTTCTACCCTGATCCCGCATGGAGACCATCGCCAGGGTAGTCGTCGACGTGGCGCGCGACCGGGAATTCGACTACGAGATTCCCGCGGAGCTCCGCGGCGCGGTGCGGGTGGGCGCGCGCGTGCTGGTGCCCTTTGGCCGCACCGAGCGGCAGGGTTACGTCGTGGGTTTGGCCGACCGTTCCGAGGCCCGCAACCTCCGACCGCTGCTGTCGCTCGTGGGCAAGAAGCCGCTGGTGGACGAGAGGATCCTTGAGCTGGCGCGCTGGATGGCGCGTTACTACTGTGCGCCCGTGGAACAGGCAATTCGGACCGTGTTGCCCGCGGCGGTGAGGCGGAGTGTGAGCGGGCACAAGGAGCAGGTGACGGTTGCGTTGGAAGAACCCACCCCGGCCGCGCTGACGCGCGGCCACCCCTCCCAGGAGGGGATCTTGGGAAAGAGCCTGGGTTCGCCGGAGTTGATCCCCTCCTCGGAGGGGTGGCCGCCGAAGGCGGCCGGGGTGGGTTCCAAGCTCACCCCCAAGCAGCAATCCATCTTGGACCTCCTCCGCGCCGAAGGCGCCTTGTCGCTTGCCGTCCTCACCGCGCGGCTCGACATCACCGCCGCGCCGGTGAAATCGCTCCAGAAGAAGGGACTCGTGCGGCTCGGCCGTCAACGCGTCGCCCGCGACCCCCTGGCCGGGCGAAAGGTGGTTCCCTCCCAGCCGCTCACCCTGATGCCCGAACAGGCCGCG
>VGYT01000523.1 GCA_016872895.1 Planctomycetota bacterium
ACAAGGGCTCGATTTCGGCCCAGAGGTCATCGGGTAACAGTTCCTTGGCCATGGCTTGGCTCCCGTATGCCAGGTTGAACTGTTACCTTCATCGGCAATCTCCGGGGTTGTGAAACAGCTTCTAAACCGCGCAACCGCCGGGCGGCCTCGCGTTACTTGGTCTTCGCCTTGGGTCGCGGGCCTTGGGCCCCCTGGCCGGCCTTGGCGGGGTCGTAGTCGGGGTTCGGCGCGGGCATCTGTGCGCCCATGCGCTCGCGCCAGGCGGCCAGTTTCCGCCGCAGGTCCGCCGCGCGGTCGGGCATCGCCGGGGCCAGGTCCTTCGTTTCCCCGAGGTCGTCCTTGAGGTTATAGAGTTCTACATGATTATCCTCGAAGAACTCGATGAGTTTCCAGTCGCCCGCGCGCAGGGCGCCGCCGGGCGTGGCCCCGCCCGGATGGTAGTGGGGGTAGTGCCAGTACACGGCGTCGCGCGCCGGGCGGCCGGTCTGCCTGAGGGCGGGCACGATGCTCACCCCGTCCAGTTCCCGCCCGGCGGGCGGCTGGGCGCCCGCCATCTCGAGTATTGTCGGGAAGTAGTCGGTGCTCGTGACGATTTCGCCGCTCGTCGAGCCGGGGCGGACGACGCCCGGCCACCGCACGATGAGCGGCTCGCGTATGCCGCCCTCGTACAGCGTCCCCTTGCCCGCCCGCAGGGGCGCGTTCGATGTAGAACTGACGAGGCCGCCGTTGTCGCTGGTGAAGAACACCACCGTGCGGTCCGCCAGGCCCAGGGCGTCCAACTTTGCGCACACCTTGCCGACGCACTCGTCAACGCTCTGAATCATGGCGGCGTAGGTGGCGTTCTTCTGCGGGCAGTCGGGCCGGACCCTGGCCTGGTACTTCTCCGCGAGTTCCTTCTTGGCCATGAGCGGCGTGTGGACCGCGTAGTGGGGCAGGTAGAGGAAGAAGGGGCGGTCCCTGTTTTTCTCGATGAAGGCGCAGGCCTCGTCGGCCAGGCGGTCCGTGAGGTACTCGCCGTCGGGGCCCGGCTCAATCGTCGGAATCTTATATGGAGAGAAGTAAGTCGGCGGCGATCCCATGTGCGTGCCGGCCACGTTCACGTCGAAGCCCTGCTTCTCGGGCCAGTATTCCTCGCCGCCCAGGTGCCACTTGCCGATGCTGGCCGAGGCGTACCCGGCTGCCTTGAGGGCCTCGGCAATCGTTATCTCCTCCAGCGGCAGGAACTTGGTCCAGTCGGGTATCCTGAGTTTCGCGTACGGCCGCACGTGCCCCGCTATCCAGTCGGTCACGTGCAGGCGGGCGGGATACCGGCCGGTCATCACTGCCGCGCGCGTGGGCGAGCAGACGGGGCACGCCGCGTAGGCGTTGGTGAAGCGCATGCCCTGGGCGGCCAGGCGGTCGATGCTGGGCGTCTCGTAGAAGCGGCTGCCCTGGCACGCCAGGTCCATCCAGCCCATGTCGTCGATGAGGAAGAAGACGAAGTTCAGGCGCTGCCCGCTCGCCGCCGCGGCCCGGCCCTCGCGCGGGCAGAGTGCGGCTGCGCCCAGTCCGAGCGCCCCGGCGCCCAGGCTCTTGAGCATCTTCCGTCGGGTCATCATGCTGTGGTCCTCCGATTTGGCCGCCCGACAGGTTAGCCCGGCGCACGCCCCGCCGCAAGCCAAAACGGGCGCAGCGCGTAACCCCTTGATCTTGCGGGGATCCGTTCCCGGCCGGGTGGCATGCCCACGCCGCTGTATGCGTGGGCATGCGAGAATCTGAGGCGAAGAACATGCCCAGGCAGACGGCGGCCTGGGCATGCCACCCCCCAAAACGGGCGCAGCGCTTGCACGGGGGCGGCCGGCCCGCGATAATGCCGGCATGCTTGAGGCGCCGTCACCGTATCCGCCGACGCCGCGGCAGGCGCTGATTGCGCGCGGCGAACAACTCGCGCTGGT
>VGYT01000524.1 GCA_016872895.1 Planctomycetota bacterium
GACGCGGTACTTCTTGTTCATTCGCTCCTCCTGCGGAAGATGGCTCCCCACAGGAGGAATATACTCCACGTAACCTATCATGTCAAGATTGACACAGTACTAGACCTCGCCCAGCTCGGTCTGGCCGCGCGAGAGGGGACAACACTGGCCGCCCGCGACCTCTATCGGCCCGAAGGCGCTTCGGATGCGGCGTTCGACGCCGCGGCAGGCACACTGACGATCAAGGGGCTTCCCCCACACCGAATCCACCTCGTTGGGGTGCGCGCGACCGACCGGGCCTCTGTGGCCAAGGCCACGGCGCAGTTCGCCGCGCTCGGTTCCAGCTTGCCGCCGGAACTTCCTCCCACGGTGCTCGACGGCGGCCTGGTCACGCCCCAGACCGCCTACGCCGCGCCGGGCCAGACACCAGAGATTCAGGCCAGCGCGGGCATCCGGGTAGCCGCCTGGCGGCTGCCCGACCGCGTTTTGCTGGCCGTTATCAACGCGGGCGACGGCCCGAGGGACGCCGTGCTCAGAGTTGACCTCGACAAGCTGGGCATCACGCCCAGGCTGCCCTGGCAGGAGTTCGTCGGCGTGCGGCAGCTTCACGCCGAACTCAACGCTCCCGCGCCGACGCTGGACTTCTACGGCCGCACCCTCTCGCTCAGGGCCATTCCGCCCAGGGGTGGGCGAGTCGTGTCCATCCGCCGGCACTAGCCGAACAGGGCATAGACGCCTACGAGCGTGGCCTCAAGGAGGGTTCTGTCGCTGCATTTCCTCAAGGCATTGGCGAAGGGAGCGCCTGAACGGAGACCCGGCTGAGGAGGAACACCGCAGGCGTAGCAACTGGCGTGTCGGCTGCCGGTTCCACAGGTCCGCCATCGCCCAGCCCGCGCCAAGGGCCGGTACGCAGCGAGAGCCGCTGCACGGTCTTGCAGCCCGGTTCCGCCACGGCCAGGCTCTGCGACTCCCCCTTGTCTACCTGTACCATGTAGCGGCCCGCCGTCAGGTCGGCGGCAAGGGAGAAGGTCATCCAACTGCCCCCGGCGTACCTCCCAAGCTCGCGCACCTGCCCTCCGTCGGTGGCCTGGACCTGGCCTGTCTCGGACAGGGCGATTCGGACGGGCCGCCGGCCGGCGTCGTCGCACAGTTCGATCTCCAGTCGGGCGTCGGTCCGAGACGGCTTCACAAGGACTTCGACCCGGGGCCGGGCGGATTCCGGGAACACGCGAACCACGCGCGCGTAGTCGAACGGGTCGGCATCGCGCAGCTCCAGGCAGCGCTTGTCGCCGTCGGCCACCACGGCCACAGGCGCCCAGCGTGGACTGTAGAGGTTCCATCCCGGCACGACCGCGCCAGGGGCGACTCGTGCGAAGTCGTCGGACAGGGACGCGGACTCGTCGGGCTTGGCCGGCAGCGGGACGCGCGCGACCCAGATGTCCTCCTTGTTGACACTATAGACCAGCCACGTGGCCTGCTTGTCGGCGAAGGTGCCGTCGTCGGCCCACTCGGCCAATCCGCGTATGTACTGCGCTCCGAGATCCTTGTACTTTCCCTGGTACCGCTGCCGCGGCAGCTCCCCGTGGACGACGCGCATGTCGCGGAACTCGCGGCCGTCATCGCCTTGGACCATGACCAGGGGATAGCGCTTGCCACGGTTGGGGTTGTAGACCAACGCGAACCGGCCTTCGGCGGTGCGCTGCCCCCAGACCTTCGCCGAGCCCGCGATCAGCGTGGGCGGCTGGACCGGCCGCGACCAGGTCTTGCCGGCGTCCTCCGACAGGGTGGCGAAGCCCATCTTGCACAGCCCAACCAGTACACCGTCCTTGCGGTGGTAGAAGCAGAATGCCTTGCCAAACTGGCACCAGCCAGGGATATTGAGCGACGGGTCCCCGTGCCACCTCATCCGGCGGTCGCCAAGGAACCGGCCATAGTCCTGCTG
>VGYT01000525.1 GCA_016872895.1 Planctomycetota bacterium
GGCAGCGGCCTGCACCGATAACGAGAGGAGTCTGGTCATGAAGAAGCACGAGGTGAAGGTCGGCGGCGAATTCATCGCCAAGGTGTCGGGCAAACTGGCGCACGTCCGCATCGACCGTGAGAACCCGCACGGCGGGTGGGACGCCACGAACCTGGCCACGAAGAAGTCGGTCAGAATAAAGTCGGCCCAGCGGCTGAGGGCCCGGGCGGGTGTGAGCAAGGCCGAGGTCCAGGCCGCCAAGACGGCCGTGGCCGCCCAGGTTGGCGCGGGGGCGAAGCCGGCCGCCGACGCGGCCAAGGATACCAAGGCCGCGCCCGCGGTCGCCGGGGGCCAACCCTCTAACGCCCTGGAGGCCCACTACCGCGGGCAGAAGGACGCCGCCAAGGCCGAGAAGGCTGCGAAGATGGCTGCATGGCGCAAGGAGGTCGCCGAGAAGGCGACCCGGCCCGACCCCGAACTCGACAAGGCCATCAAGGCCGCCGAGGCCGGCCGCGCTGCGAAGAAGGCCAAGGCCGCCAAGCCGAAGGGCGAACGGAAGCCCGGCTGCCTCGACGCGGCGGCCAAGGTGCTGGCCGACGCGGGTGAACCCCTGGGTTGCAATGAGATGATGACGCGTATCCTGAAACGCGGTTTGTGGACCACGAGCGGCCGGACCCCTGCCGCGACTTTGTATTCCGCTCTGCTCAGGGACGTTCGCAAGGGCGCCGCTTCCAGGTTCTGCAAGGCCGCCAAGGGCCGGTTCGCGCTGAACAAGACCCGCCAGTAGCATCTGCTCACCTCCATGCCACGCCCGGGTGCGCCAGAGCCTGGGCGTGTCTTCGGCCTCGCAGTCAGGCGTCGCTCTTCCGTATCTGCCGCGGTATAATCCCGTGGAGGACTTTCTGGCACGGGGGAAGCGGTTTGCCGACCGCTGCCCGCCGACCATTCCGAAAGCGGTGCCGGGACGGCGAAACATGGCGAAGAGGATTGATGGAAAACGGCCCTTCGGCGTGAAGTCCGCCCAGGGGAAATCGGGCCGGCGCTGCCAAGCCGCCGTCAAGTGCCGCCGCCAGGAGAAACCGCCGGCGGCGAAACACGACATCGCATCGTCCAGGCCCAAGCTCCTCTCGCGGAGATGCCTCGGGGATGACGATCCGGCCGCCGTGGAGCGTCTGCGACGGCAGTTCGAGGCCGACGTAAGAGCCTATCCGGATAACCCTCTGGCTTCGGCCGGCTGCGGCGTCCGCAGGCGGCGTCGGGCTGCATCGCCAGCCCAGCAACGGGCTGCCTGCTTCGCCCTCCTTGCCTGCGGACGCCTCGCTCGGCCTCGGGCCGACGAGGGGTTATCCGGATAGGCTCTAAGGCGCCTGCATGAAGGTCCGCGGGACGAGGAATGCCTTGTGGCCGCCTTCGGTTACTGGACCGGCTATCCGATGCTGCTGGAGATCATCGGCCACGAGTGGGGCGCGGACCCGGTTCGCACGTCGGCCTACTACGCCTTGAACGCGGCCCATCACCAGGCGACCCACGTTCTGATGGAGGAGGCGGAAAAGAACGGCCTGGACCCGCACCCACTGTACGAGTGCGGCCGGGTCGTCCAGGAAATCTACGCCGGCGAGCCGTGGAAATACTACGCCGGCCCCCACGACACGTGGCCGGAGTGCATGGGCGAGGCCCGCTACGGGCTGCCGACCGGGCAGCAGGAGGCCCTGCGGGCGGGCGAAGCCGTCCTGGTGCGCCTGGCGGTCAGGCTCGGCGTGGGCGACAGGAAGGGGGTTGCCGCCACCGTCCGAAGCGTGCTGCCGCCGGGGGAATCCCGCTGTGTGCCGATGTCGCTGGCGGAATTGTGCCGCCGCTACATGGACGACCAGGACGCGCGGTCGGACCGCGTCAAACCCCTCCTGGAGGCACACGGCCTGCGCCGTGAAACCCGTGGCAGGC
>VGYT01000526.1 GCA_016872895.1 Planctomycetota bacterium
GTTCCGTCGGAGGCGGCGTAGGTGCGGTCCTCGGGCCGGGGCATGCGGGCGAAGGTAGCCCTGCCCCGCGGGCGAATCAAGGCAAATGCCCGCATGGTTCAAAGCCCCCGGCACGGCCGGGGGATGATCGGCCCGCACCATCCATCCCCACGCGGTGCGTGGGGCTTGTTTGAACCATGCGCAAATGCCCGCAGCGCAGGGTTGATTGCTGCACGGCCTTGCGGGTATGCTGTGGCCGCGATGAGAACCTGCGGAGGGCCCGCCATGCCGCGTGGGGTGGTTGCGACGACGTGTTCGGCGATGCCGGCTGTTGCGGCCGCAGCACTCGCGGCCGGGCTGGCGCTGGCGGCCGCCGCGGCGGTCCACGGCGAGGAGCGGCGCAAGGCCGGGGCCGAGGTCCTCCGCGACGCGGCGTGCGCGCCGGCAGTGTTCGCGGCGGGCGAAGTCTGCGAGGCGCTGCGCCGGGCCGGGTACGCCACGGTCGAGCGCGCGCTGGACGCCCTGCCCTCTTCCGCCCTGACCGTGCGGGTCATCCTGGCGGGGCAGGACCTGCCGGCGGCGCGGGAGCGGCTGAAGGCGGCGGGCGCGGCCGGGCCGCCGCTTCCCGCGCAGGCCTTCGCCATCTGCCGCGCGGGCGGCCCCGAGCGCCCGGAGTTCTGGGTCATCGGCGGCGACGCCGCCGGCACGATGTACGGCGGGCTTGACCTGGCCGAGGCCGTCCGGCTCGGCGGAATCGAGGCCGTGCGCGGCGGCACGGGCAGGCCCGCCATCGAGCGCCGCGGCGTCAAGTTCAACATTCCGCTCGACGCCCGCACGCCGAGTTACGACGACTCCGGCGACGCCGCGCAGGAGAACATCGCACATATGTGGGACCCGGAGTTCTGGCGCGAGTTCCTGGACGACATGGCCCGCGCCAGGTACAACGTGCTCACGCTGTGGAACCCGCACCCCTTCCCCTCGATGGTGCGCGCGGCGGAGTACGCCGACCTGGCGCTGGCGGACGTGTGCGTAACGACCCTGAAGCCCGCGTGGAAGCACGGGAGCATCGGCGAGCACATGGGCGTTTCGCAGGCGGTGCTCGAGAACCTGAAGGTCGTCCGCCGCATGACCGTGGAGGAGAAGATCGATTTCTGGCGCCGCGTGATGCGCCGCGCCCGCGAGCGCGGCATAGACGTATATATCATCACATGGAACGTGCTCACGAACTCGGCGACGGGCAGGCGCGGCATCACCAACGACCAGGACAACCCGGCCACCATCGCGTACATGCGGGCGAGCGTGCGGGAGTTGATCCTTACGTACCCGGACCTTGCGGGCATCGGCGTGACGGCCGGCGAGAACATGAAGGACCGCAAGGACGAGTTCTCGAAGGAAAAGTGGCTGTGGCGCACGTACGGCGAAGGCGTCCTGGACGCAAAGAAGGCGCAGCCCGGCCGCAAGGTCGCCTTCATCCACCGCGTGTGGCAGACGAGCGCGGCGGAGATCGTGAAGGAGTTCGGGTCGAAATATCCCGACACGTTCGACCTGGGCTTCAAGTACGCCCACGCGCGGCTGTACTCGTCGCCGTCGCCGCCGTTCGCGAAGCCCTTGTGCGAGGAGATGCGGCCGCACGGCCTGCGGTGCTGGTGGAACCTGCGGAACGACGACATCTTCGTCTTCCGCTGGGGCGACCCGGAGTACGTGCGGGAGTTTCTCAGGAACCTGCCGCCGAGGGAGCAGACGGCGGGCTACTACGTGGGCTCCGACGGATACGTCTGGGGCCGCGAGTTTGCAAGCCTCCAGCCCGACGAGCCGCGGCAACTTGAAATCCGCAAGCACTGGTACGCCTTCACGCTGTGGGGGCGGCTGGGCTACGACCTCTCGCTTGACCGCGCGTTCTTCGAGAAGACTCTTGCGGCGC
>VGYT01000527.1 GCA_016872895.1 Planctomycetota bacterium
CGGGCGTCGGAAGGACCCGCTTCCGGCCGGGGACCTGGAAACGCGCGGCGTGGTGAGCGACTGGTCGGCCTGGCTGCGCGTGGCGGACGACAAGGAGGTGCTGAAGGTGCTGCGCATGAGGACGCGGACGGGCTGGCCGGCGGGGGATGCGGCGTTCGTCGCGCGGCTGGAGGAACTGAGCGGCCGATTCCTGTCGCCGCGCAAAGGCGGCCGGCCGAGGAAACGGGCAAAACCTGGGTAGCGTCCCCAGGTTTTTCGGACCCGATGGGCCTTAGTGAGTATTCCTGGAACTTGGACGAAGCGGGTGCCGACCCGCTGGGCCTCTGCGGCGGCACGGCGCCGGATATGTTTTCGACAACATCGGAGATGCTCGCGTCCTTGCCCCAGGAGATAATTGGTGCTTATGCGCAATTGGGAATAGACATCGAGCGGTGTTCCGTACTTGGCGCGGCGCTTAGCGAGAGCCGGGAAGTCATGAGCAGGCTAAGCCTGGGCGGTTCAACCCATGAGAGATCGGGCGAGACCACAGCCCGGCAAAGGGCGTCGCGCACCGCAGTTACGGTAGGAGCGGTGGGACCGCTACGTTCCGATCCCCTGGGTCCGGGGTACGGACATCTGTATGCTGCTACACCTGACGGAAGGGTCATGGGCGAGAACACCCTGGATTTGGCGGGCAGGTGCGTCAAGACTTATGTGGACTTGGTTCTGGGTGCCTTGAGTGGAGTGATAGTTGGCCTTGACATGATTACAATTGAGATTGCGGAAATACCGGAAGGGGCGCTTCCTGACGAAATCGTGATACGCGACCCATGGCGCGGCGGGTGTTGGCATATTAACGTGGGCGTGATCACCACGGCAGCGGGTTGTCTCAAGTACGCGTGCGAGCAGGAGGCCGAGAAGCACGCGAGGGGGCTAGAACTGGTCAAAGAAGACCTTAAGCAAACTTGGACTAAGCCTTTCAAGCAAGCCAGGCCAAGAGACCCAAGTATGCCTTGCATAACCTTACCATAAGAACAGCCCGTGCTTGGCCATTATTGTCTCATAATGGTGCCGGTGTGGTGGTGTGCTTAGGTGCAGGTGTCACAGCGCCGCGGTTTTCGCTGTGCAATGGTTTTGGCGGGAATTGCGGTAGCCGGTTTGGAGGGAGTGACAGCGTGGCAGCGAAGCGCCAGCCGCCAGGAAGCTTTCAAGACAGCACCACGGCACCAGTCCGAGCAGGCCCCGTCGCTGGGTGGCCACGTCTGACTCAGGCGAGTTTGTGGGCCCTGGCAGGGCTTCATATTGCTTTGGGCATCTACTCTGCCTTGCTGGCTGCGGTTGCGCTCTTCGCGATCAGACAACCAGAACGCGTATACACGTTGTTCGGACTTGTCGAGGTGCCACCGGGCTGGCCGGACTCTCTGGATATGGCGGCGTACGCGACCATTTGCATTTGCGCGGGTATCGCCCTTGCGTGGCGGTCGCGATATGGATGGTGGTTGGCCATGGGGTTATGGATTGAGAGAATTCCAAACGTTATGAGAACACTGGGAACGGCGGAATACAGTGCTTGGCTGCTGGCAGCCCTATCGCTTCCGGTCTTTTTATGGCTTCTTGCAGTGCGCCGTTATTGCCCGCCGCGGGACAGGCCAAAGGTAATGCCTCTATGATAGGGCTTGCAGTGTTTGCAATCTCCAGACGTCGACGCCGAAAACATCACGGCGAGGAAACCCGGGGACGCTACCCAGGTTATTGCTTGAACGCGGCGCGTGATGCGGTAGGATGACGCCATGCCTCGCATGGCGCGAATCGTCATCCCCCACCTGCCGCACCACGTGACGCAGCGCGGCTGGCGGCGCGGGCCGAGAAGTACCCGTGGTCGAGCGCCGCGGCGCATTGCGGGCGTCGGAAGGACCC
>VGYT01000528.1 GCA_016872895.1 Planctomycetota bacterium
TCAGGAATGTTACGTCCTATGCCTCGACAGCCGGGGCAACCAGCGCTGGCGGACACGCAACGGCAAGGCGTGGATCCGCAATCACCCGGGGTCCCGGGCCTCGTGCTGCTACGCCGACGGGCGCGTGTACCACATGAACGGGCACGGGCGGCTGGCGTGCCTGGACGCCGAGACCGGCAAGGAACTGTGGGCTGAGAACGTCCTGGAGCAATTCGGGGGCCGGCCGATCACCTGGGGCCTTGCCGAGGGCGTCCTGGTGCATGAGGGGAAGGTGTTCGCCACGCCGGGCGGCCAGCAGGCGTTCATGGTGGCCCTGGACGCCGAGACCGGCCGGACCGCCTGGACCAGCCCGCCTCTCGACGACCCGGCCGTGCAGCGCACCGGCTACTCTTCGCCCATCCTCGTCGGGTTCGGCGGGCGGAAACTTCTCGTGAACCTGGCGCTTCGGGCCATCGTGTGCCTCGACGCCGACACCGGTAAACTGTACGACACGTTCCCCAAGCGGACCGAGTTTGACGCCTCGTGCGCCACGCCCGTTTTCCACCGCGGCGGCATCTTCTACACGCTGCCCACCAAGAGCGGGGCCGTGTTCCTGGACCTGGTGGCCGGCGACGACGGCGTCTGCTTCCGCAAGAAGTGGGAGGGCCGCATGGACAACTGCAACGGCGGGGCCGTTGCGGTGGATGGTTATATCTACGGCAGCGGATGGGACGAGCCCGGCTGGTTCTGCTACGACGTTGCCACCGGCGCCCAGACGTACAAAAGCCGCGACCTCGCGCGCGGGGCGCCCACCTACGCCGACGGCCGCCTGTATTGCCTGGGCGAGGACGGTACGATGGCGCTCGTCCGGCCCGGCCCGCAGGCGTTCGACATCGTCAGCCGCTTCCACCTGGTCCAGGAGAAGTGCAACGACGCCTGGGCCCACCCGGTCATCCTGGGCGGCCGGCTGTACCTGCGGTACCACGACCGGCTGACGTGCTACGACATCCTCCAGCCGAAGTGAGGCGGCAGCGCCGGCGGCGGTTCAGGCCGGCGCACCCGATTCGGCTTGCCCTTCAGCTTCGGTCGGCCTACAATCACCTCCGAATCCGCACGCACACAGGTACAGCATGGAATCCATCTACGTCAAGGCGCGGACCCTGCCGGAGGCCTGGGAGCAGGCCGTCTGCGAGTGCTGGGAAAAGGGTGCACGGTTCCGCACCCAGTACGACAAGCCCTCCGACCCCGAAAGCCGGGACGTCGCCTGCCTCATCCACGTCGCCGAGCCGTTCGCCGAGCCGAGGATCCACAAGGCCTTCCCCGGGGGCCTGGAGGACCTGGAGGTCTATCGGGCCGAGGTGCTGTACGGCGTGCACGACCACTGGATCGCGCCCGAGGAAGGGAAGTGGGAGTACACGTACCACGAGCGTCTGCGGGCGTACAAGGTTCCCGGCCGCCCGGAGCCGATCGACCAGATTGCCGAGGTCGTGCGGATGCTCCGCCAGACGCCGCACACCCGCCGGGCGCAGGCGGTGACGTGGCAGGCGTGGAACGACTTGGGCATCCGCGACCCGGCGTGCCTTCAGCGGATGTGGTTCCGCGTGGAGGAAGGCCGCGAGGGCAGGGCGGACCGCCTGAACCTGGCGATCCACATCCGCTCCAACGACGCCTTCAAGGCGGCATTTATGAACATGTACGCATTCACAGAACTCCAGCGCGAAGTGGCGCGCGAACTCGGCGTCGAGCCGGGCGAGTACGTGCACGTGGCCGACTCGTTCCACATCTACGGCTCGTACTTCGCGGAGTTCGAGGGGTTCCTCCGGCTCTTGGAGAAGCGGCCGGACCGGTATTACACGACGGCGTTTGCGCGGCCGATGTTCGAGGACGGTGCGCGGCGGGTGCTGGCGGAAGCGGA
>VGYT01000529.1 GCA_016872895.1 Planctomycetota bacterium
TCTTGCGCGGCGGGTCGGTCGCCGATTGCCTGAAGATCCACGTCGCTACCCGCAGCGCGCCGGCGCCGGCGGAAATCAAACTCACGACCCGTTGACCCCGTTTGATTTCCCCCTGGTATGCCTGACCCGCGGTTTTTCGGACGGGCCCTTGGTGCGGAAAGCAGAGTGAGGCCGGTGCGCAGTGCGCATTGCGTACTCCGCATTCCGCACTCCGCGCCCCCCATGCCGCGCTCAGGGGGCCGGCCACTCGCCCGGGCCGGCCGCCCCGTCCTTGAGGCCGTACTTCTGTATGCGGTATCGCAACTGGTCGCGGCTGATGTGGAGGAGGGCGGCGGCCTTCGACTGGTTCCAGCCGGTCTGCCGCAGGGCCTGAAGGACGAGCGAGCGTTCGACCTGGCGGATATCGAGGCCCTCCGGTCCCAGGTCGCGGCGTGGGGCCGGTTCGCCGGCGGCGGCGGCCGATTCGCCCCCCCCGCCGGCAGCGGCCGCAGGCTTCTTCAGTTCCATCGGCAGGTCCGCCAGCGTCAGGTATCCCCCGCGAGCCATCAGCATCGCCCGCTCAATCAGGTTCCTCAGTTCCCGGACGTTCCCCGGCCAGTGGTAGGCCTGCATGACGTTCAAGGCCACCTTCTCGATGCCCTTGACGTCCTTGTGCAGTTCGCGGTTGTACTGCTTGATGAAGCAGTCGGCCAGCAGCGGGATGTCTTCCTTGCGTTCCCTGAGCGGCGGCAGCGTGACGGGGAATACGTTGAGGCGGTAGAAGAGGTCCTCGCGGAACTCGCCCTGCTCCACCAGCGCCCGCAGGACGCGGTTTGTGGCGGCGATGATCCGAACGTCGACGCGGATGTCGCGCGTGCCGCCCACGCGGCGCAGCGTCTTCTCGTCGAGGAACCGCAGAAGTTTGGCCTGGAGGCTGGCGGGCATGTCGCCGATCTCGTCCAGGAAGATCGTCCCGCCGCCGGCCAGTTCAAACAGGCCCCGCTTCTGCTGCCGCGCGTCGGTAAACGCGCCCTTCTCGTGGCCGAAAAGTTCGCTCTCCAGCAGCGCCTCCGGCAGGGCGGTGCAGGTGATGTTCATGAAGGGGCGCTCGGCCTGGCGGCTGTTGTAGTGGATGACCTTGGCGGCGAGGTCCTTGCCCGTGCCGCTCTCCCCCTGGAGCAGGATGGTGCGGGCGTCGGACTCGGCCAGCCGGCGCAGGACGTGCTTGGCCTCGAGCATCAGCGGGCTTTCGCCGACGACGCGGTCGAAGCCGAAGGGGTCCAGCGCGCGGCCGGCAGCGGGCTGCACCTCGGACCGCACGCGCCGGGCATCCAGGGCCTTGCGGACGACCAGCATCATCTGGTCCAGGTCGAACGGCTTGGAGACGTAGTCGTAGGCCCCCAGGTGCATGGCCCGCACGGCCGTCTCGACGTTCGAGAAGCCCGTCATCATGATGACCGGCAGGTCGGGCCGGCGCCGGCGGATGCGCTCCAGCAGTTCCAGGCCGTCGGCGTCGGGCAGGCGCCAGTCCAGGAGCACCAGGTCGGGCGAGCGGCCGCGGATCGTCTTCAGGCCGTCGGCGGCCGAGTCCACGGCGCGGACCTTGTAACCGTTCCGCTCAAGGCCCTTCGTCAGGGCGGAGCGCACCCCGTCGTCGTCTTCAATTATGACTATCAAGTGCGGCGCCAAGAGGGGGCCCCCTGCCAGCGCGAGCGTACAAAACCATCCGTAAGTTTATGCCCGGCCGCCGCCGGTTTCAAGCCCGAATCGCCCGCAACAGCGGTGAAGAACCTCCCGACTATGACACGGCGGGACTGGGATGTGACGAGGTTGAGGACGGTCGCGGCGCATGGGGGGCGTGGCGGCCGGTTGGCCGCGGGGCGAGGGGGCGAACGGGCGGGTTC
>VGYT01000530.1 GCA_016872895.1 Planctomycetota bacterium
CCCGGCTACCCCGACTGCCGAGCGGCGTTCTACGAGGCCGCCAACCGGCTTATTGAACTGGGCACGCGGCCTGACACGCACATAACCGTGGAAACGCCGCTTATCGCGCTGCGCAAGGTGGATGTTGTGCGGCTGGGCCTGGCGCTGGGCGCCCCGTTTGAACTTACGTGGTCGTGCTACCAGGCGGAGGGGTCACCGTGCCGGAACTGCGCCAGTTGCTGCCGCCGCGAGGAGGCCTTCCGCGAGGCGGGCGCGGCCGACCCGTTGCCGGCGCCAGGGTGACGGCATCCGTTTGGCGCGGCGCATCAAAAAAGGCGCCCGCGGGCGCCGGAACCTGATGCGGTGCGAAGCGAAAAAGGGAAGGCCCAACCTCGCTCGCTTTAGGTGGCGATCCGGCACGGCATTGCGGTCGGCACTCGCGCCTCAACAACGGCTTTCTCTCAACCGCGTTCGGAACAACGGCCGCCTGCCGCGCCGCTCGCTGCTTCCCGCCTTTCATTTTTCGCGAGGTTATCTTGGGGCCTTCCTCTAATCAATATAACGCGCGCGGGGGCAAAGTCAAACGTGGGAGAAAATCTTTTTGGGGCAGGGGGGCGGTTTCCGCGGCGGGGCCGTCAGTGCCCTGTGGCCTCGGCGGCGTCGCGCGCGATGGCAAGGGCCGCAAGGTCCTGGATCTCGTCGCCCAGGACGGCCTTGTCTATTACGCAGTTCTCAAACGCGGCGGGCAGGGCCTCCTGGCGCGCGGCCTCGCGCACGCCGTCCACCAGGAGCGACCCCAGCCGCTGGGCCGTGCTGCCCAGGCTGATGCGCTGCGGATTAAGTATGTCAATTAGTATGGCGCACGCGCGGCCCAGGTGCCCTGCCTGCTCCTGCACGACGCGCACGGCCAGCGGGTCGCCGTTGACCGCAGCCGCGCCCACCTCCTTGCCGGTTACCTGGTCCAGCGGCAGGCGGTCCAGGTGCGACGGCTCGTGCGGTTCCTGGAGGCGTATTTTTGCAAGTTCGCCCAGCGCCCTGCCGCTGGTAAGGCCCTCCACGCTGCCCGCCTTGTAGTAGCCGACGGGCCCCATCGGCAGCAGGCGCACGTGTCCGATCTCGCCGGCGAGGTCCTGTTTGCCGCGCACCAGCCGCCCCCCGAGCACGATGCCCGCCCCCTGGCCCGTGCCGCACGTCAGGTACACCAGGTCGTCAACCTGGCACCGGAGGCCCCACCGCCACTCGGCCACGGCGCAGGCGTTGGCGTCGTTTTCGAGCGCCGCGGGAACGCCGATGCCGTCGCGGACCGTCTGGACCACGGGCACGCGGTCCCAGCCCGGGAGGTTGGGCGGGGAGAGGATGAGGCCCTCGCGGCTTGAGAGCGGCCCGCCGCAGGCGATGCCGCAGCCGGCCGGTCGCTCGCCGCCGCACAGCCGCAGGCCCGCCTCGATGAGCCGCTGGACGGTATCCTTCGGCCCGGCGGTGCGGAACTCTTCGCGGGCCAGGGCGTTGCCTTCGCCGTCGCCGACGATGGCCGCCGACTTCG
The DNA here is from genome assembly GCA_016872895.1 of Planctomycetota bacterium. Taxonomy (GTDB): domain Bacteria; phylum Planctomycetota; class Phycisphaerae; order FEN-1346; family FEN-1346; genus VGYT01. Next base: position 1,523 of record VGYT01000530.1, read on the forward strand.
TGCCGCCGATGTCAAAACCCAAGAGTAAGCCGCTTGCCATGACCGACGAAGGTAACGCGGCGCGGCAGGAACCTCAACAGGAAAGTGGTTGCGGCGGGTAAGCCCTGGGTCATGTGCGCGGTTACCAGCCCCCGCCGTCAGGCGGGGGTGGAGCCGGCGCTCGGCGTTCGGGGGCGCGGCGAACCGGTGCTTACGCAGGGGGCTGGTCGCGGCGACTCGGTGCGCGTAACTGAGCCCTTACTTGCGGCGGTAAGGGCTCGGTCAAGTGCGGCGGCCTGTGTGGTGGCATGCCCAGCACGCTGTTTGCTCGGCATGCTATCTGCCTTGCGCAGGACATGCCCACGCATAAAGCCTCGTGGGC
>VGYT01000531.1 GCA_016872895.1 Planctomycetota bacterium
CGCCCGCGATGGAAGAGCAAGAACGCGCCGGACGGCGCATGTGGCACGGCCGGCTTGCCCGGCCGTGGTGTCGCCGCGGACCCTTCCACCGTCAGACAAGCCAACCGCGCCGCGCCGTCGTCAGCGCTGCTTGAACAGCAGCCGGTACACCTCCGGCATCGGCGCGCCAGGGGCCGGCGGGGGGCAAAGCGCTTCGCTTTCGGCGCGCGGCAGGGGCAGGGCGCCGGCGGGAATCCTGCCGGCCAGCGACTTCATGAGGCACTCGCACCGGGGGCGGGGGAAGTGCACGCCCATGCGGTCCCACACCGCCGCCAGCGGCTCCTCCAGGATGCTGCCGAAACTCAGGGGCGCAAGGTCGCACGGGCACACCTCGCCAGTCGCGTCAATAAATATGTGATGATATCCGGCGCCGCAGCCGAACATCCCGGCCGATTCCAGGTACGGCAGGGCGGCGACGGCCGGCCCGCCGCGCAGCCGGTTGCGGGCGGCGTGGAACCGCCAGATGGCCGCGCGGTCCTCCGGCGAGAGCATGACGGACGCGAGGCCGGCCCATCCGCCGGTGGCCACGGGCGGCAGCAGCCTGAGTTCCTGCGCCCCCCACTCCTCGGCCAGGGCGTACAGGCGATCAAGGTCGCCCGCGGCAAGTTTCGCCGGGGTTGCGACGGTCGAGATGGCCGTGTACAGGCCGCAGGAGCGGCAGGCGGCCACTGCGGCTCGGGCTTCCTCGAAGGAACTGCCTGCGGCCGCAGCGGCGCCGGGAGCCCTGTCCTGCACGGCGTCCGGCCCGTTCGCGCCGCCGCGTATGCGGTCGTGCTCCGGCGGGTCGGCCGACTCCAGGCCCACCGTGACGTTTGTGAGGCGCGCGGCGGCCAGGCGGGCGGCCCGTGCGGCGTCGAGGCCGCGGCCGGTCGTAAAAAGGATGGTCGCCATCTCCAGCCCGGCCGCGGCGATGAAATCCTCCAGGTCGTCCCTGAGGAGCGGCTCGCCGCCCGTAAAGCCCAGCGTGGCTGCGCCGAGGGCCTTTATCTCGGCCACGAGCGCCAGGAGCCTCTCTCGCGGCAACTGCCCCGGCCGGCGCCGCGCATAACTACAGTGCGGGCAGCGGTACGGGCAGTCGCCGGTCACCGCGACGTAGGAGGAGAAGGGCGCGCGCCGGCGGGTGGCCGCGGCCGCCAGGAAGCGGTCGAAGGCAAGACTTGGAAACGGCGGAAAGAACGAGTTGATGCGGAGTTGCCCCGCCCAGACGTGCGGCTTCTCGCGCCGCATCCGCCGGGCAAGGTACGCCAGGTGCCCCGCGGGCAACCGCCCCGCCAGGTGCAGGAACATCCGCGCGAGTTGAACCTTTGCGCGAAGGCTCATGCGTGCCCCTCTTGCGGGCCCGGGCCGGGGCCGTCAGATGCGGCACGGTCGCGTTGCCCGGCCGTGTCTGCTGCTGGCGTAGCGGCGGCCTGGCGCGACAGCCGGTGTTCCCACGCCTTCGCGCCCCAGGCGGCAAACCCGCAGACAAGTCCGGCGGCAAGGCCCGCAGGAACACCGAGTACCTGGCCGAAAAGAAGCATGCTCATCATCTCCCACTTCTGCGTGGCCAGGATGAGGACGATGTGCAGCAGGACGGTGGCGATTGCGCCGGCGGCCGCGCCCAGGCCCACGCCTGCCAGCACTATCCGGAGCCCTCCGCCGGCGCGCGAGATAAGCCGCATGGCGACGAGCCAGAGAATTGCGGCGCCCGCGCCGCTCGCGGCGCCCGCCGACAGGCAGAGCAACACGAGCAGGTCCCCGTTCACGTCCCCCCAGGGCGAGTAGATGAAGCCCGAAAGCAGACCGAAGAATGCGCCCACCACGACGCCTGCCAACACTACAACAACCGCCAGCCCGACG
>VGYT01000532.1 GCA_016872895.1 Planctomycetota bacterium
CTCGCGCCAGCCGCAGAGGGCCGGAAAAAACGATGCAATCCCCGCGCCGGCCTAGCCCACCCCTCGACGGCGGCTCGGCCGCAGCCAGGATGCCACCCTTTTCCGGCCTCACGCGGCCGGCTGTTATTAAAGTGCCGAGAACATGCAGTGTACCATGCAGGCGCATGGTGTCAACCACTTTTTTGCATGCGCGCCACCGCGGGTGTGCCAGCGGATCCTGGCATCCGGACGCCCTGCGAAAAACCACGCTCCGAGGCATACCAGGGGGGAATCCGGCGGGGTGAAGGGGTCCCCGACGGATTCCCCCTGGCGCCCCGCCGCCGCCGGTCTGCCAGGATGGTCGATCCCTGGCGAGGTCGGCTTCCGCCCCGCCGCAGGAACATCCCTGCGGCGTGTCGGCCGCCGACTTCGCCGGGATGTATGCCTCGGAGCGTGGTTTTTCGCGGGGTTCCCTCCGCCAGGAAGAATTGGTGCACCCGCCACCGCCGTTTCGCACGGGGACCCGCGGGCCACAGCCCGCCCAGGCGGGCGGCCGCGTAAGCATGCCACCCACGGCCGGACAAGCCGGCCGCGGCACATCCGATAACCGCCAGGCTTACGCCGGCGGCTCGAAGGCGGTCAATCGAGGAGCGTCCGGGCAACGTCGTCGGGGACGACGGCGTAATGCGACGGCTCCATGGAGTAGGTCGCGCGGCCGGCCGTCAGGCTGCGCACGGCCGTCGCGTAGCCGAACATGTTCGCCAGGGGCACCAGGGCCGTGATGACGCGTGTGCTCATCCCTTTGAGTTCCGTGCCGCCGATTTCGGCCCTGCGGGTCATCAGGTCGGCCGTGATGTCGCCGAAGCACTCGTTCGGCGCGACGATCTGTAGGCGCATGATGGGTTCCAGCAGGTGGACGCCGGCCTGCTCGACGGCCGCCTGGAGGGCGAGGCTGCCGGCGGCCTCGAACGCCACCTCGGAGGAATCCACCTCGTGATATTTGCCGTCCAGGAGGGTGACCTTGACGTCAATGAGGGGGTAACCTGTGGCGATGCCTGCGGCGGCGGCGCCGCGGATGCCCCGCTCCACCGGTGCGATGAACTCCTGCGGGACGGCCCCGCCCTTGACCCGCGAGAGGAACGTGACGGGTTCCTCCTCCAGGTCGCGGGATGGGCGCGGCTCGACGCGGATTTCGACGACGCCGTACTGTCCGCGGCCGCCGGTCTGGCGTACGAACCGCCCCTCAGCCTCTGCCGTGCGGCGGACGGTCTCGCGGTATGCGACGCGGGGCCGGCCGACCTTGGCCTGGAGTTTGAAGTCCCTGAGCATGCGGTTCTTGAGGACTTCCAGGTGCAGTTCGCCCATGCCGGCGATGATGGTCTGGCCGGTCTCGGCGTCAACGCGGTACTCGAAGGTGGGGTCCTCGCGTGCAAGGACCTGGAGCACCTCACCGAGTCGCTGGCGGTCGTCGCTGGTTCGCGGCTCGATGGCCATCGAGATGACCGTCTTGGGGATGCCGATCTTCTCCAGGATGACGGGGTGGCGGGTGTCGCAGAGCGTGTCGCCCGTGAAGGAGTCCTTGAGGCCGACGACAGCGACGATGTCGCCGGCGAGGGCGGCTTCTTCGCGGAGGCGTTCGTCGGCGTGCATACGCCAGATGCGCGTGACATTCTCCTTGGCGGCGCGGGCGGAGTTGAGGACCCGCGTGCCGGACCGCAGCGTCCCGCGGTACACGCGCACCCAGTGCAGGTCGCCGTGGGCGTCGGCGGCGATCTTGAAGACGAGGCCGGCGAACGGCCCCTCCGGGTCGGGTTCGATGAGGGCGTCCTTGAACTCGCCGCGGCGCGCAGGCTCATGGCCCTTGACTGCGCCGCGGTCCAGGGGCGAGGGGAG
>VGYT01000533.1 GCA_016872895.1 Planctomycetota bacterium
GGCGCTCGACCACGGGTACTTCTCGGCCCGCGCCGCCAGCCGCGCTGCGTCACGTGGTGCGGCAGGTGGGGGATCACGATTCGCGCCATGCGAGGCATGGCGTCATCCTACCGCATCACGCGCCGCGTTCAAGCAATAACCTGGGTAGCGTCCCCGGGTTTCCTAAGAATGTTCCCTTTTCCCTCGCCCTTTTAGCGTCGAACTACGGCTGGTACATGCTCCACCTTTCGCGCAGAATAAGAGCCGAGGTGGCAAGCGCCGTAATAGCCATTAGTACCTGAAAGAAGATAACTATTGTGCTTGCATAATATCTGAAGCCGAGGATCCAGAAAACGAGAATCCCGCCGAGATATTGTATGCCCATATACACCAGCAACAATATCGCAAGCCACTGCAGTTGGCCTCTTCTTAGATACGCACTTGCCACAATGAACCCTGCCGCAAGTCCAAGACTCACCGCAGCCGAACCGATAAGGTCTCCTATGGGGGCGGCCGCCGGGTCGCGTGTGGCAACAACCGCCGTTTGGTAAAGTATTAGCTGCAGCGCCAGTGCTCGGCAGCCCAGCACGGCCCACGCTACTACAGATTGCCGTCGGTCAGGCCTTTCGCCGCAGTGTTTCATGCCGCTTAGTCCAACTTATGCGTGCTTGCCCAAGCATCGCAACACGCCCCGGATCGCTCGCTGTTGCTGCACACGCGGTGCTGCCAGAAGCGCAGGGGCGACTTGCTCAACAAGTACCAAGATCTTCCTTGCCTGCCATCCTTTCCGGAGGGTGCTTAGTTACTTGCTGATGCAGATTCCACAGTAGGCCCCGCAGCTTGAGAAATTCACTACGTGCCCGCGATGCCACGTTCGGCATTTGCGGTTACACGCGCTGTACAACTCAACGGGCACTTGAAGTTCCTTTCTCCAATGTTCTTCTTCCATCTTCTGTGCACCAAAGCAAGTCCTCACGCGACGGCGTAACCAGAACGCTCTTATACGCCATGTAAACCAACCTGGCGACATCCCCAACGGCATATTTGTCAGTAAAGGGTGCCCAGCCCGCCAAGCATGCCTCAGCGATAACCGTCCCAACAGCGGCCACGGGTATGCTGAGGGCCGCCGGTACGACACAGGCAGCCCGCGCCAGGTTGATCCCCGTCTCTCCGGGAATAGCCTTGCCCTCGGTCTGGCCTATGGCAATGGCCAGTACCAAATCGTTGAGCGGGTCACTTGCGCTACCGGGCTCCCCAGACGCCCGCTTTGAGAACATCCAGGTTCTCGGCCACGAGCGGCACGCCCCGGCGGCGCCGCCGCGTCTCGAACGGATTAAAGTCAGCGGGCCTGAAGGCCCGCGTCTTCTTCGGGTCGCGGTTCACGTTCGCAATCAGGGCCAGTACGGTCGAGGTCTGCGCCCAGTTTGCGCGGCCCCGGGCCTCGGCCATCCACACCAGTTCCCTGAGCGTCAGGGGCCCTGGGGCGCAGCCGCAGATGCCGGCGCACTCGTAGATGAGTCGCCAGACCCGGCCAGCGCCGCCCGCATGGCGACTCGTTCCCGCGGCCTCTCGGCCAACACCTGTCGCTCCAAGTACCTACCCGCCGCCGGATGTCGCCGCATGTCCGCACCTGGCAACCGTTCGCCCCGCGGCAAACCGCAGCCGCGCTCCCGGCTAAGGGCCTTGGCCGCGCGACCTTATTTCCCACTGTTTCCACCTTATTTCCCGCACCGGCGCGCCAATAAGGGGTGGAGAAAAGGGCTGTAAACAAAGAGACTGTAGCACCATTACCGGGATAAAGTGATGTTTGTCGGGTGTCCAGGCCGATAGATGCCCCGGAGGGGTGGAGTCCTTCCGGGAGAACGTCACGATGACCGGACCTG
>VGYT01000534.1 GCA_016872895.1 Planctomycetota bacterium
CCTCCGGCAAGTGACCGGAGGGCTGTGAAACAGCTTCTTAGCCGTCGCCGGTACGGCGACGCGCGGCGGCGCAGCACCGCCGTTGTTTAGCCGTCGCCGGTACGGCGACGCGCGGCGGCGCAGCACCGCCGTTGTTTAGCCGTCGCCGGTACGGCGACGCGCGGCGGCGCAGCCCCACCCCCCGCCTGACGGCGGGGGCTAGAGCGCCCGAGACCGAGGCATTACGCGGAGTACGCCTCGGGCTACGTTGCCTGCGCGGGCAGCCCGCAGGCGGCCAGGTCGATTTCGTCCATGCGCAGGCCCAGGCCCGTGCGGCCAAGAGAGGCGGTGTAGGCGTAGCCGTCGCGGATCTCGTAGAGTGCCGGGTGCAGGCGGGCGGCGGCCTCGTTCGCCTTCGGGAAGAACTGCCGCGAGTTCGCCTCCACGCCCAGGATGGTGTGCGTGCGGGCCGCAAGGCCCACCGACAGAATAAGCGCGATGCTCGGATTCGTCAGGTCCTGGACGGCGTACGGCACGCCCGCAAGTTCCGCCATCGGCACAAGGAGGAGGTCGGAACTCAGGCACTTACAACTCTTAAGCGCTATGCCCGACCACCCGAGTTCCATCGCCAGGCGGAAGTCCTCCGGCCCGGTCAGGCTCTCGTCGATGAGCACCGGCTTCAGGCCCGCAATCGGCCGCATGTCGAAGCGGTGGGCCGCAAGGTCCCGCTCGGTCGGCTGCTCGATGTAGAGAATTTCGCGGAAGACGCCGGGCGCACGCTCGCGGATCTTCTCCAGGTACTCCACGATGTAGCCGGGAGACTCGCACTGCTCGTTCGTGTCGGCCGTGAGGAAGGGGTCGTGCGGCAGGTCGGTCCGGGCCGCCGAGCGCACCTCGTGGTAGATGCGCGAGACCTCCAGCGTCCGCGCCACGTCCCACTCCAGGTCGCGCCCGCGGAGTTTCACCTTCAGGCAGAAGACGCCGTCGCGCTCGATCCATTTCTCCAGCGAGTTCGGCACGCCGTCCTGGGGGGCGTCGGCCGGCGCGTCGCGCTCGCGCAGCACGTCAAGGCCGCCCACCAGGTGGAACACGGCCACGCGCGGCGCGTAGTCCTGGCGCAGGAACTGCGACGGGTAAACGCCCTTGTACGCCCCGCCCAGCCAGCGAGAGAGGTCCGGCCCCATGAAGTCCGGCCCGCACGCGCGATACGAATCAACGCCGCTGGCGTTGCCGTAGGCGTCGTGGACGGCGTGGTCAACGGGGCTTGCCGCCACCAGGGCCGCCAGCAGCGGCATCTCCTCCCCGGCGATCCGGCGGGAGATGCCGGCCGCCAGGCGCCGCAGTTCCCCCTCGGTCTCCATAAATATCTCTATAGGATGGCCGAAGCGGCCCCATCCGGCGACCGCCCGCGCGTAGGCGTCCAGAAGGTCGGCCATGGCGCGGCCGCGCGGCACGTGCGAGCCGGGCGGCCCCGGCCACGCCCACAGGTTCATGATGAACATGGCGCCCCAGCCGGTCGCCCGCCGGCCGGCACGGTTCTCGACCGTCGCCCGGGCGTAGCCGATGGTCCCCGAGTCGACCACCACCGCCCCGAACTTCAGCGGCGTGCGGCAGGGAACGGGCACCTTGAACGTCTCAACGGAGACGACCTTGACGTCGGTCTGCACGGCGGGGCTCCTTTTTCGGCGGCGTCCGGCCCTCCTCTTCTAGCCCGGCGGGCGCGCCCTTGTCAAGCGCGAGCAGGGGCGGGCAGCGGTGAAGAACCTCCCGACTATGACACGGCGGGACTGGGATGTGACGAGGTTGAGGACGGTCGCGGCGCATGGGGGGCGTGGCGGCCGGTTGGCCGCGGGGCGAGGGGGCGAACGGGCGGGTTC
>VGYT01000535.1 GCA_016872895.1 Planctomycetota bacterium
CTTCGGGGCCGGCCCCCAGGGCGGCTACATCACGCAGTTCACCGTGGTCCCCGAGCCGTGCACGCCGGCGCTTCTGCTCTTCGGCGCCGCCGCGATGCTGCGCCGGGTGCGCCGCCGCCGCTCCCGGTAAGGGCTCAGTTTCGGGCGCCTTTCCCTGACTGATGTGGCACGGCCGGGCACGGCCGGGTTGCCCGGCCGTGAGCCACGGCCGGCCGACGCTTCGCACGGCCGGCGAGCCGCGGCTGTAACCCCGCGGGCATCTTCGTCAATCGGCGATACCCGCCGCTTTACAGCGGCGGCTCGATCACCTGCCGCGCAACCCCTCAGGTTGCGCTGGAGTACTGACGCCCCCCTGGTTCCCCCGGAACTCCTGCGGCACTCCCCGCAGTGTTCAATCGGCGGCGAACTCGAAAAACGGCGTGGCGGCCTTCAGCCGGCCCGTGTCGATGGACACAGAGAGGGCCTGCCCCTCTGCGGCCGCGGCGATGCTCTCGGTCCGCCGGCCGTCCAGCCCAAGCGCCCAGGCCTTCAGGCCCGCAGCGTAGCGGCCGGCAAGCGTGACCTTCAGCCTGCCCGTCCGCATCAGGACGGGCAATTTGCCGAGCGCCGACAGCGTTTCCCGCGCCGGCGAAGCGAACGTCATGCCCGAATTCAGCGCATCCGTTGCGTAGATAAGCAGCACCCGACGGCTCTCGGCCAAGGGCCGGTCGTCCACGGCCGCTGCCGTCACCGACGCCGGAACGCTCGTCGATTCAATGACAAGGTTCCCGAGCGCCACGCGCTCCCGCGTCAGGTCGCAGTCCACGCACGCCCCTTCCATGCGGGGCGTAATCACCCGAAGGAGGCGCCGGGGAGCGTCCAGAACGAGTTGGCCCGTGTCGGACTCAAACAGGCCCCGCGCGGGGTCCGTCCGGTTCGTCGCGGCCAGAACGCCGGCCTTCTTGAGTGCCGCCACGGCGCCGGCCAGAGGCTTGTCGCCGCCCGTGCCTTCGAGGACCTCGCCGAAGAACTCCCGGACCAGCACCTCCGACGTGCCGAACACCGGCAGTCGCAAGTCGGGCTTCCGCGGCCGCAGGCCCGCCGGAACCGCCTCGTCGGGATACGCCAGGCCGATGCCCGTCACCAGCGTCAGCCTGGCCTGGTCCGCGCCGATGGCCCGGGCGTGCTGGACCGCGCCGAAGACCGACGCCTTCTGAAGCGCGATTTCGACGTAGTGCGGCGAAGGCGACACGTCGCCCCTGGCGTGCGCAAAGCCCGCCACCACCTGCGAGGCCCGGCCAACCGGGTCGTGTCCCACCCAGAACGGCCGGATCGGGCCGTCGATGCGCGGCACGACCGGCGTGGCGTGCGCCATCAGGCCGTCCATGCCCTGAAGCGCCGCATACGCCCCCGCCAGCAGCCCCTCTTCGTACCTGTACCGGTTCCAGAACACCTGGCCGTACTCGGTAATAAGGAGGGGCCGGTTGCCGTAGCGCGTCGCGGCCATGGAGCAGAAGAACCGGCCCGCCGACGCCACGGCGCTCTCCTGGCTGATCTTCGACCCCTTGGCCGTGAAGTCGGACGGGTGCGCGTGGTACCCATGCATCGAGATAACAGGCACGCGGTTCCGCAGCGCCTGGACGCCCAGGTGGTTCAGCCAGTCGTAATGCGTCACGAGGCCGCGGTACCCCATGTCGCGGACGCTGCGGACGTACCAGTCCAGAAGTTCGGCGTGGACGTCGTAGATGAACAGGCCCACGTCGCGGGCGCGCGGGTCCGCCTGCCACACGTTCCGCGTCTCGAACAGGGGCACGTTCTCCAGCGTCGCGCCGTCGGGCAGGAGGCCCCTGCCGCCGGCGTCGGTCCACGCCTT
>VGYT01000536.1 GCA_016872895.1 Planctomycetota bacterium
ACCAGGCCACGAAGGACGCCGGCCAGATCGCCGGCATGGAGGTCGTGCGGATCATAAACGAGCCGACGGCCTCGGCCCTGGCCTACGGCCTGGAGAAGAAGAAGAACGAGAAGATCGCCGTCTTCGACTTCGGCGGCGGCACGTTCGACATATCGATCCTCGACGTGGGCGAAGGCGTCTTCGAGGTCATCGCCACCAACGGCGACACGCACCTGGGCGGCGACGACCTGGACCAGCGCATCATCGACCACATCGCCGACACCTTCAGGGCCGACACCGCCATCGACCTCAGAAAAGACCAGATGGCCCTCCAGCGCCTCAAGGAATCCGCCGAGAAGGCCAAGTGCGAACTCTCCACCGTCTTCGAGACCGACATCAACCTGCCGTTCATCACCGCCGACGCCTCCGGCCCCAAGCACCTGCAACTGAAACTCACACGCGCCAAACTGGAAGAACTGACGCGAGAACTGGTGGAACGCGCGCGCGGCCCGTGCATGAGGGCCCTGGACGACGCACGCAAGAAAAAGGGCGCCGACTTCCGCGTTGACGAAGTCGTCTTGGTGGGCGGCCAGACCCGCATGCCCCTCATCGAGGGCCTGGCCCGCGAACTCTTCGGCCGCGAGCCGCACAAGGGCGTCAACCCCGACGAGGTCGTGGCCGTGGGCGCTGCCATCCAGGGCGCGGTCCTGTCGGGCGAAGTCAAGGACATCCTGCTGCTGGACGTGACGCCGCTGTCGCTGGGCATCGAGACGCTTGGCGGCGTGATGACCGTCCTGATTCCGCGCAACACGACCATCCCGACGCGCAAGAGCGAGGTCTTCTCGACCGCCGCCGACGGCCAGCCGGGCGTGGAAGTGCACGTCCTCCAGGGCGAACGACCCATGGCCCGCGACAACCGCACCCTGGGGCGGTTCGAGTTGACGGGCATCCCGCCCGCGCCCAGGGGCGTCCCGCAGATAGAGGTCACCTTCGACATCGACGCCAACGGAATCCTGAACGTCCACGCCAGGGACAAGGGCACCGGCAAGGAGCAGTCCATCGTCATCAAGTCCTCGTCGGGCCTCTCCAAGGAGGAGGTGGAGCGCATGGCCCGCGAGGCCGACGCCCACGCCGAAGAAGACAAGCGCCTCCGCGGCCTGGTCGAGAAACGCAACCAGGCCGACGCCCTCGCCTATAACGTCCGGCGCACCCTGAAGGAGCACGGGGCGAAGATTTCCGAGGCGGACCGCACCAAGATCGAGGCCGCCGTCAAGGACGTCGAGGAGGCCATCAAGGGCGACGATGCAGCACGCATCGAGCGGGCCGCCGAGGCCCTGACGCAGGCATCCTACGCCATCGCACAGATGCTCTATCAGCAGGCGGGCGCGGGGACGGGCCCCGGCGCGGCCGGCCCGGGCGGCGGCGCAGGCGGACCGGCGGGCGGCGGCGCGGGCGGCGAACCGCGCGGCCAGAAGGGCAAGGGCGACGACGTCATCGACGCCGAGTACGAAGTCAAAGGTTAGTCATATTCAGCCCCCCCCGTGAATGCACGGGGGGCCGGTGCGCGCACACCCGCCGCAGCCATGCTTTCGCGGCGGATGAGAACGGCCAGGAGAATGTTGAATATTGAATGTTCAATAATCAGTGTCGAAGCGGCGGACGCCGGTGCCGCCGTTTACTTCATAACTGAAAATTGAGTATTCAATATTCAACATTCTCCTTGCCTTTTCGCCGCCACCCCGCCGCGCCGAACACCGCCAGCCCCGACCCGACGAACAGGTGCGCGAGGGCCGTCTTCCACCACGCCACGCCCCCCAGCAGGTAGCCGTAACTCTCGCCGAGCGGCGTCCAGCGGTAGGTGAG
>VGYT01000537.1 GCA_016872895.1 Planctomycetota bacterium
TGAGTGTCTTCACCCAGCAGTGCCTGGACCGCCGGATTCCGGACGTGCCCGCCTTGCGGTCCGAGGCGGAGCACTGGTACTCTGGTCGCAACGCGGACCAGAAATCGGTGGACTGGCAGTTCACGACCGAGACGGCCAGAATCAGACTCAAGCGGCTATACCCACAAATACAAATGACGTAAGGTACTAGCACGTGTGGCACGGTCGGCTTGTCCGGCCGTGGCGGACTGCCGCCTATGCTTCCCACGGCCGGACAAGCCGGCCGTGCCACACCGCGCGAGGTGACGCCAAACATATGCGGCGACCCGCCGCGCAACGGGGCGGACGGGCAGCCGGCGCAGGGAGGGCTCTTTATGCCGAGAAGCATGCATCGGGTGCTGGGCCTGGCGATGGCCGCAGCGCTGGCGGCGGCCGGATGCTCCTCCGGTCGCGCCCTTGACCGCCAGGCCGAGCGGACGCTCCTTCGCGTGGCGGCCGCAGCGCCTGCCGCGCGCGCGGCGATTCCACAAGCCCCTGCCGGCGCGGGCGATACGGCCGCGCCTTCGGCACTCGCCGAGTCGCGTCCGGTGCTCTTTTTTGCGCCGCGGGCCGAGCCGTCGCCGCTTGAGCCTGCGGCGCTGGCGGCGGCCGCGGCGCAACCCGCGGCGGCCGCCGGCGGTGCGACCGCCCCTGCCGCCCCAGCCCCGCAGGAGAAGGCGGCCACGGCTGAGTTTGCGCCCCTGCCGGGCGAGACGTTCGGCCAGGTCCTCTGGACAGACCTGAAGGGTGTTCCGCGGCAAGTTTGGGGGGGCACGAAGCACACGTTCGCCAGCGCGGAGAACCTCGTCGTTTTGGGCGCCGCCTTCGGCGCGGACCGCATCGCCCGGAACAACTGGGACAAGCCCATCCGCGACCGCCTCGCCACCGAGGACTCCAGCCTCCACGAGACCGGCGACTTCGGCAGCGTCATCGGCAACCCGTTCCTGCACTTCGGCATCGCCTCGGCGTGGTACGCCGTCTCGGTCAACCGGCAGGACCCCAAGCATTATGCCTTCGCCAAGACGATGGTCGAGGCGCTCCTGGTCAACGACCTGTGGACGATGGGCCTGAAGTTGGGCATGGACGACCACTCGCCGAACGGGGAGTGGGGGGGCTGGCCGTCGGGGCACATGTCGTCCAGCATGTGCTTCGCCGCGGTCATACACGAGTACTACGGGTGGGGACCGGCGATTCCGCTGTACCTGCTGGCCGGCTATTCGGGCGCCACGCGGCTGGAGGATCGGGAGCACGACTTCTCGGACCTGGTGTTCGGCGCGGCGCTGGGCTGGGTGGTGGGCCACAGCGTCGTGAAGGGCGAACTGCCGCAGGTGGGGGGCTTCAAGGTCCTGCCGTACGGGGGGGGCGGCGCCGGCGGCCTGATGTTCGTCAAGCAGTGGTGACGCGCGGCGCCGCATCGAGTTCGCCATGCCGAGCCCGCCGTGTCGAGCCCGCCGTGCGAGCGGCGGGTTATCTTTATAGCACGATACACCCAACTATGCGTTTCGCCCTCTTCATTTCAATGCTGGCCGTTGCCCTCGGCCCGGCGGGCTGCCTGCCGCCCGAGGCCCAGGCGCCCCGCGCCCGCCCCTGGGTCGCCGCCGCCGGCAACGCGAACAACCTCAACGTAGTGATGGCGGCACAGGTGCGCAGCCGGGCGGGGTTCCAGTACTGGCAGCGCGACGCGCAGGGGCTCTGGCGCGCGGGCGGCGTCGGCCAGGGCGACGCCGCAGCCTGGGCCGCCTGGCGGGAGCAACTCCTCGTGTTCTTCTCCCCGAGCGGGCGGTATGGCCTGTTCGGCCCCGGCCGGACCGACGTGCAGCCG
>VGYT01000538.1 GCA_016872895.1 Planctomycetota bacterium
TCAAAAAGCGCGCGATTTTGCCTTACCCATCTTAACATTTCGCCCCTCTACCCCCTCTGGCGCTAGCGCCAGGGCCGTTTTGCCCCTCCGGAAGGGGCCAAAACGGGCATTTTCGGGGTGCGCCGGGGCGGGTCAAAAAGTTATCCACAGGTAGGGTAACGGCGGCAACCGGGAACCGTAGTTCGGGAATCGGGAAACGACAACGGCGAACGCCACGGCAGGCTGCGGCCGCGCGCCTTTCATTCCGAAACCCGAAATCCGCAATCCGAGATGCCATAAGCGGCGGCCGGCTGCACGACTTGGGCGGTTCCCGGTTCGATGTTCCTCACGGCGCGGGCGAAGTTGAAGATGCGGACCTCGTCGCCCTGGGGCCCGCGGCCGCCCGCCCACATGGGGGACTTCGGATCGCCGCTCTTCGGGTCGCTCCGCTGGGCGCCGGCGCCGTGGACGTTCATCCACCGCCCCACGCCGTCGGGGCCGGGCATGAAGCCGGTGGCCCGTCCGAAGGCGATATAGACGGCTGCGTCGCCGAGCACCCGGCCGCCTTCCAGGTGCGTGGTGCCCGTCCAGAACCATGCCTCGCCGTCGGTCGTCTTGAAGAGCGGGTCAATGGCGGGGCCGCGGCGGGATGGGTCAACCGCATCGGGCGCACGGCTGTAATCCACGATGCTCTGGAGTTCCTTGGCGTTGGGCAGCCGCCAGTCGCCATGGCCGGCCAGTTGGAGGTTCTCGCAATACGCCAGGGCCTGCTCCCAGTTCATGGCCTTGCCGGAGTCGGCCTGGGTCCACATCAGGCCGGTGGCCAGGTCCGAAATGGTCCCGTTGCGATTGTCCACGAACCGATTCTTGCCGTAGTCCGGGTTGCCGCGCACCAGGCGGACGAAGTGTACCGCCGTCTGGCCCGTGCGGCCGACGTCCCTGGGGTACGCCTTGATGCGGCCGTCTGCGAAGTTGACGCCGAAGACCCTGCCGCTGCCGGGCCTCGACTGGCCGACGTACTCGGTGCCGGACCAGAACTGCGAATCTATAAGGCGCTCGCCCTTCGACTCGTCGCCGAAACGGAAATCGAAGAACCGCGTGTCGAGGTAGGGGACGGGCGGCTGTGCGCGGCAGTTGCCGTTGAAATTGATGAGCGAGTAGAGTTCCTTGACGGTGGGGAGGCGCCAGTCGGCGTGGCCGGCCAGCCTGCACCTGGCGGGCTGGGCCACGGCCTCGGGGTAGGTCAACTTGCGGTCCAGTTCGGGGGTCTTCTGCCACATGAGGCCGGTGGCCAGGTCGGTGACCGTTCCGTCTGCGTTATCGCGGTAGTTGGGCTGGGGTCCGCGGTAGAAGGCGTCCTGGCCGAAGAACGGTTCGGCGGGCCGCGGCGGCCTGGGAAGCGGGCCCGTGTCGCTGAAGAAATGCGTCTGCCCCGTGTCAACCACGCGATAGGGCGTGGGCGCGGAAGGGGCGGCGCGTGCCTGCGCCGAGGCCTCGGCAGGCAGGCCGGCCGCCGCGGCGGGGGCGGCGGCACAGGCGGGCCAGCAGACGGCGAGAAACGCGATTGTGCGGCAGCAGGATTTCATCGGATGCGCCCTGTGTCGGGGGAAAGCGCCCGCTCGCATTGCGCGGCGGCTCGGCCTGCCCGCCGCGCGAGCGCAGCCGCCGCTTCACAGCGGCGGCTCGGCCTGCCCACCGCGCGAGCGCAGCCGCCGCTTTGCAGCGGCGGCTCGACCTGCCCGCCGCGCGAGCGCAGCCGCCGCTTTGCAGCGGCGGCTCGACCTGTTTGGCGCGCGGCGTTACTTGCCGCCGATGTCAACCGGGCTGAAGTCGGTCACCGCGCCCAAGACGCCGTAGCCG
>VGYT01000539.1 GCA_016872895.1 Planctomycetota bacterium
ATGGACATCAAACCGACGAAGGTCGCCGACATGACGGGCCGGGATGGCTACGCCACCAAGACCACCGAGGTGAAGCTGGGCGGGCAGAAGGCGTACGTGATGACCCTTCAGGAAGGCCCAGCGCCCGAGGTCCGGCAGGAGGGCAACAAGGTGATGGTGGGCCGGCGCGCCCTCACTTTTGATGGCGTGAAGATCGCTCTGGAGTGAGCGCGCCAGCTGTGAGCGCGCGCGCTTCTCACGAGATGGACAACTCGTCAAGGAGAGGCTCAATGGAGCAACGGGGTGATCGGAGCCACTGGCTTGCAGCCTGCGCGATTGCTTCAGCGGCTGTGACCCATCTCGTGGTTCACGCGCCATCCTGGGCAGCGGAGCAGCGCTTGGCCGAGCCGCCGCACTGGCCGGTAGGGCTGCAACTGCCGGAGAGCCTGGCGGGCAGGAGGCCGGCCGGGGGACCCGACAAGGCAGACGTATTGGTCTGGGCTCCGGAGGGGACGAAACGCGTCCGCGCCATGCTGCTGATCCCAAACAACACGGACTCGAAGGTCTTCGGCGAACACGCTGCTCTCCGCCAAGTTGCCGCAAGGCGGGAGATGGGCATCGTGTACCTGAGGAACTTCGATACGGGCATCGAGCACCGGAAGGAGGCGCCGGCCGAACCCGACCGGACCCAGAAGGTTCTGCACCTAGTAGCCGACGCGACCGGGATTGTCGAGTTCCGCCACGCCCCCTCCGAACGTCCTGATCCGCAAGGCCACCGATGTGCCAGAGGGGGAGAGGAAGAAGATGTTCTGGGTAGCAGACCGCGAGCAGGCCGAGGCGTGGCTCGGCCTCCATGCCCCATACGGCCAGACCATGGGGCCGAGGTGAAGCTCTAGGGCAGGCACGCGGCAGGAGCGAATGTGCCCGGGTCGTGGGGGACATTTGACGCTGAGCCTCTGACGGAGCACCATGGAAGAGCCCGCGACCCCAATGCCGGCTGCCTGGGGCACGCTCGGCGAACGGTGCCTACCCTCCGAACGGACAGGAGCCGACGCGGTGGTGAAGCCCCTCCTGGTTGCTCTGGCACTGGCCGTTGGGACATGTCTGTGTCCCCAGGCAAGAGGCGAACTGCCAGTGTTGGATGAGAAGACGCCCTGGCGCGTCTTCTGGTGCCTCGGCCCGGCGCGGGTGGGCGCGAACGGCGAATACGCGCCCAACGCCCGCACACGCGGCATGGCGTCGTCCTCACCCCCCGCGGATTGGATGGCGCCGGGGTTCGACGATCGGGACTGGGGCTTCCGCGAGACCGTGTACCCCGGTTACGGCCACGAACGCGGCCAGGACCCATGGGTCCTGGCCGCCATCTACCTGCGGCGGCGGTTCGGCGTGACCGATCCTGCAAAGGTCAAGGGGCTGACGCTGAAGGTCGCCTTTCGGGGCGGGGCCATCGTATACGTCAACGGCCAGGAAGTCGCGCGAGCGCACCTGCCCGCCGGACCACTCGGGCCGGATGCTCTCGCCGAGGACTACCCGCCCGAGGCGTTCCTGGCCCCGGGCGGCGCGGCCCCGCTGCCCCCGTCGCCCATGCCCGCGAAGGAGTTCGACGAACGCTATCGCCTCCGGCTCCGGGCGATGGAGGCAGCCATCCCGCCGAAGCTCCTGGTCAAGGGAGCAAACACCCTCGCCATCGAGATCCGGCGCGCGCCGTACCGAGCAGAGCTCATGAGGTTCCATTGGCACGGAGTCCTGGCACGCACCCTCTGGGCCACGGCAGGCTTCCACGCCGCCACGCTGGCTGCCGAATCGCCCGAGGGTCTGGCGGCGAGCGGCACCCCGGCGATGGGCATCCAGG
>VGYT01000540.1 GCA_016872895.1 Planctomycetota bacterium
GGCCTGCGAATACTGCCGGCAAGAAGCTGCCCGGCATGCTCGTGTGCCACGGCGGCGGCGGGATGGCCCATGAAGGCGGCCCCATCGCCTGGGCGAGGCTGGGCTACGTGGCGATCGCCCCTGACCTCCCCGGCTACGGCGCCAACGACAAGATGCTCAGCATCAGCCGCGTCACCAGAATGCCGTTCGGCGCCGGCCAGATCATCCCCCCCAAGCCCACGCCCTACGTCTGCGTGCTCTTCGACGCGGTCACCGCGGGCCTGCGGGCGTTCAACCTCCTCGAAGCCCAGCCCGACGTCGACCCGCAAAAGCTCTGCATGACCGGCATCAGTTGGGGCGGCTACATGGTCACCATGCTCTCCGGCCTCCTCGACGAACGCGTGAAAGGCGTCTTCGACCTCTACGGCTCGGGCTTCTACCAGCTCGAGGCGATCGGCTCCGGCGAGCTGAAGAAGATGGACGAGGCGGATCGGAACACCTGGCTGAGGTGCTTCGACGCGGGCACCCGGCTCAATCGCTGCCGTGCCACCTGCCTGCTGTACAGCGCCACGAACGACATCTTCTTCAAGCCGCCGTCGGTGATGGCAACGCTCGACGCAATCCCCGCCGGCAAGTACCTCTGCTTCGGCCCGAACAAGAGCCACTACATGTCGCTGCCGGGCGGGCCGGTGCGCTGGGATTACCCGATCAGCGCCGAGATAGAGCCTGCGTTCTTCGCGCACGTGCTCGCCGGCGGCAATCCTCCCCTCCCCGAGCCGAACGCCGTGGCAGTGCCGCGCGACGGCAAGGTGCTGAAGTTCAGCGTGAAGAACTGCCCCGACCGTGCTACGGGCTGGTTCTACGTGAGCTGGCTCCCCGACCAGTCGCGCGCCTGGGACGCCCGCGACTGGGCCCGCCTCGAAGCCGTGCCGGGAAGCCATGGCGAGTTCACCTGCGCCATTCCCGAGTCGCTCGGCGCGTTCGACTGGTTCGGCGGCATCACCTTCACGCTGAAAGCCGGCGCTTTCGCCCAGCCGATGAGCTTGAGCACGAAGATTTACCGATGCGGCGAGGGGCCTGCGAAGTAGGCGAAGTGCGTGTTCGGACCACGTGCTGTACAGGATCGGATACCAAAACCGGCGAGACGAACCATGACGAACGCATACGCAAGACCCATTCACCTGTTGTGCGTCCTGCTCACGAGCGCGGCGATTCTCCGGGCGGCGGAGCAGGCGCCGGCCCCGTTTCCGCCGGACCCGGCTCACACCAACGTCACGCCGTTCGCCCTGGCGCAGGCCGAGCAGGCGCCGTTCGGGAGCGACTCGATGCGCGTCGTTCGCGGCGAGGGGGCGTGGCAGAACGCCGGCCCCGATCCCCGGGTGCGGGACCGCGAGGTCGTGAACCGCGTGCCGGTGAGCGATGTCTATCCGAGTTGGTACATCCTGGTCTGGCCCGAGGCGATTCCGCTCTCCGCCCTGCGCCTGCGAACGAACACCGACCAGGTCAAGTTCTACCTGTTCACCGGCCCCGAGAAGGAGAGTCCGGCCCTGGCGCCAAACAGCCACTGGCAGCGCCTTCGGACCGAGTTGGCCCCCGCCAGGGGCAAGGAGCGGAACGAATCGGTCTATCAGATGCCAATCCCCGCGGGGACCAAGGCGCGCGCGCTGAAGGTTCAGCTCCTGGAGGTGCAGCCCCGCAACAGCAAGATCGCCTGGATCTCCGAGTTCAGCGTGGGGGACGACCGCCGGCCAAGCCGTTCGAGACGCTAAGCGATATCCCCCCCGTGCGCATCCCCTGCGACTTCGCGGTCGCGGGCGAGGCGGCCCTCGCGGTGAACGACGCCGATG
>VGYT01000541.1 GCA_016872895.1 Planctomycetota bacterium
GAGTTCAACACTGCGGCCGAACTTTTCGAGGGCGGCCAGGTGGCTGAAACTCCCCTCCGGACCCAGGTAGGCCACCTTCAGCGGCTTCTCCAGCGCCAGGCTCCCGCTCATCATCTCCTTCCAGATTGCCGTGATGGCGGCGTCGGAGAGCGGCCCCGGGTTGGCGGCACGGACCTTCTCGAAGACTTCGCGTTCGCGTTCGGGGGAATACACGGAGTTCTGGCCGGCGTGGCGTTTGAGGCGGCCGATTTCGACGGCAAGCCGGGCGCGCTCGTTGGCGAGCGCAACGAGTTGGGCGTCGATCGCGTCTATGCGTTTTCGCAGTTCGTCGATGTTCACGTTCGCCGGCCTGGCATGCGGGGCCGTTCCGGGGCCGGGCGCACAACACCCCCTCGGCCGTTCCCCCCCTGCTGCGGTCGCGCCCGGCGCAGGCCCTCTATTCCTTGAGGGCAGGTACTTTAGCCAGCGCGCCGCCGACCGTCAATCCAAAAAGGCCGGCCGCCGATGGCATGCTTTCGCTTGCGAAAGCATGCCACCCGCCTTCGCCCCTCTCATTGCCTTCTCATGTCCGCTTTCGTATGCTGCACAGGTGAACGTGGCGGCCGGACTCCGAGCCGCGACCGTAAGGGAGCGGAGCCGTCGCTCGCCACAAAGTCACCGCTCCCTTACGGTCGCGGCTCTGACTCGGCCGCCGAGGCCGCCGAGGGTGCCATGCGCGTCCTGGTCGTTGAAGACTATCCGCCGCTTCAGCGGGCCCTTGTCAAGGGCCTGCGCGAGGCCGGCTTCGCCGTCGATGCCACGGGCGACGGCGAAGAGGGTCTCTGGTACGCATCCGGCAGCGACTACGACGTCATCGTGCTGGACCTGATGCTCCCCGGCGTGGACGGCCTCTCAATCCTGAAGCGCCTCCGGCGCGACGGCCGCGCCGCACACGTCCTCATCCTGACGGCCAAAGACACCGTGGCCGACCGGGTGCGCGGCCTGGACGCCGGGGCCGACGATTACCTCGTCAAGCCGTTCGCCTTTGAAGAACTCCTGGCCCGCGTGCGTGCGCTGGCGCGGCGGGCGTACTGCGCCAAGAACCCGCGGCTCCAGGTCGGAGACCTGTGCATCGAGACGACCGCGCAGCGTGTGACGCGCGGCCGCGAGGCCGTTCACCTTACGCCGCGGGAGTACGCCCTCCTGGAGTACCTGGCCGTGCGGGCGGGCCAGGTCGTCTCGCGCACCGACATCTGGGAGCACCTGTACGAGTTTAACTCCGAGGCCGACTCGAACGTCGTGGACGTTTACATCGGCTACCTCCGCCGCAAACTGGAGCGTCCCGGCCGCCCGCCGCTGATTCATACGGTGCGCGGACGAGGCTACCTCCTGGGGGCCGAGCCGTGATCTGCCCGTCAAGGTCTCGCCCGCTAGCCGGCACGACCGCGGGCATGACGCTGGTGCCGGCGGGGTTCGCCATCGCCGCGTAACGCACCGGCGGGCTGACGCGGGCGCCATGAGAAAACTCGCGCGGCAGCCTTCCGGCTGCCGCGCGAGCCGCCCGAAACGCCCAGGACGGTATTTGCCCGCTTCCAGACGCTTCCGACGAGGCCCAGGGGGGGATTCCAGGTCCCGTCCCGGCCGGCCCCGGTGCCGGCCTGGCACGTCTGGCGGGCGCTTGAGTCGCTGCTCATGCCCGCAAGTATCATACACCATCCGGGGCGGGATGCAATCGAGACACTTCGTTCTTTGCCATCGGGGAAAGTGCCGGAAAAGGCATCAGGGGAACCCCCGATGGCGGCCGACCGCCCTTTGCCGGTAATCCGTTTCCCGACTTCCGGCTCCG
>VGYT01000542.1 GCA_016872895.1 Planctomycetota bacterium
GGTCCCCTATCAGCGGCTCGGTCGGCTCGACAGCCTCGAAGCGGACGAGCAAGTCGCCACCACAGCGCGCGACGCGCACCCGTGTGGCGAGGTCGGGCGCCCGCCCGAAGTTCCCCTGCACCAGGGAGGCCGCGGGCAGCGCCGCCCAGGCCGCGGCGTCGGCAGGGGCCGCCGCCACGGTGGGCACCTTGTAGGTCGGCTCCTTCCCAAGCCACTGGTGGGCCATAGTCGCATCGCCGAAGAACGGCTCGAAGCCCTTCTGCATCCAGGCGACGCGGCGGCGGTAGATGTTCGCCTCGTCCTGCGGGCAGGCGGCCAACGCCTCCTCGAAGAGCTTCCTGAGCGTGTTGATGGCTTCCGCCGTATACGTCTCGCCGTAAATCTGCTCCGGCGGGATGTAGCTCTCGTCGAACTTCCGGCTCCACGTGACCTTCTCGTAGCGGTCGCTGACCGTCGCGTAGAGCTTCTCCATCGTCTTTCCGGCCGGGCCGAAGAAGGTCGTGCACTGGTCGCGGAGCAGGGCGTCCACGTCCGCGTTCCTGTCCCACATCAGGCGGTGCCAGAGCCAGGCCATGACGATTTCGAACTGCGGCGGGCTGCCGCCGGGGCAGACGAATTCGCCGCTGGAGATGGCGTGCGTGTCCTGGAGCCATTTCTGGAGATTGTGCGGGAAGAACATCGGCGCCGTCATGAAATAGGCCGGCCAGCAGATGTAGTTCCAGAGCGACAGCCGCTCGCGCCTGCCGCCCACCTTCTTGCTCCAATCGCGCAGCAATTGGAGGTTCCGCTCGTGCCAATAGGGCTCCTTGCCCATGGTGGTGGACCACATCATGCACACCTGCACGTCCAGGTTTTCCGGCAGGTCGAAGTCGGGCGGCAGCATGTGCCCTTCGTAGGCGAGCATGCCCAGACGCTTGTCCGGCCACCGCTTGGCGATCTCGGCCGCGAACTCTACGCCGTGGCGGAAAAGGAGGTTCGAGGCGAGCCCGAACCGGCCCCGCTTAGGCTGGAGCTGCGGCTTGCAGCGCTCGCACAGGCACAGCCCTTTCTGGTCCCAGAGGTCCGTCGGCTCGAACGGAATCCACTTGGGGCCGGGATGGCCGTGCTCGCCGAACCAGCCCCCCTTGCCGTCGTAGACATCCTGCGTCACCTGCACGCGCGCGCTCAAGACGCCGGGATGCGAGTAGCACGGGTAGTCTCTACTGCGCGTGCCGTCTTCGCGGATGGCTGCGGCCCAGTCCGGGTGGTCCTTGAAGAACCGACTCCCGAACCACTTGTCCGTATGGTTGATGACGGGCATGCCAGAGCCGGAGCCTTCGCGCGTGATCCGCTGCCAGTCCAGCGGCGCAGACCAGATCTCGAACGCCCCGCTGCGCAACGGAAAGTCCGGTGCCAAGTCCAGGGTGTAATCCGACGGCACCGTGAGGGTCTTCACCGCCGGCGTCACGACGCCCAGGTCGGGGTCCTTCGGGATGTGGATGTAGAAGCGGTACCCGACAACACGCTCGAGGAACTCGTAGACGCCGTGCAGCGTGCCACGGTCCACCTCGTGCTTGATATTGCCCACGCCGGCAGGCTTCACCTCGCCCAGGATGGCCACGCCGCGCGGGAAGGCGGCGATACGCAGGCCCTCCGGCCTGGTCGGCAGCGCCAGCTTGTGCTGTTCGCTGAGCGCGCTGCGGCCCACGAGCAGCAGCGTACCCGTCGCGGGCGCCTTGGCAGCGGGCACGATCTCCAAGCTGGCGCCGCTGGCCTTCTCGATGAAGCGCTGGAGTTCCTCCGCAGCATAGGCCACGGTAGGCGGTTTCCCCTTAGCTGCCCCCTT
>VGYT01000543.1 GCA_016872895.1 Planctomycetota bacterium
ATGTTCACGGCTTTTCCGCCAGTGTCCTTTCAAGCCACGCCATGAGTTCCACGAGGTTCAGCCGGCCATCGGCCGCCAGCGGTGCACCGGCATCGATGGCGTCCCGCACCATGATCTCGGTAATGGGCCTGCCGCTCGCTGCGGCAAGCAGGCGCGCGGCGTCGGCTGCGGTTAGGGCGGCCGGGTTCACAGGTTGGTGGTCAGCGTCCATCGTAAATCTTCCAGAATTTGGCCGCCGGTGCGTAAGTCGCGCACGGGGCGCGACATGTGGCGGCGGAATTTATGCGTGTTTCTCGATATTTGCCCTTGCCTTGTGGCGAAAAGCATGCCCTGATCCACGTGGTGGGGCAACACGAACCACGAAGGAGAACGCAATGAAGACAACGCAGATGACGGTCGAGGGCGCGAGGGGCGAGGCGAGGCTCTGCCGAACGGGCGGCAGCATTCGCATCGAGGTGAAGTGGCTTGACCACATCGTCGAGACGCCCAAGCGCGACATGCCGGTGTTCGAGACAGCGGTCTGGGAGGTCGCGGCCCGCAGCGGCGACGAGAAACTCCTGGAACACACCGCCCGCCGGCTCCAGGCGACCCTCGACGGGTACGAGGGCACCAACGGCGACGTGGCCGACTACCTGCGGGCCATTCAGAACTTCGCCGACTGAGGCGACCAGAACAAGGAGCAGACCATGAAGACGGCAGCACGCAAGACCGAAAACGTGATGGGCAAAGACCTGCGGGTGGGCGACGTGGTCGTTCGCGGCGGGTACGAGTGGGTCATCGACCGCATCACCTTCGAGCCGGAGTTCCCGCGCTACTGCTGCACCTGCCACTGGTCGGGCAACGGCCCTGACCCGGCGTTCTTCAACGACAACTTTGACACCGCCCAGCGCGACGACATCCCCTGGTGCCGCGTGGTGAACCCGAAGCCCCGCCGGCTGGCTTGGCGCACCGACGCCCCGGCGTGGTACGCCACGCAGGTCGGCCGGAAGGTGGAACTCCGGCAGACGGGCACTGACAAGTTGCTGCAGCGCATCCAGCCGCCGGCCGCATGGGGCGACCATTGGGGCTGGAACCTCATCGACGGCGGCGTTCTGGTGGAGCGCACCAGCAGGTAACCGCCCAAGGAAAGGAGCACGCTCATGATTACCACGAAGCAAGCCAAGACGGTCCTCCCGGCGATGCGGGCCGCCGTGGCCGCCCTGCACGAGGTCTGGGACAAGTGCCGCGAGGTCGAGCGGACGGTGGGCCGCGACTTGGACAGCCTGGAGCGCGTCATCCAGGACATCGCTGCGGCCGTCGATGACCCAGACCAGATAGACGTGGCCTACGTCCGCGACGCCATCAACGCCCAGGCGGATGAGATGGTGGCCCAGGCCGACGCCTGCCCCGGCTGCGGCGAGCGCAATGTAGACAACTTGGTGTGGCAGGACGACCAGACGGTGAAGTGCACCACCTGCGGCAAGCAGTACATGCCGCCGAGCAAGTAGGAGCCGAGCATGTTGACGCTGAAACAAAAGCAAGAGCGGGCCGCACGTCGCGCCGCGAGGATCGCGGCGATGCACGAGGCCATTCGGGCAGCGGCCTGCACAACAGACGAAAGGATGTGTGCCATGACTCAGGTAACGAAGACGAGCAAGGGGAAGTCGAAGGCCGCGACTGCGGCGGCCAAGGGCGAATCCACGAATGCCCTGGAGGCCCACCACAAGCAGCAGAAGGATGCAGCCAAGACGGAGAAGGCCGCCAAGGTCGCCGCGTACCGCAAGGAGGTGGCCGAGAAACTCACCAAGCCGGACCCGGCGCTCGACGCCGCCATCAAGGCG
>VGYT01000544.1 GCA_016872895.1 Planctomycetota bacterium
ATTGGCATCTGGCCTTCCGGGCGGATCTTGCGGTTGGCGCGGATGGGCGAGTGCCCCATGTGCAGGCCGGTCATGAGGGAGGTGCGTGAGGGGGCGCAGACGCTCGTGCCGCAGTACGCCTGCGTGAACCGCGTGCCCTCGGCGGCCATCCGGTCCATGTGCGGCGTCTTGATGAGCCTTTGCCCATAGCACCCGACGTCGCCCATGGCCAGGTCGTCGGCGAGGATGAAGAGGATGTTGGGGCGTTCGGCAGACTTCGCCTCTGCGGACGCTCTCGCAGCGAAAGCCGCGGCGCCGGCGGCGACGGCCGCCCGCTTCAGAAAGTCTCGTCGGTTCATGGATGGCATGGTTTTCCCCTGCGAGGACCTCAGGACAGAGAACCGCAGGATCTCTTAACCCCGGAATCTCCCGGATGACCTTCTGTCCACGACCCCCTTGGGCCTTTTCGATGATTCTATCGCGGTACCGGACACCGTCAATCTCATTCCGGACACTTCCAGGCAGGCTTCGGCCTGCGTCCGTCGGTGAATGGTTGGAAAGGGTGGGCGCGAGGGCGAGGCCGTGCGAAAAGATTGGTCCGCCTCGCCCGCGGCCGCCGATAGAGTATAGGACGTCGTCCCGGCCGGAAGCGCGGGGCCGAAAAGGGGACGGGAGTCTTTTGTGCAGAGCACCCGATGCTACTCTGCGAAGTAGCGAAGTGCTACTTCGCTACGAAGCACGAGAGGGCCGTTCCGGCCCTTCGACGATACTCAGGGCCGCCCTGAGGGAAGTCGAAGGGCGGCAAAAGACTCCCGTCCCCTTTTTGGCCTGAGGCATTCCCGCGCCGTCCCGATTGAGCTTGCAATTCGGCGGCCGGACGGTCATGCTGAAAGGGTCACCCAAAGGAGAGCATATGAAACAGGGCTGAGGCCGTGAGGGTGCTTCCTCGCGGGCGGCCGGGGTAGAATCCGGCGGTCGAGGGGTCAGGAGCGAGGAAGGAGGTGGGTCATGGCTCAGCGGGTGCGGGCGTTGGTGGAGGGCGTGGACGAGTTCATCGGGATCGACCATCACAAGAAGCGGTGTCAGGTGATGGTCAAGGACCGCCAGGGCAACGTGCTTCGGCGGGGGAACATTCCGACGCAGCGTGAGGCGTTGGAGAGGTTCCTGGGGGAGCGGAACGGGGCGGTGCGGATGGCGGTGTTCGAGGCCGGGCCGCGCTACCGTCCGTTGTACCGGTGGCTGGTGGATCTGGCGGACGAGGTGGTGATGGCGAATCCGGGTCGGCTGAAGATCATCTCGGAGACGGCGTACAAGGACGACGCGATCGACGCCGAGAAGCTCGCGGACTTCGGGATGCTCGGGATGGTGCCCGAGGCGTATGTGTGCGGCGACGAGGCGTGGGACCGCCGGCAGGGCCTGCGGCTGCGGGCGGCGCTGGTGAAGATGCAGACGTCGGTGAAGAACCGCGTCCACGCCCTGGTGGACCAGCACCCGGACGCGCTTCCGGCGCGACCGGAGGCGACGGATCTGTTCGGGTCGCTGGGGATGGAGTGGCTGCGTGCCATCGCCTTGCCGGAGGCGGACCGCAAACGGTTGGAGCAACTGCTGGAGGTGTACGAGTTTCTGCACGGCCAGGTGCGGCGAAGCGACGCCGCGGTGCGGCAGATAGTAAAGGCGGATGAGCGGTGCGGGTGGCTGGCGACGGTTCCGGGGATCGGTGACTTCTTCGCGGCGCTCCTCATGGCCGAGGTGGATGACATCCGGCGGTTCCGGCGGTCGAAGGACTTCGTCTCGTACACGGGCCTGGTGCCGGCCCGGGACCGGT
>VGYT01000545.1 GCA_016872895.1 Planctomycetota bacterium
TGAAGGCGAGCCCCCCGTCGGGGAGCGGACAGGGGTCGAAATCGTCGTACGGCCCGTCGGTTAGTTGGCGCAGGCGCGAACCGTCGGCGTCCATCGCCATGACGTGAAACGTGTTGTACTTCACCCCGGGCTCGGCGGGCGCCATCGCGTAGCCCGGCAGCGTATAGGGCTCCTTGCCCGTCGGGTCGGCCCAGGCGAAGTAGACCGTCTTGGCGTCGAAGGAGACCGACAGCGTGACGAAATGCCCCTTCTGGAGCGCCGGGTCGGAGAGAAGCGGCCGCACCTCCGGCTTCCGGCCGGGCCGCTCGAGCACGAAGATGCCACCGCCCGGCGGCGGCGTGGGGGTGCGAGGGCTGTAGGCCCCGCTTCCCGGACTGTGGCCATGGCTGTAGTACCAACCCAGGTACTCGTAGAGCATGTACCCCACTTCACGATGGCGCATCATGAACAGGATCGGCCGAGCGGCCACCAGGGGGTTCTTCAACACCAACTCCCGCCCCACCCGGCGAATCTTGAGGTAGAGGGCTTTGGCGGCTTCGGGGTCCAATGCCTCGGACGCTTGGACCTCGGCGTGCAAGCGCTCCAAGGCGGCGGCCTCCGTGCTCAGGTCGGGAACGCCCGCCATGCCGCGCAGGTCGGCGCAGAGCCGCTCGGCCCGTTCCAGCGCCTTCGGGAGCTGCTGCTTCACGCTCGCGGCCCGGGCGAGCTGAAGCAGCCAGTCGGACTCGATCTCTCTATTCCATTCCGCCTCGGTCCACGCGGGCCCTGCGTCGGCAGCGAAGCAACACGAGGCCGCCAGCGCCAGGGCGACCCCCGCCGCCAGCATCGCGATGGGCCGGTTCATCGATCGTCTCCTTTCCGCTCAGGGCGCGGTGCGCACGGCGCGGAAGCCATTCTCGTCCGACCGCGACCGTGCGCTGAAGGACGCCTCGCGCGGCCTGTGGACCGCACGGCTGCGGTCCGACGGGCGCAGAGCGAAGGGCACGTCGCCGAAGAAGCCGCCGCGCAGCCCGGAGCCGATGCCGTCGTCCTTCCCGGATTCCCGTCCTGCGCTCGCGGAGTACTTTGCCTCCGGCCAGTCCTCGGGCACGTCGAGCGTTCCCGCCCCGTGTGTCCCGGTAAATGCGCGCCCCTTGGGGTGGCCGACCGTGACCACCTGCTCGCGCACGTTGCCGCTCAGTTCGAGGATTCCCCAGTAGGAGGCCCCCGCCGCGATGCGCCCGCTGTCGGGCGTGGCGAAGATGCCCGCGCGCATCGGGCTGCCGGGCACCGCACTCACGCCGCCGCGCGTCGCGCCGCCGAGGAAGGCCGGCATGGTGAAGTCGTGGTTGGCGTTGCCGCCCGCCGTGCTGTAGTTCGCGGCGATGCGCTCGTCGGCCCCGCCTTCGTTCGCAACGGCGTATTCCTCTTTGGCAATCCAGGCAGTTCCCCAGGCGAACTCGTTGGGCACGGGCTTGCGCGGCCCGCGGCCGGCCTTCTCGTATTCCAGTTCGGTCATCGGGCGCAGCCCCGCCCACGCCGCGAACTTCGCGGCGTCCCACCACGAGAGGAGGTTGCACGCCTGATATGGCTTGGCCGGCTTCAGATTCGGCCAGACGCCCGAGAGGCCGTACCGCCCGGCGGCAGTGTAGTGGCCGCCTGCATGATCTCTGTCCCCGCCAGTCGTGCTTGCGTAGGCATCACTCGAAATCGCGTTCAGGAAGTCCGCGAATTGCCCCCGCGTGACCTCGTAGCGCATGCAGTAGAATGCCTCGTAGCCGGTCGGGAAGCCGTCGGACAGCGTGCCTTCCGGCCCGA
>VGYT01000546.1 GCA_016872895.1 Planctomycetota bacterium
CGGACTCGCTCCTTGCTGCGTACGATGCGCGGTTCGGGGCCGACCTGGCGAAGGGGTACGGCAGTTACTGCGTCCTTTGGCCGTGCAGGCTGTACCCGCTCTCCGAGGGACCGGCGCAGGCGCGGTTCCGCAAGACGGGCGCGCAGAAGCCGGGCGGGTGGCGGTACTTCCCGCTGGCCAGGGCGCACCAGGGCCTGCTGGCCGGCAGCCGCGACGCCGCGGCCGGCACGATCGTATCTCATCTCGAACATGAACAGATGCGCGGATGGTACGCCCTCGACGAGGGCGGGAAGAGCGGCCCCGGCGGCTGGGGCCGCGCACGGACCGCGTGGAACCCTGACGTCGCCATGCCGCACGGCTGGGCCGGCGCGGAGTTCTGGCTCCTTGTGCGCGACTCGCTCCTCTTTGAGGACGGCGACAGGCTGGTCCTCCTGGCGGGCGCGCCCGCCGAGTGGTTCACGCATCCGCAGGGCATGTCCGTCAAGGGGATGCCCACGCACTTCGGCCCATGTTCGCTGGAGTGGACGCGCGTGGAAGAAGGGGCGGTGCTCACTCTTTCCGGCGCGGCCGCGCCGGCCGAGGGGTTCATCCTGCGCCTGCCGGCGGCGCTGGGGGCGACCGTCAAGGCCGACGGAAAGCCGGCGGCGCGCATGGCCGGCGGCGACGTGCTCCTTGCGCCGGGAACGAAGAGGGCCGAGATCGCCTTCGCCGCAACCAGGTAGCGCCCATCGCGGCGGCGCCTACGGCTTCTTCTTCGGCAACTTGGCTTCCCAGTTCTGGGCCTCTGCCGCACGGCCGGCGGCGCGGAGGGCGCCGGCGTAGGTCTCCACGACGACGCACCAGGCGGGGTTCTTCAGGTCGTACTTGCGGTTGAAGTCGGCCTGGTACTCCGGCACGCGCGCGGCCATCATACCCATGTACTTAAGCATGAGGTCCTGCTTGCGGTCCTCCTCCATCAGGGCCAGGGCGCGGTCGTAGAGGGTGAGAAAGCCGTAGTGCTCGGCGGCGTACTTTTCGGACGCGGCGGCGTAGAGTTTCAGGGCATCGGGGCGGCGGCCGACGGCCTCCAGGTACTTGCCCTGGAGCGCCCGCAGGTGCACCGCCAGGTCCGGCCGCTTGGCTGAGTCATAGACGGCGAACGCCCGGTCCAGGAGTTGCACGTTCCGCGTAATCTCGGCGTCGGGCGGCCTGGCGGCGGGCTTCAGCCGCGGCTGGAGAATGCGGTAGAGGACCTCGAACGTCAGGTCCGGGTAGGCGGCGAAGGTCTTGAGCATCCCGTCGTACATCAGTTCGCCCTTGGCCTGGGGAATGTACCCTTCGGCGACCCAGTGCGCGGTGACGCGCCACGGCAGGTCGCAGAACGGGTTGCGCTGGACGGCCCCTTCCAGCAGGCCGACGGCCTTCTGGCACTCCTGGGCCTCGAAGAAGCCGCACATGTGGCAGGCCATAACGGCGTCAAGGTAGCCCTGGTATGAGCGGCCCATGGCGGCGGCATCAAGTTCCACCTCGCGGTCAAGCATCATGCGGCGCAAGATGGGGTTGAAGACCTCGCCGGTGTAATAGCGGTCGTAGTCGAACCGCCCGGACTGAAGGAGGCCCACGGAGCGGCCTTCCTGGCCCACCCACGCCACCCACGCGTGCCCGCCGCGCTCCCCCTCGCCGCGATCGTACATCGCCGGCACGCCGAGGCACTTCAGGACGCGGCTTGCGTAGTAGGCCTGGTGCATGCACACGCCGCCCACCGCCTGGATGGTCTGAAGCGTCCAGACGCGGTCGGATTCCCGCGGCTGG
>VGYT01000547.1 GCA_016872895.1 Planctomycetota bacterium
TCGCAATACACGCTGCCGTCCGCCTCCACCGGCACGACGCCCAACGGCAGCCGCGACACCGTGGCGCCCTGGTTCCCCGGCGACACGCGCTTGTATTGGCCGGAAGAGGTCGGGAGAATCTGGACGATGCGCAGCCATTTCACCTTGGTCCCCTGGGGCAGCGGCACGTCGCTGTCGTAGACGTTCAGCACGGCGAGCGTGGCCGGCCCGTGGCCCTCAGTGCTGCTGCGTTCGGCGGATTGCCAGGTCTCGGTGGGAAGCACCGGCGGCGGAGTGCGCGGCCGCACCGGCAGGGGCCACACCGGCCGCCAGCGGATGTTGTTGCCATCGAACTCCCACAGGTCGAGCCGCTCCAGGGGCGGCCGGCCCGACTTCGCCCGGCCAGCATTGACGGTGTCCAACCAGGGGTTCTTCGTCGCGCTCAGCTCGCGCGACCCCTTCATCCGATGGATCAGCTCGCGGTTGCCGAACCTGTCGAGGACATAGAGGCGGTCGAGGAAGCTTACGAGGTAGAAGTCCTCGCTGAGCGGGCAGGGCGTGGCCCACAGGCAACTGTGCGAGGGCTGATCGCCGTCCAGGCAATACGCATTCTGCGTGATCCGGGCCACCTGGCTGTGCCGGTAGTCGTCGGGCTTCGAGAGGTCAATCCGGACCAGTGTGCCAATGCCTGGATTGTGGTGGCCCGCGGCGATGGCCGTGTATTTGCCACTGGTGCCGGGAATGGCTCGGATGGACATCTCCGTCACCGGCGTGCTCAGCCACCGCGGGCGATTGGCGCCGGCGCGCAGGTCGGCCGCGCCGGCATAGGCCGGCTGCGGCTTGCGGGGGTCGAAGACCGGAAAGTAGTAGTTCCCGTGCGGGGCGCGCGGGTCGCGTCCGTCGGGATAGCAGCGCCAGAACGCGTGCGAGGAGTGCACGTGCCGGTCCACGTAGTCCCACCGCGTGTAGACGATCATCCCCTGGTTGTCCACGCTGCACTCCCACTCGTGGGTTTCGAAGAACGAGAGGCAGAGGATGTCCGAGCCGTCGGGCCGCATCGAGTGCAGGAAGGTGGCCGGGCGGTAGGCGATGCAGCGGTCGTAGCCCTCGCGGCGGGTGGACATGAAGGCCAGGCGCCCGTCGGGCAGCTCGCAGCAATCGAAATCGTTGAACGGCCCAAAGGTCAACTGCCGCAGGCCCGTGCCGTCCGTGTTGATGCGGAAGATGCGCGAGTAACGGCCCAGCCCCCGGTTGCGACCGCAGTCCGGCTCGGCAGTCGGGTCGGCCCAGGAGAAGTACACGGTCCGGCCATCGAAGGCCAGGGACGGCGTGTGAAAGCAGCCACCGGACAGGCTTCGGCCCCTGTAATCCCCGTTCTCGGGCGTGGCTTCGGCGCAAAGGTCAACGACCCGCGGGCTCGGCGACCGCCAGTTCTTCATCACGTAGAGCCCGCCGCCGGAGAAGACGTGGGGGTTGCTCCGCTGGGGCGCATCGGTCGCCCGCTGGAGATACTCGCCTGCGTCGCTGACCTCCATGAACAGCAGGTCATCGAAGTCCAGCAGCGGATTGGCCAGGACGATCTCGCGTCGCAGAGCGCACAGGTCGAGGTAGAGCTGCTTCCGAGGAGCATCGCTTCCCGTGCGGTCCGGCTTCGTCTCGGCCAGCCCGGCCTCTAACGGCGTCAGCCGCTCGCCGAACGCTCTCCATCTCGCCTGTCCAGGGTGCGCCGCGGCCAGGTGCTCCAGCAGCGCCCGTGTGCGGCGGGCCACCACGTCCGCCTGGTCGCGGTCGGTCGTCCAGAACGCCGCA
>VGYT01000548.1 GCA_016872895.1 Planctomycetota bacterium
GTGCCGCGGCAGTTTCGATCTTCCTTCGCGTCGCTGCCACGCGGCCCAAACCGACGGAGTTCCTCGCGACGCTGACCCGTGCGACCGACTGCGTCTGGGATATGCCCACAGGTCCGAGACAGGGGGCTCGCCTGGCCGCTGGGGAGATGAGTCTCCGCAAGGGGGTGGCCGAGATCACGTTGGCCAGCGGCGTGAGCCTGCTGGTCGACGCGCCTGCTAACCTGAGGCTGGTTGACGCTGCCAGCACCGTGCTGGACGCGGGGCGGATCGTGGCGCGAGTGCCACCCACGGCCGTGGGCTTTGCCGTTGACACGCCAAGGGCAAGGATTGTCGATCGGGGCACCGAGTTCGGCGTGCGCGTGGAGCCAGGGCGAGAGACGATCGTGCAGGTGTTCGGCGGTGCGGTGGCGGTCGAGTTGAAGAATCCGGACGCGTCCGGCAGGAGAAGTCATCGCCTCGCAGCGGGTGAAACCATGCGTATCGACGCGTCGGACGCGGTCGAGCTCCAGAGAGTCGCCTTCTCGCCCGAGCGTTTCGAACGCACGTTCAGTACGCCGAGCGTCCATGAGGGGGACAGGCTGATTCCTTTCAAGCCGAGCCAGGTGTCCTCGCTCGACATTGTTGCGGCGCCCGGTCCGGTGACCGTGGACGGCGATCTGTCGGACTGGAACCTGTCGGGCGTGTTCGATGCCCGGTGCGCCGAGCCGTTCGCCGAGTCATGCTACGTTCACGGCGCCATGATGTACGACAAGCAGCACCTGTATGTCGCGGCCCGGGTGGGCGACCCGATGCCGATGCGAAACGTCATTGACCCGAACACCGATCCGTGGTCGGCCTGGATGGGCGGCAGCGTGCAGCTTCGCTTCTCGACGGACCGGACCTTCGGCTGGCCCGTGCGAGCGACCAAGCCGAACCCGCGCCAGGGCAAGCTCAGCGCGCAAGACACCAGCGGCCGCATCGTCCATGTGACCTTGTGGTATTTCCAGCCACGCGAGCAGCCGTGCCTGGAACTCCGCTACGGGATGAACCTGGACCGCGGCGTGGTGAACCCCGCCGGTTGGCGAGGAGCCTTCCGCAAGGCGCCGGACGGCAAGAGCTACACCGTCGAATGCGCCATCCCCTGGACGCTCCTGGGGGCAGGCGACGACCCGCCCCGGGCCGGCGATGCGCTGGGGCTTTGCTGGACCGTCAACTGGAGCGATGCCGGCGGCAAGCGTTGGATGGGCCAGTTGGTTGAAATCAAGAACCCGGCCTACGCCACTGGCGGCAAGGTTCTGACGCACATGTATGCCGAAACGTGGGGCAAGGCGATCTACAGATGATCGCCGATGAGAGAGGAACAGCTATGCACACCGTGTTGCCGATGGGACTCATTGGGTGCCTGCTTGCCGTGGCGGGCGCAGTGTTGGCGGCCGCGCCCATCACGCTGGTGGAGGACGGCAAGCCGGCGGCCACCATTGTGATCGCGGACGACCCGGCCGCCATCCCAATTGGGAAGGGGGCAGCGAAGGGTAAGCCGCCCACAGTGGCCTATGCTGCGGACGAACTCCAGCGCTTCATCGAGAAGGCCACCGGCGCTCGCCTGGAGATCCTGCCGGCCGCGAAAGCACCGGCGACGGGTACGCTGCTGCTCGTGGGCCGCAGCGCGCTCAGCGAACAGCACAAGCTGGCGCCGCCGACCAGGCCGGAGGGCCTGCGTATCGCCGCCTTCCCGCGCGGCGTGGCCATCCTGGGCGAGGTGAAGCCTGCCGGCGTGGGC
>VGYT01000549.1 GCA_016872895.1 Planctomycetota bacterium
AAGGTCCGCAAACGCCTCGCCCTGGAGGATGAGTTCCGCGCGAGCCTGGCCCGCCTGGACGGCCAGTTCAGCCAGCGCCAGGCCGCCATCGGCCGGGCAATCGAACTCGCGCGCGGCACACTGGACCTGCTGGCCGATTACAGCCGCCTCGGAACCCTCGTAAGGAGCCTGTTCGTCCGCGAAGCGGAGGCCGAGGGCCTCGTCGCCGGCCACGAACCCGACAAGTAAAGACTTGTCATTTGTCACTTGCCACTGACAAACGACAAATGACGAATGACAAATGACAAATAACAAAGGAGCACCAGCCATGCAGGAAGCCCAGGAGAACCTCAAGCGTGCGGCCGTTGCGTTCCTCGAGGCCGCACAGGCCGCCGCCCGCGAAGCCGCGGCGTCGGACGGCCAGGCCGCCGACCAGGACGCAGGCGACGCCGGCCCGCTGCCAGCGGCAGGGGCGGCGGCGCCCTCGCGCCCGCAGACCGACCCGCTCGACGGGGTCGGCACAACCCTGTTTGACCTGGGGGACCTTCAGCCGGCCATCACGCCGGAGGAACTGTCGGTCCTTAAGCGCACCCTGGCAGCCGGGCGCCTCGCTCCCGCCACGGTGCTGGAACTGGTCGGCCTCGCCCGCCAGGTGGCGGCCGTCCTCGGCGGCGCGTAACCGGCTCGACCCGCGCTCGCCCGTCCACACACGCAGGCGCGCACACGGACGCACAACGGGGGCACGACCATGAAGCAGGCCGGCGGCGTATTCATCCCCACCGAAGTGCTCCGGCGGCACGACCTGGGCCCGGCCCAGAAACTCCTGCTGGGCCTCCTGGAGAACCTCTCGCGCCGCTCGGGCATCGCCTATGCCTCGGTGGCCACGTATGCCGCCAGGCTGGGCCTCGGCCGGCGGACCGTCCAGCGCCTGCTGCACCGGCTGGAGACCCTCGGCCTTATCTGTCAGGAGCAGCCGGGCGGCGGCCGGGGGCTGGCCACCGTGTACCGCTTGAGGCAGGGGATAGAAAACCCTGACAAGTTGGCCGACTTGGGCCATGAAAACCCTGCCGCCTTCGTCCAGGAACCCGGCCGGAAAGTGCGCTCAAACACGGCCAAGAGCGGTCAGGAACCCGGCCAGGTTGACGCCCCAGTTAACATGAGTAAGCATATGAGTGAAGAGAGAGTGAACAGCGGGCCGGACGCCGCCGGCCCGACGCACCAGGCCTCACACACTCACTCTTTGCGAGATGCACAGGACCAACAGACAACGGCCACGACAACGGCCACGGCAACGGCCGCGGCAACGGACACGGCAACGGCCGCGGCAACGGACACGGCAAAGGCAATGCGGAGTGCGGCGCCCGTCGCGCCACTTTCAGTCGGCAATCCGCAATCCGAAATCCGAAACACGCCTTGCGGCGGGGCGGACGCCGACAGGGTGCTCTTCTACGCCTTCCCTTCCGGCAGACCCAACCCGAGGGCCGAGGCCGCCTGCCGCGACCGCATCGCCGAGGCCCTCCGCCTGGGGGCGACCCCGCAACTCCTGGCGTGGGCGGTCGGAAGCCCGAAGGCTCGCGGCAGGACGCCGTGGGACCGCATCCAGGAAGCGGGCGAACGGACCGCCGAGTTGCTGGCCCGCGTCCGCAAAGCCTGGCCGACGTTCTCCGGCCTGAATCTTGCGGACCTGCTGGCCCACGTGCCGCCGGGCTGGAGGCCGCCGCCCGCAACCCCCGCCCCCGAAGAGCCCGAGTGGCAACTCGACGAGCGCCGCCGGCATC
>VGYT01000550.1 GCA_016872895.1 Planctomycetota bacterium
CTGTGGCTCTCTGTGGTAACATACGCTTGTCCGTTCGTGGTTAGCCAGGCTGAAAGGCATCTGTGGCGTCCTGAGAATCGTAGTCGAACTCGCACTCGGACTCGTACTCGAACGCATTGACGGCCGACGACGAGGACGACGTGGTCAACGGACATAGACAGCTCCCATGAACTACGCTCTTCTGAGTTGCCTTGTGTTGTCGTGCCTTGTCGCCCTCAGTTGTTCGGCGCAGGCCCAGGAGAGGCATGCCCCTCGCCAGCCCGCCGGGCTTGTGGACCATGGCATCGCGCTGCCCGCGGCCGAGGGACGCGGCTACTATGCGCTGAGGACGGCCGACGGCCGCAATCTCGCCATCGGCACGCCATGGGACCTTCTCTCGCCGCGGGAGGCCTACATCCTCGTCACCGACCTTGACAGCCGCGTCACCACGCAGGTCTATGCGCCGACGGGCGTGAGAGGGGCGGTGCGACACTCGGTCGTGGCCAGCAATGGAAAGTTCTACACGGCCGTCAACGCCACGTTGCTGGAACTCGACCCCACGACGCTCACGTGGACGTTTCGCGGCGATCCGCCGCCGGGCGTGGCGACGTATCTGACCATGGCGGAAGGCCCCGGCGGCATGATATGGGCGGGGGCCGTGTACACCCATTTAGTCTCGTTCGACCCGCAGACGCGTCAGTTCAAGTACCATGGCCGGATGGACGACCAGGAGGCGTATCTTTCCCATCTCGCGTTCGACCGCATGGGGTGGGTTTACTGTGGGATCGGCGTGGCGCGGTGGGACATTGTGGCCTACCACCCGGCCAGCGGCGAGAAGCGGCGGCTCGTGCCCGACGCCCAGCGCCGTCCCGGCACGTGCCGGGTGCAGAACGGCGCGGATGGCCACGTGTATGGCTGCACCACGGAGGACAACTGGTGGCGGCTGGAAGGCGGCCAAGCCACGCCCGTCGCCGCTGACGCCGTGCCCAAGTCCACCAGCTTCAGCCCCGAGCAGCGTCGGCTGCCTGACGGCCGCACGGTCGCCGGCTACTACATGCTGCACCGATACCTGAAGGTCAACCGACCGAACGGCGACCCGCAATGGATTCCCTTCGACTACGAGTCCGGCGGCGCGGACATCGCCGTGCTCGCGGCCGGGCCAGACGGGCGAATCTACGGCAGCGGCGCGCATCCCTCGCACCTCTTCCGCTACGACCCGCAGACCGACGACCTGAGCTACTTCCCCGACGAGCGCATCGCGTACAAGAGTCTCGCCATCCAGGGCGCGCGCATCTTCGGCGGCACGTATGCCGGCGGCTATCTGTGGGTCCTCGACACCTCCCGGCCCTGCGACCTGAAGCCGTATCCATCGCGCCGAACGCCCGGCGCGCCCCCGGGCGATCCGCCGTCCGAGCGGCCAAAGTCCGAGAACCCGAACCCCTGGCTCGTGGGCCAGTATGACCCGAACGTGAACATCCCGCGCGCGGCCTTCGCCCATCCCGACGGCCAGCACATCCTCATCGCCGGCCAGCCCGGCTACGGCTACGTCGGCGGCGGCATGATCATCCACAACCTCGAAACGAAGCAGACCCTCGAGCTGACCCACGAAGACCTCATCCCGAACCACAGCACGATGGCCATGCAGGCGCTGCCGAGCGGCGACCTGCTCTGCGCCACCACGCCCAAAGGCGGCCACGGCACGAACCCGCTCGACAACAGCGCCGCGTTCTACGTCCTCGACTGGCAAAC
>VGYT01000551.1 GCA_016872895.1 Planctomycetota bacterium
TTGAGGAGTATGGCGTTGGCCTCGCCCTCGGCCACGAGGGTCTTCAGTTGCTTCTCGGCGTCCGACTGGATGACCACCTGGCTGCGTGCGGCCTCTGCGGGGACGACGACCTCGGCCTTCAGCCGCGACTGCTCCCTGAGTGCCCGGGCCTCTTCGGCCTCGCGCTGTGCCTTCTGTTCTGCGACGCGGATTGCGCCGTCGGCGGAGCGTGAGGCGGATTCGGACTTGTTGCGTGCTTCGGCCTCGGCCACCTTCTGGGAGGCGTTGAACGCCGCCTTGCGTGCGTTTGCCTCCGTCTCGGTCTTGACGGCCTCGGCGTCGAGGTTGGCCACCTGCTGGCGCTGGTCGCGCTGGGCGGTCTGTTCGCCGATGACGGCCTCGGCGTTTGCGGCGGCGACGGCCTTGCGCTGGTCGCGCTGGCGTTCGGCCACGCCGATCTTGCCCCGCCGCTCCTGCTCGGACACGTCTATCTCGGCCTGCTGGATGGCCTCTGCGGCGGCCTTGCGGCCCATGGCCTTCAGGTATCCGGACTCGTCCTCGATGTCCTTGATGTTGACGTTGATGACCGCCAGGCCGATCTTTTCCAGTTCCACCGCCACGGCCTCGCTCACCTTGGCCATGAAGGCCTGCCGGTCGCGGTTGATGTCATCAATCTTCATCGTGGCGATAACGGCGCGCATCTGGCCCAGGATGATGTCCTGGGCCTGGTTCTGAATCTGCTGGCGCGTCAGGGCCAGCAGGCGGATGGCCGCGTTCTCCATGATGCCCGACTCGGTCGAGACGGCGGCCGTCACGGTCGTCGGCACAGAGACGCGGATGTTCTCCTGCGACAGGGCGCTCGTCAGGTCGATCGGCACGACGAAGGGTTCCAGGTCCAGGAAACTGGAGGCCTGGAAGATGGGCCACACGAAGGCCGCGCCGCCGTGGACGCACTTGGCGGCCCCGCGCCCCGTCTTGCCGTAGATGACCAGGATCCGGTTCGACGGGCACCGCTTGTACATCCGGACGAGGCTCAGGAGCACCACGATGCCTACCAGCCCCGCCAGGAGGGCCAGGAACACGGTCGTGGCATAACTCTCCGGCTGGTCGGCGGGCAGGTTGCGAAGCGGCAACGTCGCGAAGGCGAGCATGTGGAGGCCTCCTTTACTCGGAACGGCGCGCGCCCACCACGGTGGGGCGCTGACCGGTCGGCGCTAAGTTCCTTCGACCTCGACCGTATTCGGCCCGACGATGCGTTTGACCACGACGGACGTGCCGGCCTTGAGGGCCTCGCCCCCCGCCGCACGGGCGCCCACGAAACTCACCGTCCCGGAGACCATGACGCGGATCTGCCCGACGCCCCCCGCCGGAATGTCCATGTACACGGTGGCGGGCTGGCCGAGGGCCGTTCCCAGGCGGCGCGTCCCCGTCTCGGTCATCCGCATCAGGAAGTAGAAGATGCCCGAAACGATGAGCATCCCCACCAGGCCCCACAGAACGCTGTAAAGGAGCGTCAGATTCGGGCCGGTCCCGGCCTTCAGGTACAGCACCCCCGCCCAGCCGAAGAGCAGGCCGAAGGACGTGGCGGACCGCACGGAGAGGAGTTTGAAGGTGGCGACCGACTCGACCGCCTGCACGGCATCGTGGGCGTCGTGGCCGCCGACGTCGTGCCCTGCCACGTCGTGACCGGCCGCGCCAGCGTCGGCGCCCCCCGCATCTGCGTCGGCGCCGCTCGCCTCCACGTGTTC
>VGYT01000552.1 GCA_016872895.1 Planctomycetota bacterium
TCAAAATCGATCAAAAACGTTCAAAAAGCGCGCGATTTTGCCTTACCCATCTTAACATTTCGCCCCTCTACCCCCTCTGGCGCTAGCGCCAGGGCCGTTTTGCCCCTCCGGAAGGGGCTAAAACGGCCGTTTTCAGGGCGCGCCGGCGCGGTCAAAAAGTTATCCACAGGTAGGGTAACGGCGGGAGGCCGGAATCGGGAAACGGAAACGGCAAACGGCGAACCGGCGGCGATACGCCGGCGCTCGGGCGGCTTGACTGCCGCCTGCACGGACCTCATTATGGCGGGCCTTGCACGGGCCTGCGCCCGCCGAAGGGCTGCGGCCCGCAGGCAGGAGCCGTTCATGGACTGGCCGACCACGTTCCTGGCCGCCTACGCGGGCCTGAGCCTTCTGTACTGGCTCCGGACGGCGTATGCCATCGTCCGGCTGCGTCGCGGCGTGCCGCTGCTGGCGGCGCTCGACCTCGCGCCGCCCGTCCGCGCCGGGGCTTCGGCGGGCAGGCCCGCGCGGTGGCCGCGGCTGTCGGTCGTGGTTCCCGCGTGCAACGAGGCGGCGGACCTGGAGGCCGCGGCGCGAACGCTGCTGGCGCAAGACTATCCCGACCTGGAACTCATCTTCGTGGACGA
Organism: Planctomycetota bacterium; assembly: GCA_016872895.1. Taxonomy (GTDB): domain Bacteria; phylum Planctomycetota; class Phycisphaerae; order FEN-1346; family FEN-1346; genus VGYT01. Next base: position 627 of record VGYT01000552.1, read on the forward strand.
CCGCTCGACCGATGCGACCGGCGCCATCATCGACCGCCTTGCCGCCTCAGACCCGCGCGCCAAGGCGATTCACATCCGCGAGTTGCCCGCCGGATGGCTCGGCAAGGTCCACGCCCTGGGCCGGGGCCTGCGCGAGTCGGCCGGCGAGTTCGTGCTGTTCACCGACGCCGACGTGCACTTCGCGCCCGGCGCGCTTAGCCGCGCGGTGGCGTACGCCGAACAGCACCGCCTGGGCCACCTGGCGGGGCTGCCGGAACTCAGGCCGGGCACGTTCGTCACGGACGCGATGATTTCGGTGTTCCTGCGGCAGTTTCTGACGGTCACGCGGGCGTGGGCGGTGCGCGATCCGCGGTCGCGGGCGTTCATCGGCATAGGCGCGTTCAACATGGTCCGGCGCGCGGCCATCGAGGCCACGCCGGGCCTGGAGTGGCTCCGGCTGGAGCAAGGCGACGACGTCGGTCTGGGCCTCATGATGAAGCGGTCCGGGGCGAGGTGCGACGTGGTCAACGCGCGGGGCCTGGTGGCGTTGCACTGGTACCGCACCGTCCGCGATGCCGCGGTGGGAAGCGAGAAGGGGTGGGCCACGGGCCTGCGGTTCAGCCTTCTGCGCGCCCTGGTTGCGGCTGCGCTGCTGCCGGCGCTGGAACTTTCGCCCATCCTGACGCTTCTGCCGCTCGCCTTCGAGCCGGTGCGGCCGGCAGGATACGCGGGCCTTGCCGTGCTGGCCGCGTGCGCGGCGACCATCGGCCTGATGACGCGGTGGGGCCGCACGGTGAGCCTGGCTCGCGGCCTTGCGGGGCCGCTGACGGCGCCGCTGCTGGCGGCGCTGACGATCCGCACGGCCATCCTGGGGTGGCGGCGCGGCGGCATCATGTGGCGAGGGACGCTTTACCCGACGGAGATGCTTCGCGGCGGGATGCGCGTGCGGTTCCCTTGAAGTTGGTGCGCGGCAGCGGGCGCGTTGCGCCGGGTCGGGAGACCCGCCGCGCAAAGCAGTAGTGCGTGTGGCACAGCCGGCAATTGCGTTACGGCCCGGCCACGGGGGGGGCGGACCCGTCGGCAGGGGCAGCCTCAGCGCCCAGCAGCCGGAACACGAACTC
>VGYT01000553.1 GCA_016872895.1 Planctomycetota bacterium
TCTGGACCGGTTGAAACTGTCCGCGCGGGAGTACGCGGTCCTGACCCTGCACCGGCCGTCCAACGTGGACAGCGCCGCGTCGCTGGCGGGAATCGTCGAAGCCCTGGACGCGATCCAGAAGGATCTGCCGGTGATCTTTCCCGCGCATCCGCGCGCCTGGAAAGGCATCGAGGCGGCCGGCTTCAGCGAGCGCCTGGACAGAATGCCGCGGTTGCGCGCGATGGCGCCGTTGGGCTACCTGGATTTCATGAAGCTCATGTCCAGCGCGCGTTTGGTGCTGACCGACTCGGGCGGGATCCAGGAAGAGACCACGATCCTGGGCGTGCCGTGTCTGACGCTGCGCGCGAACACGGAGCGGCCCGTGACGGTGGAGATGGGGACCAACCGGCTGGTGGGGAGTTCGCGGGAGGGGATCCTGGAGGGCTACCGCGGGATCACGGCGCGTTCCAGGGAAGGCGCAGTCATGCCGCCGTTATGGGACGGCCGCGCGGCCGAACGCATCGCGCGGATCGTGCCGGAGGCCTTGCGCGTCTGATCGCGGCGATTCGGCAAGACCGAGGCGTTCGGCCACCATGCCGGTGAACACGGCCCGTCCTTCCGCGTTGAGATGATCGCCGCTCGCGAAGTGTTCGGGCCCTATGCGCTCGTCCGCGCTGAAATCCCAGAGCGGGACGCCCCGCGCGGCGGCGTAGCGCTCGAGCGCGCCGATGTACCCCCGCATGGCTTCGCCGTGTTCGTCGGCCTGGCTCGAATCCCGCCTGGTTCGCACGAGAACCAGCGGGATGTGCTTTTCCGCCAGGACATCCAGGATGAGCGGCAGAAACGACGCGGGCAGGCGGTCCTGGAAGTCGAACGGATCCGCGTCTTCGGCGACCGCTTCAGCGTCGTCGAGCGCGCCGTCGAGCAGGCTCTGGTCCATGTTGTCTTCGTCGAAAACGCGTTCGGCCAGGCGCGGAAAGCTGTCGCGCGCCGCGCCCGGGACCCGCGCGGTCACGAATGTCTGAAGGGCCGCCTCCATCGTCCGACGTAACGCGTCACGGCGCCGGTACAGGGCGCAGTTGCGGCGCAGCAGGGACGCCACGGACTCCCAGCGGCTGCGGTAGGCCAGCCGGCGCAGGTCGGGTTCGTCATCGGTGGACATCACTTCGATGTTATGGCGGTAGCCGCCATCCGTGCGGTACATGGGCAGCGTCAGGTCTGTGTCCCTGAAGAACAGCAACACGCATTGCGGCGGCCGCGCGGCGGCAGCCACGGCGTTCTTCGCGGTCACGAACCACCAGGCGGACGCCGCCCCGCCCTCCCACAGCTTCAACACCCGCCGGCCCACCAGGGCGGAGAGGCGGTCTTCGTCCACGCCCTTCTGCAGAATGGAGTTGCCCAGGAGCACGATCTCGGCGCGGGACACGCGTTCCCGGACGGACAGGTACGCCTTGCGGGGCGCGGAACGGTCGCCGGCCGCGCGTTCGGCCGCCAGGCAGGCGGCGGCGAACACGGCGGCGGCCACCGCGCCACGTGCGATTTCGCTGATGGTCATGGCGGTGCGCCCGGCTTCAGAACTTGAGATAGATGAAATCCTGTTGCGCGTCGCGCGCGAACACCGCGATCCCGGCCAGGGCGCAACCGTAGAGGACCGCGCGCAGCCACGGCGCGCCGGGAAAGCGCCGCCGGCCGACGTGCATCAGCATCAGCGGCAGCGCGTAGGCCAGGACGTAAGCCG
>VGYT01000554.1 GCA_016872895.1 Planctomycetota bacterium
ACGTGGCGGCCCTGAACCGCGCCGAGGCGCGGCACTTCATGGTGGCCGGCCCCGCGGGGTGCATCGTTACCGAGTACGCATCGTACCACGACGCTAAGGCCCTGCGCTTCACGAACCCGAAGATCAAACTCTGAGCGCCAGGGCTGCGATGCCTGAGTGGCGGGTAATCGAGCCGCGCGCCCTAAGGTCGCGGGTGCGTCCGGCCGCGGGGGCGCGACAACCAACAGGAGATGATGCCCGCGGGCTTACGCCCGCGGCTCGAAACCTCGGTTTGCGCGGCGGGTGCGGCGACCCGCTGCGCACAGCGGGGGGGAGGCGGCCATGAAAAACGTTCGCACGGTTGCGGCGGCATTCCTGATTTGCGGGCTTGTTCTGGCGGCGGCGCCGGCGAGCGGCTGCCTGCCGCCGGTCTTCAACGTCCGCGACTACGGCGCCAAGGGCGACAAGCAGGCGGGCGACCAGAAGGCCATCCAGGCCGCCATCGACGCCTGCGCAAAGGCGGGCGGGGGGACGGTCCGCCTGCCCCCCGGCGACTACCTCTCCGGCACGCTCCGCCTGCGCAGCAACGTGACGCTCCGGCTCGACAAGGGGGCGACTCTCTGGGCGAGCACCGACCCCGCCGACTACGAAGGCAAGCGCTCCGGCCACCTCCTTCTGGCCGACGACGCCGAGCACGTCGGCCTGGGCGGCGAGGGCACGATCAACGGTCAGGCCACCGCCGACTACGGCGCACGCTGGGGCGCCCCCGAGGCGCCCGCCTTCCGCACGGGCATCCTCCTGTTCACCGGCTGCCGCAACGTGAGCATCCGCGGCGTAACCATCCTTTACAGTGACGCCTGGACCCTGCACCTGAAGCGGTGCGAGGACGTAACGATTGAAGGCGTAACGATACGCAACAACCTGAAGCGCCTGAACTCCGACGGCATCGACCCGAACTCGTGCAAGCGCGTGCGCATAACGAACTGCGACATCGCCGCCGGCGACGACTGCATCGTCCTGAAGGCCACCGAGCCGTATCCGTGCGAAGACGTGGTCGTCGCCGGCTGCACGCTTGAGACAACGTGCACCGCCCTGAAACTGGGCACGGAGTCGTACGGCGATTTCCGCGACGTCCTTTTCAAGGACTGCACCATCCGCCGCGCGCCCATCGGCATCGGCTTCTACATGAAGGACGGCGGCACGATGGAACGCATCACTTTTACAAATATCAAGATGGAAGCCTCGGGAGTGGAGCATCACACCGTGGTCCCCATCTTCATGGACATCGAGCGGCGCAACGCCGACTCCAAGATCGGGCGCATCCGCGACGTAACGCTTCAGGACATAGACATAACCAGCGGCTCCGGCATCCTCATCCAGGGCATGCCGGAAAGCCCCATCGAGAACCTGACGCTCCGGCGCATCGCGATGCGCGCGGACCGCGCGGACGATTGCGCGAAGCGCTCAAAGCCCGTGGGCGGCAGGCGCACCACCCGCGACGACCGCGACACGCGATTCGCCCGCCTGCCGACGTACGCCGCCCTTGCGCACCTGAAGAACGTAACGGTGGACGGGCTGACGGTTCGCATCGCGGCGGACGCGATGAAAGGGTTTCCGCGGTCGGCGCTGGCCGGCCGGGCGATTGAGGGCGGGGTCATCGGCGGCGTCGGCCGCGACCCGCCGGAGGCCGCGGTCTGGCCGCAGGTCCTCGACTTGCAGGATTGCCGCAACGTCCG
>VGYT01000555.1 GCA_016872895.1 Planctomycetota bacterium
TGAGTGTCTTCACCCAGCAGTGCCTGGACCGCCGGATTCCGGACGTGCCCGCCTTGCGGTCCGAGGCGGAGCACTGGTACTCTGGTCGCAACGCGGACCAGAAATCGGTGGACTGGCAGTTCACGACCGAGACGGCCAGAATCAGACTCAAGCGGCTATACCCACAAATACAAATGACGTAAGGTACTAGGTAACCAGGTGACTAGGTGACCAGGTAACCGGGCGGGGCGCAGGGCAGGCGCGCGGCGGGGCAGCGGCGCGGCCGGCCTCTGGCGCCTGCCCTCACAGCCCTCTGTATGCTCCCCTGCGGTGCGCCAGGGGCACGGCCTTCCGGCCGGACTGCCTGAACTCCTTGAGCGCCTTGCGGCCCTCCTCGGCCCAGCAGCGGTCTTCCAGGCGCTCTGCGCGCCGTTGTTTAGCCGTCGCCGGTAGGGCGACGGTCGCGGCCGTACCGGCCGCGGCTAAACATGCGCCCGGCCGCTGCCGTTGTTTAGCCGTCGCCGGTAGGGCGGCGGTCGCGGCCGTACCGGCCGCGGCTAAACATGCGCCCGGCCGCTGCCGTTGTTCAGCCGTCGCCGGTAGGGCGACGGTCGCGGCCGTACCGGCCGCGGCTGAACATGCGCCCGGCCGCTGCCGTTGTTTAGCCGTCGCCGGTAGGGCGACGGTCGCGGCCGTATCGGCCGCGGCTGAACATGCGCCCGGCCGCTGCCGTTGTTTAGCCGTCGCCGGTAGGGCGACGGTCGCGGCCGTATCGGCCGCGGCTGAACGTGTGCGCCGTCGCCCGGTCAGCCGCTTGCCGCGCCGCGTTCTTCCTTTGGCGCGCGCCGGGGACTATACTGGCAGCATGACGGAGCGGCAATTCGCGTATCCCGTGATGCTCGCCGTGGCGGGCCGGCGGGCGCTGGTCGTCGGCGGAGGGCAGGTGGCCCTGCGCAAGGCCCGGGCGCTGGCCGACGCGGGGGCACGCGTGCGGGCCGTGGCCCGGGAGTTCCTGCCGGAGTTCGCCCGGGACGGGCGCCTGGAATGCGTGCGCGAGCCGTATGCCGCGCGGCACATGGAGGGGGCCGCGCTGGCCGTGGCGGCCACCGACGATGAGGCCGTCAACGGCCGCGTCGCGGCCGACGCGCGGGCGGCAGGCGTCCTGGTCAACGTGGTGGACCGGCCCGCGCTGTGCGACTTTATCGTGCCGTCGGTGGTCCGGCGCGGGCGGCTCCTGGTTGCCATTTCGACGGGCGGCGCTGCGCCGAGCCTCTCGCGGCGGCTGCGCGAGCGCCTCGAGGAACACTTCGGGCCGGAGTACGCCCTTCTGCTGGACGCCCTGGCCCAGGTCCGCGAGCGATACAAATCGGGCGACCTGCCGCCGGCTGCGCGCCGCCGCCTGTTTGAGCGCCTCACCGCGGATGACATCCTCGCCGCCGCGCGCGAAGGCCGCGAGGCCCTGGCGCGGGCGATTGATGCGGCCATCCGCCAGGCCGCCGGATAGCAGCGAGCCGGGGCGGCACCCCGGCCTACGTCGGCGCCGCCGGCGCGAACCGGCTTTTCAGCACAGGGAGGCAACCCATGGCGCGACTGGCCTGGCTGATGTCGGGGGCGATTGTGTGTGCGGCCCTTGCGGCATGGGCCGCGCTTGCGGCGGAACCGGCAGGCCCGCTGGCAGCGGCCGCGCCGGCCATCTCGGCCGCGCCGGCCATCGCGGCGGACGCGCCGCCGA
>VGYT01000556.1 GCA_016872895.1 Planctomycetota bacterium
AGACCATCGATGGTGACCTGAAGTCCGCCATCGATCTGTACCGCCGGGCCGTAGGCGAAGCCGGCAGCAACCGGCTTGTCGCCGCCCAGGCGCTGGTGCGCATGGGCCAGTGCTACGAGAAGCTGGGCGACGCGGAGGCGCGCAAGGCCTATGAGCGCGTAGTACGGGACTTCGGCGACCAGAAAGACCCGGCGGAGACGGCGCGCACGCGGCTGGCGGCGCTGGGGGGCCTCAGTCGTCCTTCCGGCATCGCGCTCCGCAAGGCGTGGGAATGCCCTATTGGAATTGTCGAAGGAACGCCCTCGCTGGATGGACGGTACCTCTCCTATGTCGATTGGGAGACCGGCGATCTGGCCGTGCGCGACCTGGTAACCGGGCAGAACCGTCGCCTTACCAACAAGGGAACGTGGAAGGACTCCGACGAATACGCCGACGCCTCCGCCATCTCGGGTGACGGGAGGCAGATCGCCTATGCCTGGTTCAATAAGGAGAAGTCCTACGAGCTCCGCGTCATGGGAATAGACGGCTCCCAGCCGCGTGTCGTCTTCCGCGACAAGGAGACCTCCTACCTGGAGCCGTACCAGTGGACTGCGGATGGCAAACAGATCCTGGTCTACCTCAACCTCGAGGGCCGGGAAAGGCGAATCGCTCTCATCCCGGCGGCCGGCGGCCCCGCCAGGGTTCTCAAGACTCAGGCGCGCTACAGGGAATATCCCAGTCTTTCTCCCGACGGACGCTTCCTGGTGTACGGGGCGCCCGAACAAGGCGCCGGAAAAGAACGCGATATCTTCTTAATCTCCGTCGAGGGAGGCCAGGAGATTCCCCTTGTCCGGCATCCGGCCGACGACTTCAACCCTAATTGGATGCCGGATGGGAAGAGGATTCTGTTCGTCAGCGACCGAACCGGAACCAACGGCTTCTGGGGCATCGATGTGGTCGATGGCAAACCGCAGGGGCTTCCACGGCTCCTGAAGGATGGTGTAGGGCGGAGTATCCGGGTGAACGGCTTCACCCGCCAGGGGTCTTTCTACTACTCCCTGACCACCGCCACGCAGGATGTGTACATCGCGGAAGTGGATCTGGCGGCGGGCAAAGTACTGCGGCAGCCGCTGCCGGTCGCCGGCCGGTTTGTCGGCTCCAACTCGGCGCCGTCCTGGTCGCCGGACGGCCGCCGCCTGGCGTACCACTCCCAACGCAGCGGGGTGGGCGGGCCGACGCTGGTGATTCACTCCGTCGAGACCGGCGAAGAGAGGGAGGTTCCTGCCAGGCTGGTGCAAGAAGTCCTTGCCCCCGTTTCCTGGTTCCCGGACGGGAAGTCGGTTTTGGTGAGTGCATATGAGAGCCCCAAGCGCGATCAGGTTGCGTTCTACCGGGTGGACGTTCAAACGGGCGAGCACCGCCTCGTCCGAGGTTCCCCCGGCCCCGGCCCCATCGGTGCTTTGCTGTCGCCTGACGGAAACACCCTTTTCTTCTGGACCGGAGGAGAGCGGAAGCTCTGGGGAGGTGTCATTTCGCGCAACTTCGAGACCGGCGAGGAGCGGGAAATCGCCAGGGTGCCCTACGTAGGAGACAGCGGGTGGGGGCGGGACGCGCTGTCCCCGGATGGCAGGTTCTTGGCATTTCGGGCGCCCGTCGATAAAGATCAGTGGAGCGCGCTTCGGATCGTGCCGGCGACAGGCGGGGAACTGCGTGAGCTCTGCCGTTTCCGGC
>VGYT01000557.1 GCA_016872895.1 Planctomycetota bacterium
CACCGCCAACTCGGCCCGAAGTCAGATGGCGGAAGCGATTCCGAGGAAACACGCCGGCGACCGTTTCGACGTGTATAGCGCCGGCCTGGAGCCTGCGCAGATACATCCTTATGCCATGAAGGTCATGGCCGAGATGGGCATGGATATGGCCGGTCAGCGCGCCAAGGGAGTAAGCGAGTTCCTCGGCAAGATGAACCCGGCCTACGTCATCATCGTGTGCGAGAAGGCCCGCCAGGGGTGCCCGACGGCGTTTCCCGCCACCGGCGCCACGATGGTCGCATGGCCGATTGATGATCCGGCCGAGGCCGAAGGCACCGAGGAAGAGCGGCTCAAGAAGTTCCGCCAAGCGCGCGACCAGATTGAAGCCAGAATCAGGGACTGGCTCGAACGCGGCACGCGGTCTTGACTGGGTTCCCCCTTTGCCTTCCTACGTCCTCTGACGCGGGCGCCGGAGCGCCGGGCCGGTCCCGAAGGCTCCCGCTGCGAACCTCGAAGTCTTGAGCGCGTCCGCCTTCGTTCGTGGCGTAGATGACGACGTAACTCATCTCCTTCCACGAGGCGAAGTGCGTCGAGCCGTCGGCCGTTCGCGCCAGTTCCCCCACGGGCCGCCCCGTCCCGGTGTTCAGGTAGAACCGGTCCGCCCCATCTCGCCCAAGGGGCCCCAGCGGCACGCTCTCCACCCGATGCGTGTGGCCGTACACGACAAACCGCGGCGGCAGGCCGTCGGCCCCGCGCTCGGCCAGGGCGCGCCCGGCATAGCGGGACCCGGGCGCGTAGGTCGGAATCTGCCAGGCTCTAATGACGCGGTCCGCCAACCCCGTCCAGAGGTCGAGCGTACCGACCTTCATGTGCCGGATCTGCTCCAGGAACAGGCGGAAGCCGAGCCGCTCGTGCCAGCGAAGGTGCTGCCGCATCACGCCGTCAAGGGTGGGATTGCGGCGGAAATCGTCGACGCAGCGTCGGGCGGCTCGCCGGGCCGCGGCGTGAGCGTCAACGCCAAAAGATGATCTCTTCAGCGGGCTGCTGACCTGGCAGGATGGCCGCCTTGACAATGAGGGGTCGGAAACGGTAGAATCCTCGCAAGTTGTGGCCAAGAGTCGGCCTGTGTCACAACCTGACAAGATATCAGGCCGGCGTAGCTCAACGGCAGAGCACCGGTTTTGTAAACCGGGGGTTGGGGGTCCGAATCCCCCCGCCGGCTCCATTGACATGCGTTGACGTTTGCGCTCAAGTGGTAGCGTTTGCTACTACTTGCGCGCGTTTTCGTCCGTCCTCTTTCCCCTCCACGTCTTGGCCGCTGATGGCGGCTTCTGGCGTACCGGGGCGTCGGCGCGCTGCACGGGCGCTGCGCGCCGGGGGCGCGCTACCAGCGGTCGCGACCGCGTCGTCCGTGCCGGTGGCCGCCAGGGCCGTGCCGTCGGTCCGCGTCGGCCCGATGGAGGGCAGGGCGTCCAAGGCCCGCGTCTGGTCCACCAGTTGGACGTGGGCGTAGCGCCCGAGCGTCAAGGTCGGCGTCGAGTGCCGCGCGAGTTCCTGCGCCACCTTGATGTTCGCGCCGCTCGCCACCAGGCGGCTGATGTAGGTGTGCCGCAGGGCATGAAAGTCGGCCACGCGGCCGGCCCCCCTGTAAAGGGCGGAGCAAAACTGCGGCGGGTGGCGGTCCCCAATCGCGGCACCCGGTC
>VGYT01000558.1 GCA_016872895.1 Planctomycetota bacterium
AAGCCGGTGCGAGAAAAAAGATTTTGGGGGGGCGGGGGCCGGCCGGCCGGTCATGGATTCCAGATCGGCGGGACGGCCCGCCGTCACCTGGACCCGCGTGCGACAAAAAACTCATTCGTCAGGGCTGCGCGGCAAGGCGTAAGGCATCGGTCGCGGGTGCGCCGGCGCTCCTTATCCGAGCCGCGACCGTAAGGGAGCGGTGCTGTGGGCCAACACTCGAGACTTCGCCGCTCCCTCACGGTCGCGGCACTGATTTGCTGCGCGCCCGCCGCCGCGCCTTTGACCTGAAGCCCGGAACTTGGGCGTGGAACTGAGAGCGTCGAGGGCTTCCAGGATGCGCACGTCCGCCGCGGGCAGCGGAAATCGCCGGATGTCTTCCGGCCGGACCCAGCGGGCGTCGTCGCAGCCGAGGAGGCGCACCCGTCCGGGCCCCGCGAGGCAATGATAGCAGCGCAGCGTCACCCGAAGGCGCGGGTAAGTGTGCGTCACGTCTATGAGGTGCTCGCCGACCTGGACCGGCAGGCCGCATTCCTCCATGAGTTCGCGGCGGATGCACTGGCGGATTGACTCGCCGCGGCGGCGCTTGCCGCCGGGGAACTCCCACAGGCCGCCAAGCATGGCGTCGGCCCGGCGCTTGCACAGCAGGATGCGTCCGCGCCGCCGGACGATGGCCGCGCCGACCTCGATGTGCGCCGCGGTCCGCCGGGGCCGCTTCGCGCGGGCACGGCCATTGTTGCGTCGCGTCCTGTTGTGCATCGCCGTCATATCAGCGTGCGGCTGGACGGATGTGGCACGGCCGGCTTGTCCGGCCGCGAAGAACGCCGGCGGCGTGCGGCCACGCCCGGACGAGCCGGCCGTGCTGCGCTTGCTATTGCAAAGCCGCGAGCCGCCGCCGCGTCAGGCGCCCGCCGCGCGCTGGAGGGCGGCGTCGTAGGCGCCGATCATATTCTGCCAGTCATACTTCTGCATATGCTTCGCCAGGGCGGCCGCGCGGTCCCACGGCCCCTTGCCTGCCAGGAGCCGGGCCAGTTTCACCCGCAAATCGCGCTCGTCGCGGTAGAAAAACGTGCCATGGAACTCCGGCGGGACGATCTCCGGGTAACTCAGCCGCGCGGGCATCAGCGGGAAGCACCCGGCCGCCGCGGCCTCGACCACGGGCAGGCCGAAGAACTCGTGCAGCGCCGTTGAGACCACGATGTCCGACCGGCACACCTGCCGCTCGTAGGCCGCGCGGTCGGGTATGTAGCCGAACTGCACCAGGCGGTCGGCCAGGCGCCGCCTGGCCTGCTCGAAGACCGCCGGCCACTTGCGGGTGGCCTCGCCGACGACCGCCAGCCGGAACGGCACGCCCTCGTCGGCCAGGAAGAACAGGACCTCGAAGAACGCCTCCGGGTTCTTGTCGAACTGCCAGCGGTGGTTCCAGAGAATGGTCAGCGGCGGCCGGCCGCGCTCGCGCTTCCGCCCCTCTGCGAACGGCGCGAGGTTCATCCCCGGCGGCATGACCCGGCTCTTGGCCGCAAGGACGTCCATGAGGTCCGGCGGGACGAAGTCGGGCATCTTCGCGAGCAGCCCCCGCACGGCCTCCAGCCACGCCCGGCGGTGGAACTCGGAGTTGAACCAGGCCTCCGCCGACGCCAGGTGCGTCTTGAGGTTGATGAACGCGTACTGCGGGTTGCG
>VGYT01000559.1 GCA_016872895.1 Planctomycetota bacterium
GTGCCGAGAGAAGCGAACAGGATCGCGCTGGAAGTCGCCGGCAATTGGGGAACGAGGCGATGGCGCTGAAGGCGCCGGAGGCCGAGAAATGATCAGCCGAGTCAAGGTCAAGTATTTCAAGCGATTCGCGGACGAGACGTTCGAGCTTTCGGATCACGTCGTGCTGGCTGGGCCGAACAACTCCGGGAAGACGACGCTGCTGCAGGCCATCGCGGTCTGGAATCTGGGCTTGCAGAAATGGCTGGCCGAGAGGGGCACGGAAAGCGGGTCAACGGCCAGGGAACGAGTTGCGATACCGATCACGCGCAAAGACTTCACCGCGATTCCCCTTCGGGAAATGAAACTGTTGTGGACGGATACGTCCACGGCGCTGGGAAAGGGAGAGCTCGCGGGGCGGCGGCAAGGTTACCCTCGGCTGCTAACCATAGCGGTGACGGGCCAAGAGGGAGCCAAGACCTGGGAGTTGGCCATGGAGTTCCGTTGCCAGAGCAGCGAGCAACTCTATGTCAAGCCGGCTGCGGCCCACATGGGAAGCCCTCAAGAGGCCACGCAAGGACTGAGCGTCGTTCACGTGCCGCCGTTCTCTGGCATCGGGGCTGAGGAGACGCGCTATGACCGACCCTATCAGGACTTGCTTGTGGGGCAGGGGAAACCGGGCGACATCGTGCGCAACCTCTTGCTGGAGGTGTACCAGCAGCCCGACAAGACGAACTGGGAGAGCCTAAGCCGGGAGATCGAGGAGATATTCGGCTATCGGCTGCTGGCCCCGCAGTATGAGGGACGGCCCTACATTCTGGCCGAGTACCTGCCTGGCGTTCCCAGGAAGAAAGGGCGGAACGGCTTGCCGGCGCTCGACATTTCGACCGCGGGCAGCGGATTCCTTCAGGTGCTGCTGTTGCTGGGGTTCTTCTACGCGCGGCCCGCGTCAGTCCTGTTGTTGGACGAGCCAGATGCGCATCTGCACGTCATCTTGCAGAAGCAGGTCTATGACCGTCTGCGCCGGGTAGCCGCCGACCGGAAATGTCAGTTGATCGTGGCCACGCATTCGGAAGTGCTGGTGGACGGCACGAGTCCGGAGATGATCCTGTCCTTCTACCGCAAGCCGCACCGGCTGTTGAGCGACGTGGAACGGGAACAGGTGCGTGAGCCGTTGCGGCGGCTGACCGCGACGGAGATTCTGCTGGCGGAGCAGTCACCGGGCGTGCTCTACGTGGAAGGGGAGACGGACTTCAACCTGTTGCGGGCCTGGGCGCGGGTGCTGGGGCATCGGACTTACGCTAAGTTCTTCAACCAAGCGCCCTTCTGGCACAGCAATCAGGGCCGGCATCCCCGCGAGGCGCGCGCCCATTTCTTCGCGCTCCGGGCCGTAAAGCCGGGGATGAAGGGCGTTCTGCTGCTGGACGGCGACAACCGGAACCTGCCCGACCATGAGGTCCTGGCGGAAGGCCTGAGCGTGGCGCGGTGGGCACGCTATGAGGCCGAGAGCTACCTCATCCACCCCTCGGCCCTCCAACGCTTTGCGGCGAAGGTCAGCCTGGGCGACCTCTTTGTCTCGAAGGGCCTCCAATTCCTGCGGGATGAGCTGCCCGGGGCCGTGTTGCGCGATCCGCTCGGAGACCACGATTACCTGAATAGGACACCAGCCAGCAAGACGCTGCTGCCTGGCTTTCTCAAGGC
>VGYT01000560.1 GCA_016872895.1 Planctomycetota bacterium
CCCCTCATGCTCTCGAACGCACTGGAGGACAAGCCCCTTCCCGTGTACGGCGACGGGCGGCAGGTGCGCGACTGGATTCACGCCGACGACCACGGCCGGGCCATCCTGGGCGCCGTCGAGCGGGGCCGGCCGGGGCGCATCTACAACATCGGCGCCCGCAGCGAATGCTGCAACATAGACGTGGTGCGCGAAATCCTGCGCCAGGTGGGCAAGCCCGACTCCCTCATCCGCCACGTGACCGACCGGCCCGGCCACGACCGCCGCTACGGCATCGACCCGCGGCGCATCGAGGCGGAACTCGGCTGGCGCCCGCAGGTGCCCTTCGAGGAAGGCCTGGCCCTGACGATTCGCTGGTACCGCGAGCACGCAGACTGGTGGCGGCGAGTGAAGGACGGGTCGTACCGGGGATTCTACGAGAAATGGTACGGGAACCGGTAGGCGCCGTCTTCGCGCCACGGCGGCAGCCGTGCGCCCGCAGCAAGGTCTTCACGTGCGCCGGGCGCAGGCAACGCTTCGAGCCGCGGCTCTGCACAAGGAGGTCTCCCTCATGGCAAAGCCTTGTCACGGATGGCTGGCGGTTGGCGCTGTCGTGGCGCTTGGTCTCGCGCAGGCCGTGCCCGCCGCCGAGGCGCCCAGGACGCTACCCATCGGCGCTGAGGCCCCGGACTTTAAACTCCCGGGCGTGGACGGCAAGGATTACGCCCTGAAGGACTTTGCTGCCGCGAAGGTCCTGGTTGTCGTCTTCACCTGCAACCACTGCCCCACGGCCCAGGCGTATGAGCAGCGCCTCGTCAAGTTGCACGACGATTACAAGGACAAGGGCGTGGCGCTGGTTGCCATTTCGCCGAACGACCCGCAGGCCCTGCGCCTCGACGAACTCGGCTACACCGACGTGGGCGATTCGTTTGAGGATATGAAACTGCGGGCGCGCGAGCGCGGCTTCAAGTTCCCGTACCTGTACGACGGCGACACGCAGTCGGCGTCGCGGGCCTACGGCGTTGCGGCCACGCCGCACGTCTTCATCTTCGACGCCGAGCGCAGGCTGCGTTACGTAGGGCGCATAGATGATTCCGACGTCAAGGAAGTCCGCTCGCACGACGCCCGCAATGCCATCGAGGCCCTCCTGGCAGGCAAGCCCGTGCCCGTCGAGACGACCCGCGCGTTCGGCTGCTCCACCAAGTGGGCCGCCAAGCGCGAGGATGCGCGCCAGGCCCTTGCCCGCTGCGACGCCGAGCCGGTGGACCTGGCCCCCATCGACGCGGCCGGCGTGGCGGCGCTGGCCGCGAACGATTCCAAAAAGTTGCGGCTCATAAGCGTCTGGGCCGCATCGGACGCCGCGTCCGCCACGGTGCTGCGGGAACTCGTCACGGTCAACCGCATGTACCGGAAGCGCGCCTTCGAGATGACTACAATCTGCGTGGACCCGCCCGAGAAGAGAGACGCCGCCCTCGCGCGCTTGAAGGAACTGCACGTCTCGTCGGCGAACACCCACTACGGCGGCGGTTCGCGCGATGCGCTGGCCCAGGCCCTCGACAAGGAGTGGCAGGGCGCCTTGCCGTACACCATCCTGGCGGCCCCCGGCGGCAAGGTTATTTACCGCAAGGCCGGCGAAATCGACCCGCTGGACCTGAAAAGGGCCATCGTGCAGCACATG
>VGYT01000561.1 GCA_016872895.1 Planctomycetota bacterium
CCGCGTAAGCCGCAACCGGCCGGTGGACCCAGAGCGCACCGTGGAAAAGTTCCGTCAGCTGCCGACTCGCCCGCCCGGAGCGACCCACCTGTTGGCCTACGACTATGTCCTTCTCGTGCCTGTCTCCATCAACAACGTATCCCCGCCGCGCCTCGCACGCGAGAACCCCCTGGGCATCGACCTGGACGCCGAGTACCGCGCGATGCTCGACCGCATCTGCAAGGCGTACACCGCGAGGTGGCACTTGTAGAACGTCCGGCGCCCTCGTGCCTGCCTGGTCCAGGGACTTATGAACGACGCCTGCGCGGCCGCCTCCTGGGGGCCGACAACCGAAGGCCAGACGCGGATTGTTGCGGCGAAGCGGCCGGCGGGCGGCTACAATTCTTCGGACGTTCCCGCGGGCGCAGCAGGGGCGGCCGCGATGCTGGCGGTCGCATGGAGGGCGGGGCGTGGGTGCAGAAATATCCCGTCGGCAATTCCTGGGGACGGCCGCGGCGGGAGGCTTCGCCGCGGCGTCCGGCGCGATTCGTGCGGGCCAGGAGCCGCCGGCCGCCCCGGCCCCACCGCCGCGGCCAAGATGCATCGTGGATTCCCACGTCCACCTGAAGCACGGCGACGCGGCCCGCACCGAGTACACGGCAGACGAAATCGTCCATGTCATGGACAAGGTGGGCATCGCCAAATCCGTTGTCTTCGCCATGTCCACGACCACGCAGCGGTCCATTGACATGGCGGAGAAAGCCGTAAGCAAGTTTCCCGACCGGCTGATTCCGTACGTGTACGCCCTGCCGCATTACGAGCGGCCCGCCATCAAGGAGATTCAGGCTGCGCTTTCCGGGCGGCTTTTCCGCGGCGTCAAGATTCATGCCGGCGAATGCACCCTGGCGGAATACGTGATCGATCCCGTGCTGGCCCTGGCGGGCCGGTACCGCGCGCCTTGCCTGGTTGACTGCAAGGGCGATCACGCGGCCGCCAGGCGCATGGCCAAGGCGTTTCCCGGCACCACGCTCATCATCGCCCACATGGGGCGATACCTGGCGACGGACGGCAGGCTCCTGGATCAGTTCATCGGCCTGGCCGCCGAATGCGACAACGTGCTGCTGGACGTAAGCGGCGTCGTGCTTGTGGAGAAGATCCCCGAGGCGGTCCGCACAATCGGCGCCAAGCGGCTCGTCTGGGGGACCGACGGCCCCCATCCGAAACCCGATACGGTCGCCTTCGCCCGAACGGAGTTAGACAAGGTGCGGCAACTGGACCTCGGTGAGGACGACAAGGACAATCTGCTTGGCCGCACCATTCTCGAGTTGCTGCGGTTGCAGTAAACTGCGCTTCCAGCCGCTCCGCACTCCGAATTCCGCACTCCGCACTGAGTCCGCCCACCTTCCCTATTTTATCCATCTTTCGGCACCCAAGAACCGCCCGCCGGGCATCCCCGGGCCTTGTGAAAAAGTTATCCACAAAGAAGTATCTATAACTGCCAATATGACAGGCGGTCAAAAACGATCAAAAACCGCAAAATCGGACCATGTTCCGGTCAAAATCGATCAAAAACGTTCAAAAAGCGCGCGATTTTGCCTTACCCATCTTAACATTTCGCCCCTCTACCCCCTCTGGCGCTAGCGCCAGGGCCGTTTTGCCCCTCC
>VGYT01000562.1 GCA_016872895.1 Planctomycetota bacterium
TTTGAACGCCGCGACCACCTTTACTCTCCATTCCGGGTGCGACCTGAGCGCGGCCGTGAACGCCGGCACGTGCGACGTGTCTGTGCCGATGATGCCCGCCCGCAGGTCCCTGGTCGCCCACGCGGGCGGCTCCGCCGCAAGCGCCGCCGACGCCGCGGCCAGGGCTGCAACGAGTACACATATCCTCATAGTTTTCTCCTTTCGGCGCGGCCGCCGCGGCGATGCGGCCGCCCGGCCCGCCTCTGAATCGTGCGCCGTGCGGCACGGCCGGCGTAGAGCCTATCCGAAAAACCGCGGGTTAGGCATATATGCAACCAAAGCCCGCTGTTGGGCTTTGGTTGGCATGTCAGTCCGGCCGCCGAACCACGCACTCAACGGACTTTCTTGAGGCAAACGCAACGGCGCGTTTGCCTCAATAAGTATGCCTAACCCGCGGTTTTTCGGATAGGCCCTTGTCCGGCCGTGGCACGGACAGCCGCTAAACCTCGTTCTCCGCCGGCACGACGAACGGCTTGCGACAGTCGCGCGCCAGCAGTGCATCGGCCGCCGGATTGCCGATGAACTTCTCCTTGTCCGAATCGATGGCCAGCCACGGCCCGAGCGCGAGCGGTCCCTTCTCGATGTCCACGCCGTTGTCCGCCAGGTGCTTGCTGATTTCCTGGAACGTCTCCACGACGTTCTCGTTCGCCTTCAGGCCCTCAAGCGCCCGCCGGATTTCCCCGGGCGACGCCGGCTTGCCCAGACGCTGCGAGATGTTGGCCGCGTGCACCACGGCCGTCGAGGTGTGCCCCTCCTCGATCTCGGCGTTCTGCTCCTCGCGCCTCCGGCTCCTGACGGCCCGGACGAAGTTGTCGAAATGGTCGGTGCTCGGCCCGGTCAACTTCTGGACCAGGTTGCCCTTGGGGTCGTACACCGTTGTCCCGGCCAGGTAGCCCTCCGTGCCCTCGATAAGCACCGAGCCGCGCTTCGGAGCGGCCGTCTTCAGGTTGCGCACCTCCTGCACGACGGTGATCGGCCCGAAATCGTGGATGGTCACCTGCACGCTGGGCGTCTCGCCGCAGTCGTCCAGGCCCACGCGCCCGCCGTAACTCATGACGCCGCGGCCCAGCCCCTTCAGGTCCACGATCAGGCGCATCGTGTCCACGGGGTGCACGCTGTTGTTGCCCAACTCGCCGTTGCCCCAGTCCCAGAACCAGTGCCAGTCGTAGTGGAACGATTTGCGGCGGATGGGCAGTTCCATCGGCGCCGGCCCCGCCCACAGGTTGTAGTCCACCGTCGGCGGCGGGGCGTACTCCCCCGCCGGGCCGATAGAGGTCCGCGGCCGGTAGGTGCACACGTGGGCCAGCCTGATCCGGCCCAGTTTGCCCTCCCGAACATACTGCGCCGCAGCGCGGTTCGCGCCCGAGGAACGGTACTGCGTCCCGCCCTGGCAGATGCGGTTGTACTTCCGGGCCGCCTGGACCATGCGCCGGCCCTCGCTGATATTGTGGCTGACCGGCTTTTCGACGTACACGTCCTTGCCCGCCTGCATCGCCCAGATGGCCGCAAGGCAGTGCCAGTGATTCGGCGTCGCGATGGACACGATGTCCACCGACCGGTCGTCGAATATCCGCCGCATGTCCTGGACG
>VGYT01000563.1 GCA_016872895.1 Planctomycetota bacterium
GCGGTTCGTCATGATCGCCGCGCCCGCCAACGACCAGGCCGCTTACTTCGAGGCCTGCCGGGCGCGGGCGCGGACCCTGGCCAACGTGGAGTTCGTGCCGGGCGTGCCCTTCGCGGAAATGGACGCACGCTATCGCGGCGCCAAGGTGCTCGTGAATACGTCGAAGACGGAGGGTTTCCCGAACACCTTCCTGCAGGCCGGGGCCAACGGCGCGCCGCTCCTGTCGCTGCGCGTCGATCCCGACGATTTCATCGCGAAGCGCGCCTGCGGTTTCGCCTGCGGCGACGATACGGAACTGCTTGCCGCCCGGCTGGCGGAACTGCTCGCGGACCGGACGCTGCGCCGGCGCATGGGCGAGAACGCCTGCGCCTACGTGCGCGAGAACCATGACGCGCGCCGGAACGCGGCGGAGCTGCTGGCATTGTGCCGGCGGGTGGCGGACGGCGGCAGGCGCGCGCCGTGATCCGGCGGACGGCCCGCGCCCCTGCAGGTGGCCCCGCGACCGGGCGCGGGCAGAAAGAAGTGATAGACGCCCGGGCTGACTTCGCCCGCGCCCGGAGGTCGCGGGCCACCGGCGTTTCGCCGCGCCGAACGAGACCGCGATGAAAACGCGACAAAGACCCGCCGTGATCCTGGCCCTGCTTTGCCTGGCGGCGATCCTGGCCGCGGCGGCGCTGCAGCGCGGCTTCGGCTGGCGCGTGCCGGTGCGCGAAGGGGCGCTGCCGCGCGACGCCACCGCGCAGTGGATCGGCAGCCGCCGGACGCTGGCGGAACTGGCGCGCGCCGGCATGCGGACCACGCGTTCGCCGGTGGTCATCAACGGGCTGATGACGCTGAACCCGGGGGATGTGCTCGACGAAAGGCTAACGGCTTCGGACTGGGTCGAGCTTTACAACCGCTCGGACCGGCCGATACCGATGGAGGGCTACGCGCTTTCGGATTCGCGCTCCGCCGCGCGGATGTGGCGTTTTCCGGAGACGGTCATTCCGCCGCGCGGCCGGCTGACCGTGTGGTGCTCCGGCCGGGACGAAGTCCACGACCCGCTGCGGCGCGTGTTGGACATGGTGCCGACGGGCGACGAGCCCTGGAAAATGGAACACGACGATCGCGCGCCGGGCGGCATCGCGGTCGAGTTCGACGCGGACGCGGATGATCCCCGGCCATACACCGTCGTGCTCAACGTCCCGGAGCCGGGCGCTTATGAGCTGCGGCTGTTCGCGCTGGGGGAGAACGCCGCGCCTGAAGAAGACCCCCTCACCCGGCCCCGCCCTGAAGGCGGGGCCGGCCTCTCCCCCGAGGGGAGAGGCGGGAATGCGGAGAAGCCCGACCCCTCTCTCCCCTTGGTGGAGAACGCAAAGCACACCAATCTCCCTATCTCCTTGGGGGAAAACGCAAAGCACGCCAATCTCCCTCTCCCCTTGGGGGAAAACGCAAAGCACGCCAATCTCCCTCTCCCCTTGGGGGAGAGGGGCGGGGTGAGGGGTCCCGCGGCGCCATCCGCGCTCCGTGTCACGGTCGACGGCGCCGCGCCCGTGACCGTTTCCGTGCCGGGCGGCGATGAATACCGCTGGATAAGCGTGCCCAGTCCGGAGACCGCGGACGGGACA
>VGYT01000564.1 GCA_016872895.1 Planctomycetota bacterium
GTTCCTGCGGCGTGCGGCGGAGGGCGAAGGCGACGTGGCGGCGCGCGGCGTCACGGTCGTCTGGGACCTTACGGCCAACAAAGGCGCCGCGAGGGACGCGCAGGTGCGCATGCAGGCCCTCGGCATCCTTATGGTGTACGTGCCCGAGGGGCCGTTCTACCTGGGTTCAGGCGGACTCACGGCGGGCGGATTCTACAAGTACACCGATGGCACCCAGCACGCCCTGCCTTACCAGGTGACTGGGCCTGGCGCGATTCCGACCGGCCGGCAGGCCGGCAAGCTCTGGGCGGGGACGTGCGGGGCCCAGCCGGAGGACGGCGGCGAGATTCCCGCTTCCTTCCCCAATGGCTATTCGGCCTTCTATTGCATGAAATACCAAATCTCGCCCGAACAGTACGCCAGATTCCTGAACGCGCTGAGCAAGGAGGAGGCGGACCGGCGCTACGCAGGGGCCGAACGGTGCGCGCCGCCGAGGATCACCTACTCAGGGGCGCGTCCCGGCGTCGTCCGCGATGAGAAGTCCGCGACTGCACGCTACTCCACCAAGCCGGGCGGTCCGCGCGGCGGGGAGGCGTGTTTCGGGCTGTCCTGGGAAGATGGCGCGGCCTTCGCGGCCTGGGCCGGATTGCGGCCCATGACCGAATTGGAACTCGAGAAAGCCGTGCGCGGAGCGCGCGAGCCGATCCCGGAAGAGGTCGGCCCCTCGTACTGGGGCATCCAGACCTTCGCCTCCAACGCCTGGGACTCGTTCAAGGGCGACCCGCAGTGCGAGCGACCGGTGACGGTCGGCAATGCCGCGGGGCGCAAGTTCAAGGCCACGCATGGCCGCGGCACAACAGCCCTGCCCGCCGACTGGCCGCAGGCCGATGCCGTCGGCTCCGGGATGCGCTGCACGTACTACACGGCGTTCCAGCTCGACCTGCCGCGCGCACGGGTGTCGGACCGCTTGCTGGCCGCCGTGGCGGACCCCCAGCGGCTCTTCTCGCACAGATGGCGGGGCGTCCGTAAGGCACCCAAGGGAATAGGACCATGATTCCTCAACCTGGAGGGATCTAGCCATGAGGACGCTTGGATCGCTCGCGACTGTCTGTCTGTTGTTCGCCGTCGGCCCGCTCGTCGCCGAGACCGTGACCGTGCAACCGGGGCAAAGATTGCAGGAGGCTGCGGACAAGCTTCAGCCGGGTGACACGCTGCTTCTTGCCGAGGGGACTTACTACCAGCGCCTCGATCTGAAGACGACCGGGGAGCCGGGTAAGCCGATCACGATCAGGGCCGCAGTGCCCGGCAAGGCCATCATCACCGGGGCAATCGAGGGCACGCCGACGTTCGAAAAGGTCGAAGGCGCCATCCACAAGCCGGTCCCCGCGTCCGTCACGGCCGGGGGGGAGCCTGCGAAGCTCGAGCCGATCGAGGGCGCCATCTACAAGACGAAGTGGGTCTTCACAAAGAAGTGGAGCGGGCGCGGGACCCGCCAGGCGTGGGTGATCGCCGACGGGCGGAGCCTCTACAACTACTCCAGCCTTGAGGAGATGCGGACGTGTCGCTGGGGCAAAGGGCGCGACACGACCCCGCACGAGGGCTGGTTCTACCAGGACGGCGAGAT
>VGYT01000565.1 GCA_016872895.1 Planctomycetota bacterium
GGTGTGAGCAAGACCCCGAGCGAGTCCTCGCGGCCCTCAAGAAGGCCGGCTTGGAATTGGCCCAGTAGCATGGGCATCTTGGCCATGAGTATCCACGGGCGCGAGCGCCCGTGAGAGCCAAGGCCTGCGCGGAGGCAGGCCTTGCCCCTGGAGTCACGGGCGAGACGCCCGTGGTACTCATGGGCGCTCGCGCCCATGCTACGGCAACGCCTGACGGCGTCACTACAAACGTGCCACCGCGGCCTTGATCTCGTCGAAGCGTTCGTCGGCCAGGTGCGCGCCGTAGTCACGCATGACGGTACCCACGTTGCGCCAGGCCGCCCACAGTTGTTTCTTGCCCCGGGCCATCGAAAGCTGCCTGGCCACGAGGGCCGCCTCGGCGTCGACGAAACGATCCAGCGTCTCGTGCGTCCAGGTCGGCATCTTCTGCGCGAGCGTCGCCAGGCGGGACACGATCGCCTCGGCAAGTCTCCGGCCGTCCGCGGCGGACGACTCCTTCGGGTCGCGGCCGCCGACGCCCTGGTACGGCGGCTCGCCGAGCCGCGCAAGATCGACGGTGCCGGGAAACAGGTGCATCATGAGCGAGGTTTCACCCCAGGCGGCGTGGTCGCCGGTGTAGCCTTCGTCCACCGCCAGCCAGTATTCCGGCGTGCCGAGGACCGGGATCGCCAGGGCCCGGCTCATCCGCACGGCGGTCTCCCGTACCACGATCTGCTGGGCGGCGCCATAATGGCCCGTGAGGATGAGGATCGCCCGGAACCCATCGCGGGCCATCTCCCGGCAGAGTTGCTCCAGCCAGGGACGCAGATACGTGGAGAAGACGTCGTTTTCGGGGTCCATGATGAACGTGTGCGGCTCGCTCAGGCCGCCAACCCCGCCGTACAGGGGCGGCGCCACCACGCCTCCGCCCTTCTGCGCCGCCCGGACACACAGCGCGTGCGCCTTGACCGCATCGACGCCCAGGACATTGTGCACGCCGTGCCATTCGATGGTCCCGAGCGGCTGAAAGATCGTCCCACACACCGCCCGCGCCTCCGCCAACTCCTTCGGCCGAAGGAACTCCAGCCGCACTTCACGCGTTTCAGTGGCACCGCCCTGCGCGGAGGAAGAGCCAAGCAGGGCCCCGGCCGCCGCCGTGCCCAGGAACCGTCGCCGTCCTAATGTTCGAGCCATCTCTTATCTCCTTTGTGCTTGCCGTTCCAGGAATCGGCGTCCTATCGTACCAGGTCATGGCCGCGCCATCACGCGGAACCTGCGATGGAATTCGGGAATACTGGAATGACGAGCAAGATCGATAGTCGATCTCCGCGTTGGGAGTTCCGCCTAATGAGTTTTGACGAACAAGATCGGTAATCAGAATCTGGCGACGGGCGCTCTTCGTAGGGCGAGCGTCCCCGCTCGCCGACGATGTCGTGCGAGGACGCACGACCTACGAGGAGAGCGGTTTGCGCGGCCATTACCGAAGTTGCTCGTCAAAACTCACTAGCGCATGTTTGACAACTGGGGCGGGGTTTTTGCGGTTGAATCTGAGTTCTTGAGGGCAAGAACGCGGTTTCGGGGCTGGGCTCCCGCCTAAACATAGTGACAAAGTATTTTC
>VGYT01000566.1 GCA_016872895.1 Planctomycetota bacterium
CGCCCGATGGGCAGTTGATCGTCGCCCTGAACGGCCAGAAGAACGATGCCCTGGCCGAGGCCGCCAAGGGCGCGACGACGCCCGCCGTGGTGCTGTGCCCCCGCGACCAGGGGCCTGCGCCAGCCGCGGTCTGGCAGTTGGCCGAGAGCAAGGCCGGCCTGCTGGTGGGGGCATCGAAGGAAGAAAAGGACGTGGACCTCGGCCTGCGAATGCTCTTCGCAGCCTGGAAGATGAAGGGGAATGCCCGCACGTTCAGGCTCCTCTTCGGCTCGCCGGGCTACCAGGAGGCGCAGACGGTGGTGCGGGCGGACAAGGCGGCCCAGCAAGAGGCCGAGGCATTCGCCGACTACTATATGAAGGAGGCGGCGGAGATTCGGCGGGCCAAGTGGCAGGACCTCATCTGGGGAGGCCTGATCTACGTCTGCCTGCGCCGCATCATGGCCGCCAACAAGTTCGACGGCATCGGCCTGGCCGACTGCCTCAAGTCCTACAGGGTGATGGGCACGAACCCGTGTGTGCCGGCCTTGCGGCTCCTCGACGAGGGGATGCCTGCGGCCTGCGAGGGGGACACGAGCGGCCTGGAGGTCCAGATGCTCACCCACTGGCTGTTCGGACGCCCGGCCTTCATCGGCGAGGGGCAGCCGACCATTCGCAACACCCGCATCGGCGCCCACTGCACCTCGCCCAGCAAGCTCAACGGCTACGACCAGCCGTCCGAGCCCTACCTCCTGATGGAGCATTCGGAAACCGGCCGCGGCATCGCCCCGCAGGTCAAGTGGAAGGTCGGGCAGCCGGTCACGATTTGGCGCGGCGGCAGGCGCCTGGGCACGGGGCACATCGTGGCGAACATCCCCCAGCCGCCCAACGGCGGCTGCCGGTCCTCCATCGAGTATACGGTTGACGGGATGGCCGACGTTGGCCGCGGCGGCACCGGCCTCGGCTCACCGCACAGCGAGGTATCGTACGGCAATGTCGAGAAGGAGATGGATGCTTTCTGGACGCTTGTTGACGGGAAGCTGCCGGCGAAGTATCGGGACGCCGCCGCTGCTCCCCCGCCTCGGGCGGAAGGCCCCCCCGAAGGCCCCTCCTCCGAAGGGCCGAGTTGCTCCTGTTGCCGTTGGGCACACTATCCGCGAGGATGATGCCATGAAGACGAACGAGAGGTCGAGAGGCCGGGCCGTCAGCCGTGTGGTTCTTCTTGCGTGCCTGCTGGCGGCATCTTGGTCCGGTCGCGCGGTGGCCGGCGAGGATGCCGGGGCCACCGCCAAGCCGGCGAAGAAACCCCTGATCTGGATAAATGTCCCCAATTGGACCCAGGATGACGCCAACTGGGGCGGGCCGTACGACGGCCCGACGTCGCGGCGCATGTGCCTGAAGATCCTCAAGGACGAAGCGGCCCGACTGGGTGTCGAGCTTTGCACCGACGCCGCGAGGGCCAAGGAGTGCGACGGTGCCCTCTCGGTGAGAGAGCAGAGCCCCAAGGCGGAAATGCCCTGCGTGGACGTCCTCTTCCAAGGCCACCGAGGGTTTTTTGACGACTTGGCCAAGTCCTGGGGCTGGAAGCCGGACTTGAGCCGGAAGCGATACCT
>VGYT01000567.1 GCA_016872895.1 Planctomycetota bacterium
CGCCGGTACGGCGGCGGCCGCCGGTCGATGCGCCCCGCGGCCGTGCCGGCCGCGGCTAAACGCCGCGCGCCGCAACACGTGCAGCCGTCGCCGAGCGGCGGAGGGCGGGGCGTACCCGGCCCTGGGGACAACGGATGCGACCACGGGCGCAGGAGCCGGGGCGGCGCCACGGCCCACATGCCATGGTTGCGGCCGGACGGGCCGCCTCACCCGCCCAGGGCCGCCAGCAACTTGGCCAACTGGTCGCTGAGGGAGTTCTCTTCGGCGTTGAAAGTGCCCGCCAGGTACGACTGCACGGGCGGCGCGACGGCGATATTCTGCTCGGGCGGGTACGTGCTCTGCGCCAGGTAACTCTCGACGTACATCTTGTAGGCGGCCTGGGCGTCGGCCTCGGTCGGATAGCGGACGAGGAACAGGTAGTTCGGCGCGCCCGGCCTGGACGACTGGTAGCCCATGACGGCCATCTCGGTGTCGGGGCTGAGCGCGAGCGCCCGCGCCATGGCCTGCGCATCGCCCCTGGGGACGAACGGCAGCATCGCCAGCGTGGCGAACGCGTGCAGGTAGTAGCGCTCGCCCTCGAGCGACTTCAGCGGAAAGTTGTCGAGGATCGCCGGACGGTAGCCCGCGGAGGAGACCTGGTCGGCGACCCAGCGGCCGAAGTCCATCAGGACGGGCGTCGGGTCCATCGTGCCGGAGTAGTCCACCGTGGCCACGTACGAGCCCTTGACAAGCCACAGCGTATTGGTGCTCATGCGGGCCGCCAGGCCGATGTTCGGGAAGGTCGTGCCGGAGGCGCTGACGCTGAAGACGCCGAAGGCGTCCTGCGGCACTTTCATTTCGAAGACGCGCAGGGTGACCGTCTCCGCCTGTCCGCGCGCGTACTTGCGCGTGGCGCTCTTGGCGTAGCCGTAGCCCTTCAGCGTGGCGGCGCCCGCGGGCAGGTCGGCCTCGACGGCCTCGACGCCCTCGGCCGGGTTGGCGACGGGGCCGTACACCCTGGCGTCGCCCTGGGCCTTCCAGTCGCTCACGTCGCCGACGTTCGGGAAGAGCCTCAGCAGCGACGCGTGCGGGCCGGTGGGCTCGACCTTCGGCTTGGGCTTGGCGCCCTCTTCGGGCGGCGCGGGGCTGCAACCGGCCAGGCCGAGTACCGCCAGCGCCGCCAGCGTCCCCAGCGCCGCCAGCGCGACCTTACAGAAACGAGACGCAAGGATAGCCATGGAAAAACCTCCGCAGAGTTCAGCGCAAACGGCAAGGGCGCGGCTTGCCACGAGGGTTGACTATAGCGCGGGCGGCGGCGGGGTTCAAGAGTTTTCCCGGTAAGACAATCGTCAGGACGAACACGCCACCGTCAGGGGCATTCCGTTGGCCGCGCGGGCTTCGATGCATGCCTGGATGGCCTCGCGGATGTTGGCCAGGGCCTCTGCCTCTGTCGTGCCCTGCGAGATGCAGCCGGGAATTGCGGGACACTCCGCCACGACCATGCCTGTCTCGTCGCGGTCCAGCGTTACGATAAGTTTCATGGCACGCTTCTCATCGGCCATGGTAGCCGCGCCGCCGGCACATGGTCAAGGACCCTGCCTCCACGCCA
>VGYT01000568.1 GCA_016872895.1 Planctomycetota bacterium
GATGGTTGCGGCACATCTTCATTTGTGCAAAAATCCGTCGCCAGCGGCGGGGCACTTTACGACATGGGCGTTTACCACATCGGCCAGATACTGTACCTCCTCGATAACCCGCCCGTCCGCACAGTCAGCGGCGCCACGTACCAGGAAACGGGCATGTACGAGGACCGCCGGAAGAACGGAAAATACGACGTCGAGGAACTGGGCGTGGGCCTGGCGCGGCTGGAGGGCGGCGCAACGTTCTTCATCGAGGAGGCGTGGGCCATCCACCTGGGCGGCACGGACGGCTCGAAGATCGCCGGCACGAAGGGCGGGCTGACGCTCGGGCCGCCGCTTCTCTGCCACACGACGCAGAGCGACCTGGAGACGAGCGCCACGTTCGACCTCGCGGCCGCCGAGTTCCGCTGGGGCAAGTGCATCCCGCACGCCGACGCCTACAAGCACTCGCAGGACCACTGGGCGGCCGCGCTGAGGGGCGAAGTGCCGCTTCTGCCCACGGCCCGCATCGGCCTGGCCACGATGCTCCTCAGCGAGGGCATCTACCTGTCGCAGCAACTCGGGCGCGAGGTCACGCCGGAGGAGATCGCGAAGCGCTCCGTCTCGACGGCGCTCAAATTGTAGCGGGCCGGGGATTCTGTAACCTGCGCCACCTGGTCACCTGGTTACCTTGCTTTACGCTCCACCGACGCTTTACTGCGAGTCCGCTGTAGCGCCACCTCCGGCGTTCTGCGCTCCAGCAGCGAGAGGCTGATCTCGATGCACTCGCGGGCCTCATCCGGCGTCGAGGTGCCCACGCACACCATGTCGCGGGGGCGGATCGTGGCCCAGTTGAACGCCAGGCCGACCAGCGGCATGAGTTTGTTCACTGCCAGCGGCTTGATCGTAATGACGGGCCTGCGGGCCTGCCAGATCATGCGGCGGACCCAGTCGACCTCGATGGGCATGAGGAAGCCCAGGGCGTTATAAATCTGGACATACGTTCCCACGTCGAGGCCCGTCTCGTCGGCGTACGCGACGGCCTCCGGCAGGTGCGTCGAGAGGCCGGGTATCATGCCCGCGGCGCGGATCGCGCGGCAGTGCTTGTCCATGTCGCGGATGACGCGGGCCCGGCGGTCGACCAGCGCATCCGTGCTGCACGTGTGCGGCATGCAGACGGGGCAGCCCAGCCGCGCGCAGTCGTCGAAGATGCGGCGGTTCTCGCCGTCGGCCTTCGCGTCGCCCGCCAGGTTCAGCGTGGGCGTGACCAGGTAAATGACCCGCCGGCCCGTGCGGTCCTGGGCCATCCGGACGGCCTTCTGGAAGTGCGGCGGCGGGAAGGGGGCCAGCACCGTGTCCACGCCCGCGCGCAGGAAGACCTCCATGATCCCGGCGATTCGCCCGGCGGTCATCAGGCGCTTGATTTCGGCGTCCTTCGCGGCCGAGGTGTGCGAGTACCCCAGCCACCAGTTCGTGCCCATCAGGAGGCGCGAGACGGAAAGGTTCTCGATTCTCGTTCGCGGGAACCCGGCTGACATTTCGTGGCCCTTTCGCCAGTGCGGCACGGCCGGCGGCGAGCTCGCCTGCTGCCCGCCCTGTTCAGACGTCGG
>VGYT01000569.1 GCA_016872895.1 Planctomycetota bacterium
CACCGCCTATCCCGGCTTTGAAAGGGACCCCAGCTTCTCTCCGGATGGCAATCAGATAGCATTCTCCTGGAACGGAGAAAGGCAGGACAACTATGACATCTACGTCAAACTGATCGGCCCGGGAGCACCGCTCCGCCTGACTACCGACCCGGAGCAGGACCGCGGTCCGGCTTGGTCGCCCGACGGGCGGTGGATCGCCTTCAGGCGTTTATTCTCCAATGGTGCGAGCGCCGTGTTCCTGATCCCAGCCCTGGGCGGCCAGGAACGGAGGCTGGCAGAGGTTAACGGCTTAGCCGGTTTCTATTCGTCCTGGCTGGCCTGGACCAGAGACGGAAAGTGGTTGGTGGTCTCCGACCAAGGCCGCGGGCAGGAGCCTGGCGGCTTGTTTCTGGTGTCGATCGAGACCGGTGAAAGAAGACGGATCACTTCCGTCCCTTCGAGCAGCCCGGCTGTCTCCCCGGACGGCCGCCGGCTGGTTTTCATCGGGATTCACCAGACCAGTCTCCACGACGTGTATCTGTTGAACCTGTCGGAAGACCTCCGGCCGCTGGGGGAGCCGGCACGCCTGACCTTCTTGAACCAGGAGCTGGCGAGTCCTGTTTGGACGCCGGACGGGCGCGAGATTCTCTTCTCCTCTGGCTGGCACGGGAGCCAGCGCCGCCTTTGGAGAATCGCCGCCTTGCCCGGCGCCTCTCCGAGGCCGGAGCCTATAGGAGAGGACAGCTCCATCCTGGCGGTTTCTTACAGCGCCCGGCGTCTCGCTTACGTGCGCGAATCTTTGGATGCGGATATCTGGCGCCTCGACGTACGGGGCCCCGGCGAGCCGGCCCGTCCGCCCGTGAAGTTGATCTCCTCCACCCAGCACGACCGGAATCCGGACTATTCCCCCGACGGCA
Source organism: Planctomycetota bacterium (assembly GCA_016872895.1). Lineage (GTDB taxonomy): Bacteria > Planctomycetota > Phycisphaerae > FEN-1346 > FEN-1346 > VGYT01. The sequence continues at coordinate 897 of VGYT01000569.1, forward strand.
AGAGGATCGCCTTCTCTTCACACCGCTCCGGGAGCCAGGAAATCTGGATCTCCAGCGCTGACGGTTCCAATCCGGTGCAGTTGACCTCCTCAGGTGGTCCCCTGACCTCCAACCCTCGGTGGTCACCGGACGGCCAAAGCATAGTCTTCGACTCGCACCCGGGAGGGCTGAAGAACCTCTATCTCATCAGCCCCGACGGGGGCACACCCAGGCGCCTGACCAGCGGCCCGGAAGTGAAGGCGGAGCCCAGGTGGTCCCGGGACGGCAAGTGGATCTACTTTCACTCGAACCGCAGCGGACGACACGAGGTGTGGAAAATGCCTGGGGCGCCCTCTGGGCCCGGCGGCGCGCCCGTGCAGGTGACCAGGAACGGCGGCGCTGCTGCGTTCGAATCAACCGACGGCAGGGTCCTTTACTACGCGAAAGGCGTTCAGTTGTGGAAGGTTCCGGTCGGCGGAGGCGAGGAGACACAGGTGCTCGCGGGGCCGCTGAGTTACCCGACCAATTTCGTCGTGGTGGAAGAGGGGATCTATTTTGTTTCTGCACGCGCTTGGCTGGCGCCTGGCGTCTTGTACTTCTTCAGCTTCGCCACCCGGGCCCTCAAGCCCGTCGCGACCGTATCAATATGGTCGTACGGCCTCGCCATTTCTCCCGACCGCCGCTCGATCTTGTATTCCCAGTTCGA
>VGYT01000570.1 GCA_016872895.1 Planctomycetota bacterium
ACGACTCGAAGTCGTCAGCGAAGATCACCGCGGGGTCCTTCGCGATTCCCTGGTCGTCGTGGTACTTCGCCGCGAGCCCCTTGGGGGCCGCGCCCTGCGCCGCGAAGGCCCACGGCGCGCAGGCCAGCGCAAGCGCCGCCGCCAACGCTCCCGTGCAAGGCGTTCCTGCCACCCTTCTCACGCATGTCTCCTCTGTTCCCAAGGGAAGACACTCCCCGACTACGCGGGGCCCGAGCCCAAAGGCCGAACGGTCGGTGCAGGGTCCTGGCCGTTCGTCGGACAATCGCGTGCTTGTGTGGAACGCTTCCCCCACCCGCCACGGCCAGCCGGCCGACGCGGCCATCGGGCAGCCCGACCTCGATAGTCGCTGGAGGTAGATTGACCAGGCCGCAGCAGCGCGCTAGGATGAACAACGTTCCGTTGCCCTGCCATTAGAGAGGAGATGCGCGATGGGACGGAGGACTATTTCTCGACGGCAGTTGCTGGGAGGCGCGGTGGCCGCGACGACCGCAGTGAGCATCGTCCCCCAGCACGTGCTGGGCCAAGGCCAGTTGCCGCCGAGCGACATGATCACAAGCGCGAACATCGGGATGGGCGGCGTGGCCCAGGGGGTCGGGGCCGACAAGGTCCTCGCCCGGTGCGACGTGCGGAAGGACAAGCTGAAGGGCTACCCCGACCCCAAGCAGGGCCGATACCTGGACTTCCGCCAGGTGCTGGAGCGCGACGACATTGACGCCATTTCCGTCGGCTCCGCCGAGCAATGGCACGCAATCCAGATCATCGCCGCGCTGAAGGCCGGCAAGGACGTCTACGGCGAGAAGCCCATGAGCTCGACCATCCAGGAGGCCGCGGCCATCCGCGATGCCGTCAAACGCCACGGACGCGTCTACCAGCACGGCACCCAGCGTACTTCGGACAAGCCGGTGCAGTTCGCCCGCGAGCTGGTGCGCAGAGGGGAGCTCGGCAAGATCGTCGCCGCCGGCGTTGGCAACTGCGGGCACAACGAGTTGGCCATCCCCTGCCTGTGGCCCGCCGAACCCGTGCATCCCGACATGCTCGACTGGGACCTGTGGCTCGGCCCCGCGCCCTGGCGGCCGTTCAACAGCGCGGTCATGCGCGGCGTGCTCGCGTGGCACCAGTACATAGATTTCGGCCGCAACATGGTCAACGGCGGCGCGGTGCACCCCAACGACGCGGTGCGGCACATCCTGGGGTACGAGCGAGAAGGCCCTGTGGAAATCTATCCCCCGGACGGCAAGGAGTACAAGAGCATCACGACCTGGAAGTACGCGGACGGGGCCTTCTTGCAGGTCGGCTTCGAGGGGCTGCCCATTCCCGACGATGTGCGGCGGCGCCTGGGCGGCGGCTACGAGGGGCCTTATCTCATCATCGGGACCAAGGGCAAGCTCGCCCTCACGTGCGGCGCGTTCATCTGGGCCGATCCTCCTGGACTTTGGGAGGGCTATGCCGAGTTCGACCCGCCCCACAAGCTGGGGCACGGCGGCGATTGGCGCACGTGCATCAGGACGCGCGAGAAGCCCATCTGCAACGAGGATGCGGCGTACCAGACCGA
>VGYT01000571.1 GCA_016872895.1 Planctomycetota bacterium
CATTTGGGCCGATTATGGGTTATACTATTCGGCACTTGCGGCGTGTGCCGCCGGGACGGTCTTCCCGCATCATGGGCGGGATGTTGCCGGAAGTGGACACCCCATGCCCACGCGCCGCGAGGTCGGCTGGAGTCCGCCTCGCAACCGGGCCGGAGGCCTCCCTCGGCCCTCAACCCGCGCTGGTCACAAGGGGGGCAAGCCGGATAAGACGGGCAAGTTGCTTCGCCACGGTCGGCGTGCCGAGTTGTTCCGGCGGCGACCCGTGAGGCGGATATGACGCGGCAGGATGCCCCGGAAGTCAAGCGGGCGGATGAACGCGATGCCGGGCCGTGGGACGCATACGCGGCGGGGCATCCGGCCGGAACGGTCTTTCACAAGTTGGCCTGGTCGCGGGCCGTCCAGGCGGCCTACGGGCACGAGCCGCTGCACCTGCTGGCCCGCTCGGAGGGGCATATCTGCGGCGTGCTGCCGCTCTTCCTGGTCAAGAGCCTGCTGGCGGGCCGGCTGCTGGTATCCGTGCCGTACGCAACGTACGGCGGCATCCTGGCCGACTCGCACGAGGCGGCGGCGGCGCTGCTGGCATCGGCCCGGGACCTCTGCCGCCAGTTTCGCGCCCGTTACCTGGAACTGCGGCATCGCGAACCCAGCGGGCTGGACCTGCCGGAAATGGACCGCTACGACACCTTCCGCAAGTCGCTGCCCGAGCGGGCCGAGGACGTCATGGCCACGCTCCCCCGCAAAACTCGCGCGGCCGCCCGCAACGGCCTGAAGCGCCTGGGCGACGACTGCACGGCGGTCGGCCGCGAGTGGCTTGATACGGTCTATGACCTTTACAGCGTAACGCTGCGGCGGCTGGGGTCGCCGAACTACTCGCGGGGGCTGTTCCACGCGCTGCTTCGGGAATACGGCGACGATTGCGTGCCGCTTGTGGTGCGCGACGGCGGCAGGCCCATCGCCGGGGTCGTCAGTTTCGTGTTCCGCGACGAAATCGTGCCGTACTTCTCCGGCAGCCTGGACGTGGGCATGGAGAAGGACGCCAACAACGTAATGTACGTGCGGCTGATGGAGTACGCGGTGGGGCGTGGCCTGCGGCGGTTCGACTTCAACCGCACCCGCCGCGACAACCGCGGGCCGTACGACTTTAAGCGCCACCACGGCTTTGAGCCGACGCCGCTGCATTACCAGTTCTACTTAAGCGGCGGCGGCGAACTGCCGAACTTCACTCCGAGCAACGAAAAGTACGCGCTGGCCGGACGCCTGTGGCGGCGGCTGCCGCTGTGGCTGACGCGGACGGCGGGGGCGCGGATTACAAAGTGGGTTCCGTAGCCTGCGGGCGGGCAGTGCCGGTTATCACCGCAGGCGCTCTTTGTCGGGGGGCAGGCATATGCAGTTTGCGCGGCGGGTCTCCGTACCCGCCGCGCTCCGGTGGCCCGTTTGCGGCCTGGAGAATGTGGATTGCGCGGCGGCCGCCCGCTACGGCGGGTGAACTGCTAGCCGCTGGGCGAAATGGTGTTACGGCGGTAGGCGGGTAGCTCAGTTGGCAGAGCGCCCGGAAATACACCCGGGAGGT
>VGYT01000572.1 GCA_016872895.1 Planctomycetota bacterium
CTTCCCCAGCAACCACTTACGCCCATCACCCCCCAGAATGCTTGAAAAATCCCCTTCCACAATTTGACATTTCCAAAATTTGTGGTATACTTCCGGTTAGTTGGGGTCTGCTTCCGCCCTATGCGGCAGCGGTTTCTTGTTGTCGGGGGCACATTTTATAGCCGGATCCCGGCGCGGGGCCGGGAAGGAGTGAGCCCGAATCAAGTCCTCGATTCGAACCCACGCCTCTTTGTCTGCCATCTTGTCCGCCTTAGTCCCGGCGCGCCGGGACGAAGGTGGAAGCCCAACCTGTCCGCCAAAGTCCACAGGGCGACGGCGGGAGGGCGAACGTGGAAAAAGCTTCTATGCCTTGCTCCGGTTCGAGGGAACGTAAGTGATTGATACACCTGAAGTTCTGTCGTGGAACGGCCGATATCTGTGGCATGGTGACCCTGGGGAGGGAGCAAGCCATGTCCACGATCCGCAAAACGTTCGACTTGGAGGAACTGGTCATCACCGTCTACAGCGCTCTGGACGACGCCTTGGCCGAAGCCCAGATCGTCGCGCGGAGCGGCAAGTTGGTTCCGCGTCCCGGCCCGCCGCCGGAGGTGGACGATCGCGAGGTCCTCTGCCTGGCGGTCCTCCAGGAGTTGTTGGGCTTCGAGTCCGATCATGCGTTCTACCAGTGGTTCGAGTCCAACGCGGTCCTGCGGAAACTGTTTCCGCGACGGCTCTCGCGGCCCAACTGGGCCGACCGTCGGGCGCTCTTGACGCCCCTGGCGAAGGGCCTCTCCCAGGCGTTCTGTGCCCTGGACGGGGAGGAATCGCCCCCCTTTTCATCATCGACTCGCATCCGGTCGATGTTTGCCGTCCCGTCCGAGCCGGCAAAAAAGAACGTCTCGGCGGACTGGCCCAACGCGGCTACTGCGTGTCGCTGAAACGCTGGTTCCACGGGGTCCGCGAGCACCTGGTGTTCACGCCGGGCGGTCGGATCGCCTTCGTCCTGCAGGTGCCGGGGAATCGCCACGACGTGCAGGGCCTCTACGGTCTGATGCGAACGACCTTCCGCGGCCACCTCGTAGGCGACAACGCCTACTGGCCGAAGGCGGCCAAGCGGGAGGCCGCGGCCCGTCGGGGGATCACGGTGACGGCGGCCACCCGCTCGAACTGGAAGGTCCAGAATACCGCCGAGGAGCAGGCGCTGCTCCGGCAGTGGCGCGGCAAGGTCGAACGTCGGATCGGCCTGTTCGACCAGCAGTTTCACGCCGGACGGACGCTCTGCCGCAGCCGTCGGCACTACGAGGCACGCCGATGGTTCAAGGGGTTGTCGCATAACCTGTCGCGTCATCTGAATCGCACACTCCGTCGGCCCCGGGAGTCGGTAGCGCACTTCTGGCTGGCCGCCTGAACCGGAGCAAGGCATTGATAATGTTTCCTCAGGAGCCGCTCGGCGGCGGGGCTGGTCAACGGATCTTGTGGCAAATGGCCATGCCGTCGTTCTTCTCCATCGAGGCGCGGACGACGACCATCTCCCAGTCGGGACTGGCGCGCATGAAGTCGAGGAAATCCTTCATCGCGCC
>VGYT01000573.1 GCA_016872895.1 Planctomycetota bacterium
GGCGACACCACCGTCGGGAACATCATCGTTCAGGACTCGCTCAAGACGTTGACCGCCAAGACGACCGACGTGCTGGACGGTCTGGCAGCGGACGGCGGCTTGGAGTCGGCAGTCCTCGGCGACGTGGCCACAGACGCGGACCTCTCCTTTGCCGCCGCGTTGAAGAGTTTCACGGCAGGAACCGTGGGGAACGGCGTTGCGTTCGATGTGCTCAACGGCAACCTGGGCCTGTTCACAGCCCTCTCAGTTGGCGCAGGCTCCCGGATCACCGTGGCCGACAGCATCAAGGCCATCAAAACAACCAAGGGCGGCTTTGGGGCCTCGGTCATGGCCGGCGGCGGCATCGCCTCGATCCTCGTGGTCGGCGCGCGCGACGGCGGCGACCTTTCGGGCAACATCGTCGCCAACGGCGCCGCGGGCATCGGCTCGATCAACGTCACGAAAGGCAACCTGGACGGCGCGACCCTCAACGCCACCCACGCCACCGGCGTAGGCGTCAAGAGCGTCACCGTCAACGGCGGCGTCGCCAATGGCACGATCATCAGCCAAGGCACGGGCGGCATCGGCAAGATGACGTTCAAGGGCGATGCAGCTCTCAACGTCACCGCGCCCAACGGCCCTGTGGGCGCGTTCACCCTAACGGGCACGGCCAAGGACCCAGGCCAGCTCTCAGGCGTCTGGAATGTCAAGGAGGTCAAGTCGCTGAAGGCCCCGCTGACCCACCTGTCCGATTTCCGTCTCACCGCCAACACGCTCGGCGTGCTGCACACCGGCGGGAACCTGACCGGCGCGTCCTCGATTGTGGCCGACCGCATGGGCACAGTCACCATCCAGGGCAACCTGGCCAGCGATTCCCGCTACGCCATCCTGGTCAATGGCGACCTTGGGGCCAAGTCCAAGATCAGCATCGGCGGCACGGCCGAGCAGGGAGCCGGCGACAACCAGAACCGCATCAAGGTGGATGGCGCGCTGCTGGGCCGGGTCGTGGTCGGCACGACAGCCAAGCAGGGCATGTTCGGCGACGTGGTCGTCACGAATTCCGAGGCGAGTCGCGGCACGCTCATTGGCGATCAGCCGAACCCCAACGCCACCCTCTATGCCGCGCTCCCGCTCGACCTCACCTTCGCCGCCGGCCGCGCCAAGGGCAAGGACCACACGATTCTCTTCGGCGCGCGGGCCGACACGGAGACCTGACGCCGCATGGCCGTATTCAGACGCCCCCACACGAGGGCCACTCGCTCAGTATGCTGCGCCGCGTCGCCGAGGCGCTGAACGCCCAGGTCCGGGTCATTCCTGAGCCGACTCAGCGGCCGAAGCCCTCTGGGATGGTTGAACCACGCGCGAAGTACCGACGTCGGTGGCAACCGCGGGAAGCTTGGAGTTTGACCAAGCGGCCTCCAAGGACTTGTTTGGCTCATCGCCGGACCGCGAATGCGCGTGCCACCCCGTATGGGGGCACGAGGACAGCTACCTCGGCGGACTCGTCGTCCAGGCGCACTTCCAGCGGCGTCCAGTCTGTGGGCCAGGTCCGCTCAATGCGCTCTTCGTGGATGACCTC
>VGYT01000574.1 GCA_016872895.1 Planctomycetota bacterium
AACGCGGACCAGAAATCGGTGGACTGGCAGTTCACGACCGAGACGGCCAGAATCAGACTCAAGCGGCTATACCCACAAATACAAATGACGTAAGGTACTAGAGCGCCGGGCGGACCTCCAGGATTTCCCACCGCTCCTCGCCGGCATCGCTCCGCAGCACGACCGTTTCGCCGACGGCCTTCCCCATGAACGCCAGCGCAAGTATAATGCTCCGCGGCCGATGCCCAAGGAGCTATGCGTGAGCGTGCGGCTTCACCCCCATGCCCAGGCGCGGATGGCTGAGCGCGGCACAACCGAGGCGGAAGTAACTGCCACCGTCGAACAGGGCGAGCGATTCCCGGCGAAGTTCGGCCGCACGGGATTCCGCCGCAACTTCCCCTTCGCCGGCACATGGCGCGGCCGCACATACGCCACCAAGCAGGTTGAGGTCTATGCCGTCCAGGAGGGCGGCGGCTGGCTTGCCATCACGCTTATCGTCAGGTATATTGGCGCCACGGAGAACCGCTCGTGAAACTGACCTATGATCCTCGGTACGATATCGCCTATCTGCGCCTGCACGAGAAGGCCGGCCGCGAGGTGGACACGCTGCGCCTAAGCGATGAACTCAACGTTGACATCGCCCCCGACGGCACCGTGTACGGCATCGAACTCCTGAATGCCAACGAGCAACTGCGCGGCGAAGACGGGGGGAACCTCATCCTGGTGAACGAGGCCGAAGGAAAGCGGCGCGAGATCCCCCTGCTGAAGTAGCCGGCCGGCCCGGCGCGAGGGAGCACGCCCGCCCTGCGGCTGCGCCCCTTACAGCGCCGGGCGGACCTCCAGGATTTCCCACCGCTCCTCGCCGGCATCGCTCCGCAGCACGACCGTTTCGCCGACGGCCTTCCCCATGAACGCCAGCGCAAGCGGGGCCTTGTAGAAGTAGATGCCTTTCTCGGCCGCGGCGTCCCAGGGCCCGAGGAACGTAAGGGTCTCTTCCCGGCCGGTTGACGCGCGGCGTGCGCGGACGGTCGTGCCGATGTTGACGGTCTCGCTGAGGGCCATGACGCGCGGAATGGGCTTTGCGCGTACGATGTCGGCCTGCATGGCGTTGGCCCGCTCGGTAAGGCGGCCGCGCTCCTCCAGTGCAGCCTGGAACTCGGCGTTGTCGCTCACGTCGCCGTGTGCCGACGCGGCGCCGATGGCCGCGCTGTTCGCCGGCAACTTTACGTGCACCAGGTCCTCGAACTCCTTCTGCCGCGCTTCCAGCGCCGCCGGCGTGGTGTACACCGCATCTTCTTCCCACGGCGGCAGGACCCTGGCCACGGGCACGGGGTGGGCGTGTCCGATGACGTCGAGCACCTGCACGCGCAGGTGGTCCGACAGGCCCGAGTTGCGCGAGACGGCGGTGCGGATTTCCTTCGCCCACGCGGCGTCAGTGCGGTCCAGAACGTCGCGCAGGACGGCGAACTCCTTGTGCAGGATCGTCCGCCGCGCCTGGCCGAGCAACTCAAGTTTCCGCGCCCGGTCGGGCATGTCTTGCATGGCCACCTCGTTGATCGCCTGGAACAGCCGCAC
>VGYT01000575.1 GCA_016872895.1 Planctomycetota bacterium
TGCCGAGCCGCCGCCGTAAGGCGGCGGTCACGTTGGCCGCCGTGGCACGGGCCAGCGTGGGGAACGTCACCGCGACCCTTCGGCAGGCTCAGGGCAGGCTCTTACGGTCGCGGCTCGAGGCGACGACGGCGCAAGCGGGGCGGCGAACCCGACCGAGCCGGGGCTTTCCCCTACCCCCTCCATCCTTCCGGGGCTATAATTAGGGTGAGGCCCAGGCCTCCGAAGATGCTGATAGAAAAGCGGTGGGTCCTGCACCTTTCGTGAGGCGGCTGTGGCAGGCCCGCTGCGGGGAGGTGGATCATGAGGCCTTTAAGGACCGGCGCCTTGGCACTTCTGGGCGCCCTCGCGATTTCGATGATAGGTTCGACGGCCCTGGCCCAGCGGTTTGTTCCGATGCGTTACGACCTGCGTTCCCGGCAGGCTCAGTACGGCGGCAACCCGTACACCACCTACCGCAATTACAACCCCTATGCTGCTCCGTACAGGGGATACGCGGGGTACGGGGGTTACTACGGCGCGTACGGCCCGGCGGCGCAGTCGGATCCGTACTCGTTCGAGGCGCTCCAGCAGCGAAACTACTTCGTGACGGGCAACGTGCGCGCGGGCAAGTCCTTCCAGGGAACCACGCCGTACCAGGACGCCGGCAGCCGATTGACGACCGACCTGCCGACGCTCAGGTTGAGCAATTTCCGGCGCGACAGCGTCGGCGTGGAGGATTTAGGAACCGGCGTGGAGTACGGGCTGCCGTTGCCGTATATCCCCTCCTCGGCGGCGGTGACGACGCCGGGGATGGTGGACCAGCGCTTCGCGCCGCCCCAGGTGTATGCCCCGCCATATGCCGGCGCCTACGGATACAACGCCCCGATCCCCTTGCCGCAGGCTTACGAGCAGCCGGGCAACGGGATCGTGTTCTGGTCGCCCGACTTTTTCCTGGGCGACGAGGGCGACTTGGCCGCCGTTCCTCCGGAAAACCTGCCGTTGCCGCAGGGTTTCTGGGACAGGCTTGAGGCGTACAGGGAGGGCGGGGAGGAGACCGAACCGGCGTTCTCGCTGGCTCAGGGCGCCGAGGGGGAGGAACCGGAGCCTTCCGACGCCTATGGCTTGAGGGGCACTTTGCCACAGAACGTGTACGATCCGCGCCGCGACAGGAGCGGGGCGGGGGAAGAGGCGCCGGCCTTCGGCGGTTCAGCCCTCTACTGGTTGAAGGACGAGGCGGCATCGGCGGCCGAAACGGGCAAGACGGAAGTGTCGGCCGAGATCGCTCCGCAGCACGTGGACACGGGCGCGATCCTGCCGCCGCCCGCCGGGGGGTTGCAGAAAATTCCCGAAAGCCGCTATGCCGAACAGGTTCGGCGCGCCCATGAGGCGCTGAAGGCCAGCCGCTTTGCCGAGGCCGACCGCATCTATAGCGACACCGTGGCCCTTGATCCGAGCCGGCCCGCCGCCGTTTTCGGCCGCGCGCACGCCCTCCTCGGTCTGGCCTATTACCATCAAGCGTCGCTGGTGCTTGTCCGCTATCTGCGGGCCCACCCCGCGTGGGCC
>VGYT01000576.1 GCA_016872895.1 Planctomycetota bacterium
TGCAGCAAAGAAGCACGGTGTGCGCGGCATCCGGGTTGCGCGGGAACCCGTCGGATTTGAACTCGGCGCCTGCAAGGCGGTCTTGAAGAAGGTCGTGATGCTGCCGTTTGTCCGATGGGCGGCCCGGCGGTTCGCCCGCGCCGGCCTGGCCGCGCCGCGGGCCTTCTTCGGAATGGCCCTGCTCAACCCCCGCGATCCGGCACGGATGCTGCGGCGGGCGCTCGCGCGGTTGCCCGACGGGGTCAGCGAAGTGGCCCTGCACCTGGCGGCGGTGGACGTATTGCCCGATGAAGTCCCCTACGTGCGCGGCTGGGCAAGAACATTTCAGGCCCTCCTGGCGATGGACGTGCAGAAGGAACTCTCCGCCCAGGGCCTGGAGGTCGCCACCTTCAAGGCCCTCTGGCCGCAATGACGATAGGAACAGGGCCGGCGGGCAGGGCACGGCGTAACTTCGGCGGCCGAAAGGACCGGCGGCGGATGAAGAAAATCATCAACGTGGTCGGCGCAAGGCCGAACTTCATGAAGATCGCCCCCCTCATGGCCGCCTACCGCCACTGCCCCGACATCCGGCCCCTCCTGGTCCACACCGGCCAGCACTACGATGCCCGGATGAGCGACCTGTTCTTCCGCCAACTTGAAATCCCCCGGCCCGACATCAACCTGGGCGTCGGCTCCGGCTCGCAGGCGGCGCAGACGGCGGCTATCATGGCCGCGTTTGAACCGGTCGTCCTTGAGCACCGGCCCGACGCCGTCCTCGTGGTCGGCGACGTCAACAGCACCGTGGCCTGCGGCCTGGTGGCGGTGAAACTGGGCGTGAAACTGGTGCACGTGGAGGCGGGCCTCCGCAGTTTTGACCGCACGATGCCCGAAGAAGTAAACCGCGTGGTAACCGACGCCATCAGCGACCTTCTCTTCTGCACCGAGCCCAGCGCCGTAGAAAACCTTCGCCGCGAGGGCGCGGCCGCCGAAAAAATCTTCCTCGTCGGCAACGTGATGATAGACACCCTCCTGGCGAACCGCGCAAAGGCCGACGCCTGCCGCATACTGGACGACCTGGGCCTCGCCCCCGGCGGCTACGCCGTCCTCACGCTCCACAGGCCGAGCAACGTTGACGACCCGGCCGTCCTCGGCCGCATACTTGATGCGATTCAAGTCATCCAGCGCGACCTGCCGGTCGTCTTCCCGATTCATCCGCGGACGCGGGCCGGCATCAGCGGCCCGCCCCTGGCCGGCCGCGTGGCCGCCATGGCCAACCTGCGCCTCACCGACCCGGCGGGGTACCTGGAGTTCCTGAAACTGATGGCCAGCGCGCGGCTGGTGCTCACGGATTCCGGCGGCATACAGGAAGAAACGACGATTCTGGGCGTGCCCTGCCTTACGCTGCGCGAGACCACGGAGCGGCCGATCACCGTCCAGGTGGGCGGCAACCGCGTGGTCGGAACCGACCCCGAAAGAATCCTCTCCGGCTACCGCGCGGTCATGGCAGGCGGCGGCCCCGCGCCCGCCGCCCCGCCCCTCTGGGACGGCCGCGCCGCC
>VGYT01000577.1 GCA_016872895.1 Planctomycetota bacterium
ACAACGGGCTTTTCTGGCCGGAAGACCTTGCCAGCACCGGCCCTCTTCTTGTCTGCGAGGGGCCGACCGACACGGCGGCCATGCTGGACCTGGGGTACGACGCCATCGGGCGGCCGTCCTGCACGGGCGCCGTCGACATGGTCATCCAGGTCGTTCGTCACCTGCGTCACCGCGACGTTGTCATCCTGGCCGACGCCGACGGGCCGGGCATCGACGGCGCAAACCGCCTCGCCGAAGCAATGACTGAGGCGGGTCGGCGGCCGAAGGTCGTCCGCCCGCTGGAACACAAGGACGCGCGGGCCTGGATCTGGACGGTTGAAGGCGCGGCGGAGGGCTCAAGAGAGAGCCGGGAACCTCCCAGGTTCCAGGGCGTGGGGCAGTTCCACGACGCCGCTCCACTTTTCGCCCAGCGTGAGGCCGAAGACACGCCCAGGCAGGACGCGCCCGGGCGTGGCATGGAGGCGGGCTAGTGCTACTTGCGTGCGGCGGCGCTCAACTCGAACTGGCCCCGGTCGGTCTTGTGGAACCGGGCCTCCTTGCCCTTCGCGGCTATCTCGCGGATGATGGCCGCGTAAAGCGTGGCCGCCGGCGTCTTGCCCTTCGTCTGCCAGAGGCCCTTCGCCAGGACCTTCTCGACGATGGCCTTGCAGTCCATCGGGGCCTTGGCGTCCCGAAGGACGTCCACCGCCAGCGCGAGGATGCCAGGTTTCCTCTCGCCCCTCGTCTTGGCGGCCTTGACCTTCTTCGTCTCGCGGCCGGCCTCGGACACCTTGATGGCGGCGTCGAGCGCCGGGTCCGGCTTGGTGAGTTTCTCGGCCACCTCCTTGCGGTACGCGGCGACCTTGGCGGCCTTCTCCGCCTTGGCTGCATCCTTCTGCTGCTTGTAGTGGGCCTCCAGGGCATTCGTGGATTCGCCCTTGGCTGCCGCAGTCGCGGCCTTCGACTTCCCCTTGTTCGGCTTCGTTACATGCGTCATGGCACACATCCTTTCGTCTGTTGTGCAGGCCGCTGCCCGAATGGCCTCGTGCATCGCCGCGACCCTCGCGGCGCGACGTGCGGCCCGCTCTTGCCTTTGTGTCAGCGTCAACATGCTCGGCTCCTACTTGCTCGGCGGCGTGTACCGCTTGCCGCAGGTGGTGCACTTCACATGCACGCCGTTCTTCTGCCAAATCAGTTTGTCGATGTTCCGCTCGCGGCACTTGGGGCAGGCGTCCGTTTCGGATACCAGTTCGTCCGCCTGGGCGTTGATGGCGTCGCGGACGTAGGCCACGTCCATCTGGTCTGCGTCATCTACGGCCGCAGCGATGTCCTGGACGACACCTTCCAGGCCGTCCATGTCGTGGCCGAGGGTCCTTTCAACCTCGCGGCACTTGGCCCAGACCTCGTGCAGCGCGGCGACCGCTGCCCGCATGGTCGGGAGGATCGTCTTGGCTTGCTTCGTCGTGATCATTGCCAGGCTCCTTTCTACGGGCGGTTACAGGCACAGTTCGATGTTCGCGATCTCGACGCCGCGCAGGCCGGCCAAGACCTCGAG
>VGYT01000578.1 GCA_016872895.1 Planctomycetota bacterium
GGGCGCAGTGCTTCTTGACCTGCCGGTGAGTCATACGGGCGTTAGACAGGCGGCGGCCGGAGAAGCGGGCCGCCTGGCGGTCGCGGGCGGCGCCCGCCTGGTCGCGCATGGCTGCGCTCGACGTGCCCTCAACCTTGCCACGCAGTTCGCGGTACGGCACGGCTGGCACGTCAAGATGAATGTCAATACGGTCCAGAAGCGGACCGCTTATCTTCCCCATGTACGCCTGGACCTGGCGCGGCGTGCAGTGGCACTCGCGCTTCGGGTCCGTCAGGTATCCGCATGGACAGGGGTTGCGTTACCTTCTTGCCACCTCGCTTTTCAAGCCAGAAAACCGCGGTCTGAGGCTTATCCGAAGGAATTGCGGACCTTGGGCGACCACATCCGCAAGTGTCGCCTCGACCTGGCCCTAACCCAGAAGGACGTGGCCGAGAGGCTCGGTGCCAACGAAACCTCGGTCTGGAACCGGGAGAGGAACCGCTCATCCCCTGCCCTTTGCTTCATTCCGCGGATCATCGAGTTCCTGGGCTACGCGCCTGATGATACCAAACCCGAGACCCTTGGCCAGAAAATAATCGCCTGGCGAAGGCTCCGTGGCCTCACCCAAAAGGAACTGGCCCGGCGGCTGGGCGTTGATCCGAGTACCATCGCCAGTTGGGAACGAGGCGAAAATCGGCCCATTCACAGACTGGCAAACCTGCTTGGCCAAATGCTTGGCGATGTCACGTAACATGCCCTTCCGCATGCGTTCCTGCCGCCCCGACTGCGGCTGTTGATTGTTCACAAGAGTACCAGGTAGAATGTGCTCGCTGGCCGCGACCACGCGCAGCCCGGCCGTGAAGGAGACCGTCCCTTGATGACATTGCGCCAGTTTTCCGCCAGGCCGGAAGTCATTCCGGCCGCTACGTCATGGTCTCTGCACGACCTGGGCGAGGCCCGCGGCAAGCAGGAACTCTTCACGCGCCAGTCGCCCCAGCGGCTGAAGGTCTTGCGCGAACACGCCCTTATCGAGAGCGCCGTCTCCTCGAACCGCATCGAGGGCGTGACCGTGGACCAGGCCCGCATCGGCACTCTCGTCTTCGGCAAGCCGCGCCTGAAGGACCGCGACGAAGAGGAGGTGCGCGGCTACCGGGATGCCCTGAAGTGGATCCACCAGCAGGCCGCCGCCGTCCCGATTTCCGAGGAAACCATCCTTCAGTTGCACCACATGGCGCGCGGGCAAATCTGGGATGCGGGGCGCTACAAGGAGAAGGACGGCGACATCATCGAGCGGTTCGCCGACGGCCGCGAGCGGGTCCGCTTCAAGACCCTGCCGGCGGCACGGACGCCGGACGCGATGAAGGAGATGCTGGCCCTGTGGGACGAATGCCTCAAGGGACGCTGGGTACATCCGCTCGTGGCCCTGGCGGCCTTCAATCTCGATTTCCTGTGCATTCACCCCTTCCGCGACGGCAACGGCCGTGTGTCGCGTCTGCTCCTGCTTCTGGGCTGTTACCACCTGGGTTACGAGGTCG
>VGYT01000579.1 GCA_016872895.1 Planctomycetota bacterium
CCTCCTGCTTGGGGCTCAACTGTACGCGCCGAGTTCGCTCCTGGCCATGGCTGCCTGCGCCGCGCTGGCCTTTGTGCCGCTCCAGGCGCACCAGTGGGCCGATTCCATCACGTGGCCGAAGGCGGCGGCGGCCGGGGCGGCGTTCGTCGTGTCGCTCCTGGCGCTGTTCTCGCAGTCGTTCGCCCCGTTCCTGTACGCTCGGTTCTAGGAGGCGCCATGCGACGCGCGCGGCACGCCGGCATGCTGGCGGCCATCGGCTTTGCGGCCGTGATTGCCGGCGTTCCCGCGACGCAGGCCGTCTGGGAGATGCGGCAGGGCGAGTGGCCGCAGGCCCTCCAGGTCTTCCGGCGCGCTCCGACCGCGGCGAACCTGCGAGCCTACGAGACCGACCTGGAGGAGGCCAGCGTGGTCGCCGGCCGCCTGCGGCCGTGGATGCAGTACGCCCAGTTCGCGCTGCTGGGCGATGCTGGCGCAAAGGGCGTCGTCGGGCGCGACGGGTGGCTGTTCTACAGGCCGGGCCTGGAGTGCCTGACCGGCCGGCCGCCGCCCCCGCAGCCCGGCCGCACCGACGATGACCCCCTGCCGGCCATCGTCTCGTTCCGCGATCAACTGGCGGCGCGCGGAATCCGGCTGCTCGTCATGCCCGTGCCTAACAAGGAGAGCATCTATCCGGAGCGGCTCACGCGGCGGGCCGGCTGCGCCGACGTGGTCGTCTGCGGCCAGACCCGGGAGTTGATCGAGAAACTCCAGGCGTCGGGGGTCGAAGTGCTGGACCTTTTCCACATCTTCGGCTCGGCCAAGCGCGGCCCAGGCACGCGCGGCGCGGAAACGCTTTACCTCGCCCAGGACACGCACTGGTCCCCGGCGGGCGTGGCGCTCGCGGCCAGGGCCGCGGCCGAGCGACTCCGCGTGCGAGGGTGGGTCCGGCCGGGGACCGTGGCGTATGACGTCAGGCCGGCGCCGGTCCGGCGCGTCGGAGACATTGTGCGGATGCTCCAATCGCCGCCCATCGAACGCCTTGTCGGAGCCGAGGACATCCCGTGCGAGCAAGTCGTTCGGCGCGACACCCAGGCGCCCTATGCCGATGATGCGAACGCCGAGGTCCTGGTCCTGGGCGACAGTTTCCTTCGCATCTACGAGCAGGACGAACCCGGGTCCGCGGGCCTGGTCGCCCACATGGCCCGCCAACTGGGCCAGCCCGTAACCTCTCTCATCAGCGATGGCGGCGGGGCCACCCTGGTGCGACAGGAACTCCGCCGGCGACCGCGGCTTCTCGCGGGAAAGAAAGTGCTTCTCTGGGAGTTTACTGAGCGCGACATACGCTTGGCTGCCGAGGGGTGGCCGGTCATCCCGCTCGCCGCCACAGAACCGCCGGGGAGCCCTTCGGCGGAAGACAGCCGCGCCCAGGGCACGCTTGGAGGCGTACCATGAGATCGAATCTCCTGTTGGCCGGCCTCTTGGGGCTCATGGCAGGCATCGCATACGGGGAGGCACGGACTGC